>NZ_JBJHAO010000003.1:0-355019 GCF_054051075.1 Blastococcus sp. SYSU DS0617
CCACACGCCACACGTGACGCCGTACTAGGGGCAGCCGCAGCTGCCGGCCGAACTGGTCAGCGTTCCACCCTCGAGCACCACCCCACACGCTGCGCCGGCACCCCCAGACGGGGCACCGATCATGGTGTGGGCGCGGCTCTGCACCGACAAGCTGAGCTTGCCGGTGAAGTGCTCCTTAGAAAGGAGGTGATCCAGCCGCACCTTCCGGTACGGCTACCTTGTTACGACTTCGTCCCAATCGCCGATCCCGCCTTCGACGGCTCCCTCCACAAGGGTTGGGCCACCGGCTTCGGGCGTTACCGACTTTCGTGACGTGACGGGCGGTGTGTACAAGGCCCGGGAACGTATTCACCGCAGCGTTGCTGATCTGCGATTACTAGCGACTCCAACTTCATGGGGTCGAGTTGCAGACCCCAATCCGAACTGAGACCGGCTTTTTGGGATTCGCTCCACCTCGCGGTATCGCAGCCCTTTGTACCGGCCATTGTAGCATGTTTGCAGCCCTAGACATAAGGGGCATGATGATTTGACGTCATCCCCACCTTCCTCCGAGTTGACCCCGGCAGTCTCCTATGAGTCCCCACCATGACGTGCTGGCAACATAGAACGAGGGTTGCGCTCGTTGCGGGACTTAACCCAACATCTCACGACACGAGCTGACGACAACCATGCACCACCTGTGCACGGCCCTTACGGACCCACCATCTCTGGAGGATTTCCGTGCATGTCAAGCCTAGGTAAGGTTCTTCGCGTTGCATCGAATTAAGCAACATGCTCCGCCGCTTGTGCGGGCCCCCGTCAATTCCTTTGAGTTTTAGCCTTGCGGCCGTACTCCCCAGGCGGGGCGCTTAATGCGTTAGCTGCGGCACGGAACTCGTGGAATGAGCCCCACACCTAGCGCCCAACGTTTACGGCGTGGACTACCAGGGTATCTAATCCTGTTCGCTCCCCACGCTTTCGCTCCTCAGCGTCAGTTGTTGCCCAGAGACCCGCCTTCGCCACCGGTGTTCCTCCTGATATCTGCGCATTTCACCGCTACACCAGGAATTCCAGTCTCCCCTGCAACACTCTAGTCTGCTCGTATCGACTGCAGGCCTGAGGTTGAGCCTCAGGTTTTCACAGCCGACGCAACAAACCGCCTACGAGCTCTTTACGCCCAATAATTCCGGACAACGCTTGCACCCTACGTATTACCGCGGCTGCTGGCACGTAGTTGGCCGGTGCTTCTTCTGCAGGTACCGTCACTTTCGCTTCGTCCCTGCTGAAAGAGGTTTACAACCCGAAGGCCGTCATCCCCCACGCGGCGTCGCTGCGTCAGGCTTTCGCCCATTGCGCAATATTCCCCACTGCTGCCTCCCGTAGGAGTCTGGGCCGTGTCTCAGTCCCAGTGTGGCCGGTCACCCTCTCAGGCCGGCTACCCGTCGTCGCCTTGGTAGGCCACTACCCCACCAACAAGCTGATAGGCCGCGGGCCCATCCCCAGCCGATAAATCTTTCCACCACCAGACCATGCGGTCAGCGGTCATATCCGGTATTAGCCCCAATTTCTTGGAGTTATCCCAGAGCTGAGGGCAGGTTGCCCACGTGTTACTCACCCGTTCGCCACTGATCCCCCACCGAAGCGGGTTCACCGTTCGACTTGCATGTGTTAAGCACGCCGCCAGCGTTCGTCCTGAGCCAGGATCAAACTCTCCGTAGATGATTTGATCGCAGCTGAGAACCGAGAGCTAGCACTCTCGATATCAATCAACCAAAGGAATCCCAAACCAGAACACGAATGCCCTGGCACGGGGTATTACTTGGCACTGACTTTCGGCACGCTGTTGAGTTCTCAAAGAGCGGACGCGCAGACACTCGACCCTTCCGGGCTTCGTCCCTGGCTGGATGTCCAACACTACGCCGGTTTCCGTTGCCCCCGCCAGCGGCGGGTCCCGGTCCGGCGGCCCCTCAGGGCCGCGCGGCGCATGGAGAACATTACACGGTCTCAGGGGGTCTCTGCAGGGGGGTCCCGCGAGGGGGCCTGGAGCCGTCGATCCGGTGGGCAGGACCCGCGGTTCGACGGGGTTCTGCACGCTCTGGAGGGTTGTCACCCCGCGGCTCGACGGTGCGTTCAGGCCACACCGCGGGGCCGGAACTGCACGCTCACCCTCGGCCCGACCGGCTTGCTGGTCTTGGGGATGCAGTGCTCCCAGGTGCGCTGGCACGAACCCCCCATGACCACGAGGTCCCCGTGTCCCAGGGGGAAGCGCAGGCTCGGCCCGCCGGCGACCGGGCGCAGCAGGAGCGGTCGCGGGGACCCGAACGAGACGATCGCGACCATCGTGTCGCCGGACCGTCCGCGGCCCATCCGGTCGCCGTGCCAGGCCACGCTGTCCCGGCCGTCGCGGTACAGGCACATGCCCGCGCTCACGAACGGCTCACCGAGCTCGGGCCAGTAGTGGTCGTTCAGCGCCGTGCGCGCCTCGGTCAGCAGCGGGTGCGGCAGCGTCTCGTCCCCGCCGTACCAGCGCAGCAGGCGCGGCACGGCCACCTCGCGGTCGTACATCTGGCGCCGATCGGCCCGCCAGCCGATGTCCCCGAGCAGCACCTCGAGCACCGCGTCCGAACCGTCCACCCAGCCGGGCAGGTGGTCCACCCAGGCGCCGGCGCTCAGCGCGTGCCGCTGCACGCGGCCGGCCAGCGGGGTCAGCGTGGCCTCTTCGGCCACGTCCCACATCGAAGGCTGATGGGCCAGCGTCATGCCCTGGACGCTACTCCGAGTTTTCGCACATGTGTGCGAAAAGCTGTGGACAGACGTTCGGTCAGGCGGTGAGCGCGAGCGCGAACGGCAGCACCGCCGGGGCACCGGCCCGGCGCAGCTCGCGACCCGCCACGGTCATCGTCCAGCGGGAGTCGGCGAGGTCGTCGACCAGCAGGACCGGTCCGGGGAGCGACGCGAGCCGCTCGCGGAGCTCGGGCCCCACGACGATCCGGTCCCAGACCCCCGCCAGCCGGAAGGCGCTGTTCCCCCCGGGCTGGCCGGTCGGCCCGCCGTGCGCGAGCGACATCTCCCCCAGGTAGTCCAGCCGCCCCATGCGGGCCAGCCCCTGGGCCACTCCGGTCACCAGACGGGGCCGCCGGCGGGACGGAACCGCCACGACGGCGACCGGCCGCTGCGACCAGTCCCAGGCGGCCAGCACCCGCGCGCACGCGCGGAGGAGCTCGTCGTCCGGGGGGAGGTCGGAGATCGAGCGCTGCAGGGGCACGTCGAACGCGGCGTCGGGGTCCTCCTCGATGCCGGGCGCCTCGAGGTCGACGACACCACCCACGCCGTCGTCGCCGAGCAGGGAGCGCAGCCGCTGACCCCAGCCCAGGTCGGTGAGCCGGGCGACGGCGCGGCCGGGCTCGAGCTGGTCGCCCACGGCGATCTTGCCCTTGACGTCGACGCCCAGCCGGTCCGCGCCGGTCGGCCACTGCGCGCGCGGAGCGAGCTCCACGCCGGGCCGGTCCAGCGCCGCCGAGGCGGCCTCCGCGGCGGCCTCGGGGACGTCGGTGGAGTACCAGGGCCCGGCGCAGACGTCGCACCGCCCGCACGGAGCGGCCGTCGGGTCGTCGAGCGCGGACTGCAGGAAGGCCATCCGGCACTCGGCCTCGTCCACCGGCTTGGCGTAGGCGATCATCGCCCGCTGCTCGGCCTCCCGGGTGCGGGTCACGCGCCCGTACCGCTCGGCGTCGTAGACCCAGGGCCGGCCGGTGGAGCGCCAGCCGCCCTGCACCCGCTCGACCGCCCCGTCGACGGCGAGGACCTTGAGCAGCAGCTCCAGCCGCGACCGGCGCACGTCGGCGACCGTCTCCAGCCGGGCCACCGACCAGGCCTTGCCGTCGGCCATCGCCGTGAGCACCGCGGCGGCGTGGTCCTCCCGCGGCATGGAGGAGGTGGCGAACCACTGCCAGATCGCGATGTCCTCGGGACCGGGGAGCAGCAGCACGTCGGCGTGCTCCACCGCGCGGCCGGCACGGCCGACCTGCTGGTAGTAGCTGACCGGGGACGACGGCGCGCCGAGGTGGACGACGAACCCGAGGTCGGGCTTGTCGAAGCCCATGCCCAGCGCGGAGGTGGCCACCAGGGCCTTGACCCGGTTCTCCCGCAGCGCCTCCTCGGCGTCCTTGCGGTCGGCGTCGTCCAGCCGGCCGGTGTAGGCGCGCACCTCGTGCCCGGCGTCCCGGAGCAGGGCGGCGGTCTCCTCCGCCGCGGCGACGGTGAGCGCGTAGACGATGCCGCTGCCCGGGAGGTCGCCGATGCGCGCGGCCAGCCAGGCGAGCCGGGCGCGGTCGGACGGCAGCCGGAGCACGCCCAGCCGGAGCGAGTCGCGGGAGAGGGGGCCGCGGACGGTCGTCACCTCGACGCCGCCGGCGCCCAGCTGCTCGGCGACGTCCTCCACCACGCGCTCGTTGGCGGTGGCGGTCGTCGCGAGCACCGGCGTCCCGGCCGGGAGCGTGCCCAGCAGGTCGCGGATGCGGCGGTAATCGGGGCGGAAGTCGTGGCCCCAGTCGGAGACGCAGTGCGCCTCGTCGACGACCACCAGGCCGCAGCGGGCGACCAAGCCGGGCAGCTGCTCCTCGCGGAACCGCGGGTTGGTGAGGCGTTCGGGCGAGACCAGCAGGACGTCGACGTCGTCGGCCGCGAGGCGGGCGGCGATGTCGTCCCACTCGGTCATGTTGGCGCTGGAGATCTCGACCGCGCGGATGCCGGCGCGGGCCGCTGCCGCCACCTGGTCGCGCATCAGCGCCAGCAGGGGGCTCACGAGCAAGGTCGGGCCCTTGCCCCGGCGGCGGAGCAGCGCGGTGGAGACGAAGTAGACGGCGGACTTGCCCCAGCCGGTGCGCTGCACGACCAGCGCCCGCTGCGAGCGCTCGACCAGCGCCGAGACCGCGGCGTCCTGGCCCTCGCGGAAGACGGCGTCCGGCCGGCCGGTGAGCTCGCGGAGTACGGCCAGCGCCTCGGCGTGCACGGAGCTGGCGACCTCGGACGACGGCGCGGCGGTGGTCATGCCCCGACAGTAGGCACCGCCGGTGACAGGACGGACCAGCGCGCAGGACCGGTGGACGACGGTGGAGAATCCACAGGCGATGGCACACGAGGGGCAGCGACCGCCGGACAACCACGTCCACACGCACTGGTCCTGGGACACCGCCGACTCCTCGACGATGCGCCGGGCCTGCGAGAAGGCCGTCCAGCTGGGACTCCCGGCGATCGCCTTCACCGAGCACCTCGACTTCACCGTCTGGGACCCCGACGACCGGGCGACCGACGAGGGCCTGGTCGAACGGCACGCGTCCCGGCACGCGGAGATCGACGTCGAGGGCTACTTCGCCGAGCTGGAGGACGTCCGCGGCCGCTTCCCCGACCTGCGCATCCTGTCCGGCGTCGAGACGGGCGAGCCGCACCTGTTCGGCAGCAGCGTGGCCGCCTACCTGCGGGACGCACCGGTCGACCGCATCCTCGGCTCGCTGCACTCGCTGGCCAAGGGTGGCCGGCTCTACGGCGTGGGCCACCTGCTGTGGGACGACGCGGACGGCACGATGCGCCGCTACCTCGGCGAGCTGGTGGACATGATCGAGAGCAGCGCGGTCTTCCAGGTGCTGGCGCACGCGGACTTCCCGCGCCGCTACTGGCCCGGCGGAACGCACCGGTACGTCGAGAAGGACTACGAGGAGGAGTACCGGGCGGTGTTCCGCGCGCTGGCCCGCTCCGGGCGGGCGCTGGAGATCAACACCACCAGCCCCCTGGCCTCCGCCGACCAGATGCGCTGGTTCCACGAGGAGGGCGGTGAGGCGGTCAGCTTCGGCAGCGACGCGCACACGCCGTCCGCGGTGGGCCAGAAGTTCGACCTCGCCGTCGACGTCGTCGAGGCGGCGGGGTTCCGTCCCGGCCGGGACCGCTTCGACTTCTGGCGCCGCTGACCGGTCCGGTCGCCGTCAGGCGACGCGCGGCAGGGGCGCGGTGACCGGGGCCGGCGCGACCCGTGCCGGTGGTGGCGGGGGCGGCGGCGTCCTGGTGACCGCCGTGTCGGGGAAGACGAAGCGGTAGGTCGTCTCGTTGTCCTGGACGGCGAAGGTCTGCCCGTCGGGACCGGCGTGGTGCAGCAGCAGGCCGTCCATCCGCTCCGCGACGCGCCGCAGCGCCTGGGCGTCGGAGACGTCGACGACGCTCCGCCCGGGGGTGAGCCCGGCGACGGGCAGGATGCGCGCGGCGTTGCGGACGGCGAACTCGTCGGCCGCGTCCCCCTGCCGCGCGCGGCCGATGCCCCCGGCCACGGCGCCCACGAACACGGCCATGACGAGCACTCCGACCGCTACGACCCGCGCCACGTGGATGGACAGGTCCACGCCGAGCAGGGTGAACGACCGCGCCACCACCTCGTCGACGGACACGGGGACGGAGGTCGTGGGCGCGAAGGCGGCCTCGGCGGCCGGCGGACGCAACGCGACGGCGTCCATGGCGAAGGTGAGCGGCTCCAGTTCCGCGGCTGTGAAGCCCTGTCCCCGGAGGCTGCCGGTCACGTCCACGACGGGAGTGACCACGATCTTCGCCGCTCCGGCACTGCTGCCGATCTCCGCGACGTGCCGGCCGACGAGGGCCGCGGCCTGGGTCGGGTCGACGGCGGCCGTTGCGGTGGCCTTCCCGTCCCGCACGACGGCGGAAGGGCTGCTGCCGAGCACGGCGCTCCACCCGTCGGCGGTCGCGACGGAGAGGTCGAGCCGCAAGGCGCCGGCGACGTCATCGAGGCCAGGGGCGCTGACCGTGTGCTCGAAGGAGACCGTGACGGCATCGGCGAGCTTGGTGTAGATCGGGTCACCGGTCGAGATGACGCCGGTCGGGTAGGTCGTCCCGGCCTGGGCAGCGCCGGTGTAGGTGAACCGGCCCTGCTGGGCCACCGGCTGGTTCCTGGCCTCGGTCTCGGTCGAGGGCAGCGCGAGCAGCGTGGCGCCGGCGGCAGCCGCCAGGATGGCGACGGCGCCCGAGGCGACCGCCACCTGGCGGGCCTGCGCGCGCGTGGGCATCGAGAACGCGGTCGGCAGCGCGAGCACAGGGCCGGGGCCGGCAGGGCGCCGGCGGGCTGCGTGGCGGCCCTTCGCCGGGCGGCGGCTGTTGCCGAACACCCCGGACACGACGGCGGCGATGAGCGCCAGCGACCACGGCGAGGCGATGGCGGCCAGCACCTTGCCGCCCTGCGGCACCTGGCGGAACAGCGTGCCGAGCAGCTCGTCGGAGGTGGGGCGGTCCTCGTCGAGCCAGTCGTTGTTGTCGCCCTGCAGCACGAACCGGTCGCCCTCGACGGCGACGATCCGGTGCATGACGACGGTGTCCAGCGTCTCCGAGTGGTAGGCGACCACGTCGCCCACCTCGTAGGAGTCGGCGGGCCGCAGCACTGCGAGGTCACCGGTGGAGAACGACGGCTCCATGCTCACACCGTGGGTGGTGACGTAGGTGGTGGCGCCACCGAGCTGCACCGGCCAGAACAACCAGACAGCCGCCAGCACCAGCGCCACGACGGCGCTGGCGCTGGCGGCCTTGACTGCGTTGCTCATGCGAGGGCACGCGCCTCCGACTACTGGAGGACCGTCAGACCGACGGAGTTGAAGTCCTCGAAGTTGCGGGGGCCACCGACGGTGGTGTCGCAGGTCAGGAGCAGGAACGGCGTGGGCGCTCCGGCATCCCAGCCGGTCGTCACGCTGCAGGCGTAGGGGTCGCCCACGACGTTGCCGCCGTCGCCGTTGCTGTCGGCCCCGCTCTTCAGCGTCATGGTGGAGGTGGCGTTCGTGATGTCGGTGGTCACGGTGAAGACGACGGCGTCCAGGATCGTGCCGTCGTCGACGTTGGCGACGTAGTTGATGTCGGTGACCGTCGCACCGGTGACCAGGCCCTGGCCGTAGCCGGCGACGCTGTCGGGCACGGTGTTGCTGGCCGTGAAGGCGGAGGTGGCGATGCCGGCGGCGGCGACCGCGGCACCGGCGAGCAGAACGCGCGACAGGCGCATGGGGGGAGTCCGTTCTCTCGGTGGCCCAGACCCCGTCCGGGTGCGATGCATCCGGTCCGCGATGGCTGTGCCGTCATCCTTGACGGAGCAGCTTTCGGCAGACCGGCCGCGTTGTTTACTCCTGTCCCAGAAGAGCTTGGAGTCGCTCGAATCGACCCTGCGGGCGATGGCCGCCCACCGCCCCGCCCGATGCCGGCTGCCCGCCACGGGGCCCGGCCGCACCGCTCCTGTCCTTCCGGACCGGTCTCGTCCTCTACGGTTCGCGCGCAGGGTCCAGCAGCGGCCCGGGGCCGCGTCGGACGGGAGCGATCATTGGACAGGCTGGCCCGCATCCAACGAGCGTTGCCGCTCGCCGTCCTGACGATCGTCGCGCTGCTCGACATCCTCATGGGCCGCGACCGCGCCGTCCTCACCCTGGTCGTCATCGCGCCGCTCGTCGCCGCCACCGCGCTGGGGCGGCGGGCGACCCTGGCGTACGGGGCCCTGGCCGTCGTCGTGGCAGCACTGCTCGGCGTCTACGACCAGCTGTACACCGGCACCCAGTTCACGGCGCAGCTGATCCGGCTGGCGGGCATCGCGGCGGGCACCGCCGCCGCCGTCGTCGCGAGCACCCTGCGGCTGCGCCGGGAGGCGGAGATGGCCCGCCTCGGCGAGGAGGCCGCGGCCGCCAGGGCGGTGCTCGATACCGCCGAGACGCTGCAGCGGCACCTGCTCGGCGACCCGCCGTCCCTCCCCGGGATGCAGTCCGCGGTCCGCTACGTCCCGGCCGGCCGGCACGCGCAGGTGGGCGGGGACTGGTACGACGGCTTCGGCCTCCCCGGCGGTGGGACGGTGCTGGTCATCGGGGACGTCGCCGGCCACGACGGAAAGGCCGCGGCGGCCATGGCGGAGGTGCGGGGCATGCTCCGCGCCATCGCCCAGACCGGCTCCGCGTCGCCCGCGGCCGTCCTCGGCGGACTGGACCGGGTGCTCACCACCCGGCGCCGCCCGACGCTGGTCACCGTGGTCGTCGCGGCCGTGGACGGCGGGGACGGGACGGTGACGATGCGGTGGTCGAACGCCGGCCACCCCGCGCCGGTCCTGGTCCGCCGCGACGGCAGCACCGAGCTGCTGGCCCGGACGCCGGAGCTGCTGCTCGGCATCGACCCGGCGGCCCCACGGCTGGATCACCAGCTGGGCCTGGCCCCCGGCGACACCGTCTTCTTCTACACCGACGGGCTGGTCGAGCGGCGGGGCTCGACGCTCGACGAGGGCACCGACTGGCTGGTCACGGAGCTCGAGCGGCGAGGTCGCCAGCCGCTCGACAAGCTCTGCGACGGGCTGCTCACCGAGCTGGGCGGTCGCACGGACGACGACGTCGCCGTCCTGGCCGTCCGGGTCCCGGCCGACCTGCATCACTGAGCGGCCGCCGGGACCCGTCGGGCGGCAGCGGGCTCAGCCACCACTCGTGGGGCGGGATCAGCGGGAGTAGTACTCCACGACCAGCTGCTCCTCGCAGATCACCGGGACCTCGTCGCGGGTCGGCGTCCGCTCGTAGCGCGCGACCAGGTCGGCCAGGCTCACCTCGAGGTACTTCGGCGGCTCGGCGTGCGCGCCGGACGCAGCGACGAGGAAGGGCTCCAAGGTGGCTGACTTCTCCGCGATCTGGACGAAGTCGCCGGGCTTGAGGCGGTAGGAGGGGCGGTCGACCCGCTTGCCGTTGACCAGCACGTGCTGGTGGGTCACGAACTGGCGCGCCTGGTAGATGGTGCGGGCGAAGCCGGCGCGCAGGACGGTGGCGTCCAGCCGCGACTCGAGGTCCTGGATCAGCGCCTCGCCGGTCTTGCCGCCCGTCCGCTTGGCACGGTCGAACGCCGCCCGCAGCTGGGTCTCGCTGATGTCGTACTGCGCCCGCAGCCGCTGCTTCTCCTTGAGCCGGGTGGAGTAGTCGCTGTCCTTGCGGCGTTTGCGGCCGTGCTCGCCCGGCGGGTACGGCCGGCGCTCGAAGTAGGCGACCGCCTTGGGGGTGAGCGCGATGCCGAGCGTGCGGCTGATCCGGATCTTGGGGCGGGGTGTGTTCACGGGGACCTCCATGTTTGGTTAGGCTCACCTTACTAGCCCGACGGAGAGCTTCGAGGTGGTCCCATGACGAGTGATCGCAGGCCGAGCCGGCTCGGTGCCGGCACCCCGGCTCCGGTCACGGCTCCCGCGGCCGCGGGCGGTCAGCCGTCGCCGGCCGAGCGGGCCCGCACGGTGGCCGCTCGCCCCACGGCGGCGCTGCACGTCCTCGGCACGGGCACGACCCCCGCGCTGGCAGCGGCGACGACGGCCGACGGCCGGACCCTCGTCGTCGTCCCCAGCTCCGGACCGCTCCTGCCGGCGCTGGCCGGTTCCCCGGTCGGCGACCTCCCGGCACGGCTGACCGTGACCGACCGGGCGCCCGCGCTCCCGCGCCAGCCGGTCCGGGCCCTCGTGGAGCTCGCCGGCTGGCTGACACCGCTGCCCGCCGCGGAGGTGCCGGCCGCCGTGCTCGCGTTCGCCGACGCCTGCCCGTGCGACGCCCTCTTCGACGTCGGGCTCACCGCCACGCTGCTGGAGCTCGACATCGCCGACGTCGTCCTCCACGAGGCGCAGGCGGTGGAGCACGTCGAGCCGGAGGACTTCGTCGCCGCGGCGCCCGATCCGGTCACCCTCGCCGAGGCCGACCTGCTGACCGCGGAGGCCGACGCGCTGGCCCGGCTGCGCGTGCGGGTGCAGACCTGGGCCGGGCGGAGGGACGACGTCCGGCTGCTCGGGCTGGACCGGTTCGGCGTGCGGTACCGGGTCGAGTCGTCCCGCGGCGGCTACGACGTGCGCGTCGCGTTCCCGGAGCCGCTGACCCGGAGCGACGAGTTCGCCGACGCCGTCGGGGGGCTGCTGAGCTGCGCGCTGGACTGAGCGGAGCAGGGACTCCCGCGCTGGTCGGGTCCGTGGCGCTGTGCGACGGTCCTGCGATGACCTCCTCCGACGGCGGCCGTCGCGGCCTGCAGATCACCCTGGGCGCGCTGGCGGCCATACCGCTGGCGTCCGGCCTGGCCGGCGCCCTGGTCGGCCCGGCATCGCTGCCCGGCGGCGGCGCCGCGGCGCCCGACGTGGAGAGCGAGTACCGCTACACCCACGCCATCTACGCCGCGGCGGCCCCGCTGATCTGGTCCGCCCTCCCCCGGATCGAGCAGCGAGGGGCGCTGGTCCGCGGCGTCTCGGGTGCCCTCTTCGCCGGCGGGGCGGCGCGCCTGCTGGCCTGGCGCAGGACCGGCCGGCCCTCCCCGGCCCTGGTCGGCGCCACCGCGCTCGAGCTGCTCGGCACGCCGGCGCTGGTGGTCTGGCAGCACCGCGTCGCCACCCGGGCACGCAGGGGCTGAGGACCGCCCGTACCGCCGGCCCGCGGTGGTGCGACGATGCCCGTCGCCCGCCGCCGGTCGCGGGCGGACGTGGCAGTCGAGGAGGCACCGATGGCGTTCGGCTGGAAGCTCTACGGCGACGGGACGACCCCGCCGCTGGGCGAGGCGGTGGCCCCGGACGAGCGGCTCTCCTGGCCGCGCACCGCCGGGATCGGCGCCCAGCACGTCGTCGCCATGTTCGGGGCGACGTTCGTCTTCCCGCTGCTCATGGGCCTGGACGCCAACCTGGCGATCATGATGAGCGGGGTCGCGACGATCCTCTTCCTGCTCATCGTGCAGGGGAAGGCGCCCAGCTACCTGGGCAGCTCCGCCTCCTTCGTCGGCGGCGTCGTCGCCGTGCGGGCCGCGGGTGGCTCGGACGCCGACGTCCTCGGTGCGCTGCTGGTCTCCGGCCTCGTCCTCGCGCTGGCCGGGCTGGTCATCCACCTGGTGGGGGTGCGCGTGGTCAACCGCGTGCTGCCCCCGGCGGTGACCGGTGCGGTGGTCATGCTCATCGGCTTCAACCTCGCGCCGGTGGCGACGGCGACCTACTGGCTGCAGGACCAGTGGGTGGCGCTGGCGACCATGACGTTCGTCATCGTGGCCTCGCTGCTGCTGCGCGGATTCCTCGCCCGCATCTCGATCCTGCTGGGGCTGGTCTTCGGCTACCTGCTCTCGATCCTGCTCGACGTCACCGCAGGGCCGCTGACCTCGGCGCTGCCCGGTCAGAACCTGCGCGACGCCGCCGGGGAGGCGTGCGACAGCGAGGGTCCCTACTGCCTGGCGACACCGTTCGCCCACGACCGGGTCAGCTTCGACGCCGTCGGCAACGCCCCCTGGTTCGGTCTGCCGGAGTTCACGGCGCCGTCGTTCTCGGCCAACTTCGCGCTGCTGGTGCTGCCGGCGGTCATCGCGCTGGTCGCGGAGAACGCCGGGCACGTCAAGGCGGTGGCCGAGATGACCCGCCGCGACCTCGACCCGATGATCGGCCGGACGGTGTTCGCCGACGGCGTGGCCACCGTCGTCGCCACGTCGGTCGGCGGCGCCCCGACGACCACGTACGCGGAGAACATCGGCGTGATGGCCGCGACCCGCGTGTACTCGACCGCGGCGTACTACGTGGCCGCCGTCGTGGCGATCGTGCTGGGCCTGGTGCCGAAGTTCGGCGCGCTGATCAACGCGATCCCCGGTGGCGTGCTCGGCGGGATCACCGTCGTCCTCTACGGGATGATCGGGCTGCTCGGCGCGAAGATCTGGAAGGAGAACCGCGTCGACTTCGCCAACCCGATCAACCTGGTCCCGCTGGCCGCCGGGATCGTCATCGCCGTCGGCAACTCGGGCAGCGACGCCCCGCTGCTGCAGATCACCGACGACTTCTCCCTGGGCGGGATCGCGCTCGGGACGATCGTCGCGGTGGTCGGGTGGCACGTCGCGCGGGCGCTGGCGCCGGCGGAGATGAAGGCGTCGCTGCTGCGCGAGGGGCCGCACCCCGCGGCCGGATCGACGTTCGGACACGTGCACGGCGAGGAGCTCGGCGCGGGCCCGGGCACCGGGGACGCCGACCGCACAACCGCCTGAGGGGCCATCGGGTTGCCCGCGACGAATTGGTGCCCCGCCGTCGGTACCTGACGGAACGAGGTCTGCCGATACCGGCATACGGCGACGCGGAGTTCCGGTCGCCCGACGAGCCGACCGAGAGAGACCGATGAGCCGACGCGCCCTCAGGGCCACCCATGGGACCACCCCTGCGCCCGTCCCCCGCGACGTGGAGGCGGTCGAGGCGGTGATCAACGCCCTGGACGCCGGCGTCACCGACGGCGCCGACGCCCACCGGACGATCGTCACCACGCTGGCCCGCGAGCTCGGCCTGGACTACGGCGCCGCCTGGATGGCCGACCCCGACGGCGGGTTCTCCCTGGCGGCCGAAGGCGGCCGCTACACCGATGCGATGCGGGCCGCGCGGGTCGAGCGGCTGATGCCGCACGAGGGGCTCGCCGGCCGGGCGATCAAGACGCAGGACGTGGTCCTGGCCAACGAGACCACCGACCCGGGCTTCTGCGGGCGCTGGAAGGCCGCCCAGGCGGCCGGCGCCCGGCGCGGCTGCGTCCTCCCGATCCTCGACGAGCGCGGGGCGGTCGTCTCCCTCTACGAGTTCTACAACGACAGCGAGCTGCCCTTCTTCGGCGGGCGCCAGTCGAAGTGGCGGGCGCTGCGCGGCGTGCTGGTGCACGCCCAGCGGGCCGCCCTGGCGCGGGCACACCTGCAGGAGACGCTGCACGACCGCGAGGCCGTGACCACCGTCGTCACCAAGATCGGCGCCGCGCGCAACCAGGAGGAGGCGCTGCGGGTGGCGCTCGACACCGTGCGCAGCGCCTTCGGCTGGGCGTACGGCTCGTACTGGGCGCTGGACGAGTCGGCGAACGTGCTGCGGTTCCAGCAGGAGTCGGGATCGGCCGGTGAGGAGTTCCGCGCCGTCACCCTCAGCGCCAGCTTCGCCCAGGGCGTGGGCCTGTCCGGCCGGGCCTGGCGGGCGAAGGAGCTGGTGTTCGTGCAGGACATCGGCCAGGTGACCGACTGCGTGCGCGCACCCGCGGCACAGCGCGCCGGGGTGAAGTCCGGCGTCTGCTTCCCGCTCGTCGTGAGCGGGCGGGTGGTCGGCACGATGGACTTCTTCGTCACCGACACCATCGAGCTCTCCGACTCGCGGTCCGCGTCGCTGCGCAACGTGCAGCAGCTGGTCTCCCAGCGGCTGGACGTGCTGCGCCGCAACGAGGAGAGCGCGGAGAACGCCCGCGAGCTGCTGGTGACCGTGGGGCGCTTGCGCGAGGCCGCCAACGAGGCCGGGCAGGTGGCGGAGAGCGCGGTGCACCAGGCTTCGACCATGACCGGCGACGTCGTCGCGCTGGACGAGGCGTCCGCCGCCGTCGGCGAGGTCATCCGGATCATCTCGGGCATCGCCGACCAGACCAACCTCCTGGCGCTGAACGCCACCATCGAGGCGGCCCGGGCCGGCGAGGTGGGCAAGGGCTTCGCGGTCGTGGCCAGCGAGGTGAAGGACCTGGCGCGCGAGACGGCGAAGGCAACGCAGCGGGTCGCCGACCAGATCGCCGGCATCCAGACCAGCAGCAAGGCCGTCGGCGAGGGCATCCGCACGACCGGCGAGATCATCGGACGGCTCGACGAGGTGCAGAACCGGATCGGAGACGTGCTCGGCGAGCAGGAGCGCATGGCGCAGCTCATCGAATCGGCCGGCTGACGGACTGAGCGATCACACCCGGCCGGCCTGCACCTGCAGGCGGGCCCGGTGCCCGCTGGTCGACGACATCGTGCACGGCATACATCGTGTAGTAGCTTCACGATAATGCCCGACGACATCGACGTCTTCGACCGGCTGCTGGAGATCGCGCTGCTGATCCAGGCGGACATGGCGCGCGAACTCGAACCCGCCGGGCTCACGGCTGCTCGGACCCATCTGCTCTGGGTCGCCCACCACTCGGGGCCGACGACGCAGCAGGCGCTGGCGCAGGCGCTCCAGGTCAGTCCCCGCAACGTCACCGGGCTGGTCGACGCCCTGGAGGCCGGCGGCTTCGTCCGCCGCTCGCCCCACCCCACCGATCGACGCGCCACCCTGGTGACGCTCACCGAGCAGGGCACGCAGACGGTGACGGAGATGGCGGCGGGCCGGGCCCGCATCGCGGCGCACGTGGTCTCGGACTTCGACCCCGCCCGGCTCGAGCGCTTCCGCGCCGACCTGGACGCCGTGACGGCGCGGCTGCACGAGCTCATGGACCCGTCGTGAGCGCGGCCGTGCCCGAGCACCGCACCGCCGGCGAGTGGGCGACGTCCCTGGCACGGCGCGCCGTCGAGATGGAGATCGGGATCTGGCAGAGCCTGTACCGCTTCGCCTTCCGCCGTCCGCGGGTGCCGGCCGGCGCCACGGGCTTCACCTACCACCGGTCGGTGCTGGCGGTGCTCGTCACCTTCATCGTGGTGTCGGCGCTCGAGCTGGTGGTCGTCGACGTGCTGGTGCACCGGTGGCCATTCGTCCGGATCCCGCTGCTCGTCGTCGGCATCTGGGGGCTCCTCTGGATGTTCGGGCTGCTCGCTGCGATGGTCACCCGGCCGCACGCCGTCGGCCCCGAGGGCATCCGGGTCCGCTACGCGACCGACGTGGACGTCGCGCTGCCGTGGAACACGATCGACGCCGTGGTCCGGCGGACCCGCACCCGCGAGGACAAGGCGCCGCGGCTCGCCCCGGGCGCGGACGCGCTGGAGCTCTGGATGCAGGACCGGACCAACGTCGACGTCGAGCTCGACCAGCCCCTGCAGGTCCGCCTGCCAGAGGGGACGGAGACAGTGCGGAGGATCAGCCTGTTCGCCGACGACCCGACGGCGTTCCTGGCCGCGGTGCGCGCGCAGGTGCCGTCCGCCTGAGGACCTCAGCCGCGTCCGCGGACAGGCCCCCGCGCTGCCGCAGCCACCGCCGGTCGCCGTCCCCACCACGGCGCAACTGGACGAGTACGTGTACGCGGCACTCGCGGCAGGGCCGCAGAGCTGTCCGAGCGCGAGCGGGGTGCTGGCGCTGCTGGGCACCGGCGACTCGAACGCCGAGCTGGCGCGCCGGCCTTGCCACCGACGCCGACCGACCCGACGATTCGGGCACGGGGACGGGGGCGGGCATGAGGTGGCTGGAGGAGGTCGCGACCGGGCAGACGCCTGGGCCGGACCCGGCGGTCGCCGCCGTGAAGAGCTACCGGTACCTGCGCCTGGCGATGGTGGCCATGGTGTTCGGCCTGGCCGTCGCCGTGGTCCACGAGGTGCTCCGGGTCGACGGCAACTGCTGGCAGACCTCGCTGAGCGGCTACTACTACACCCCCGTCCAGAACCTCTTCGTCGGCGCGCTCATCGCCATCGGCGTCTGCCTGGTGTCGCTCAAGGGCAACACCGACTCCGAGGACGTGCTGCTGAACTTCGCCGGCATGTGCGCCCCGTTCGTGGCCCTGGTGCCGATCCACGACCCCAGCGCGTGCGGGGTCGTCACCGACGACCTCAACCGGGACCTCAACATCGCCAACAACGTCGTCGCGCTGCTGGCCGTCATCGGCGCCGCCCTGGCGGCGCTCGCGGTGCTCTGGTGGCACAACCGCCGGACGTCGAACGGCGAGCCGCTCCCGACCCGGATCGAGATCCTGGGCTACGCGGAGTCGGTCCTGCTGTTCGGCGCGACGGTCGCGGTGTTCTGGCTGCAGCCGGAGTGGTTCGACCGGTACGGCCACCCGGTCGCGGCCATCGCGATGTTCACCTTCATCTTCGCCAACGTCGTCGTCAACGCGGTGAACATCTACTACGAGCGGAAGGGGACGCGGGCGCCGGTCCGGCGCCTGAACCGCTACACCTGGACCGCGATCGCGATGGCCGTCTCCGTCGCGGGGAACGTGCTGCTCTGGGCGCTCGGGTTCGACCACTGGCTGCTCACCATCGAGGCGAGCCTGATCGGGTGCTTCGCGGTGTTCTGGGGCCTCCAGACGTGGGAGCTCTGGGACCAGGGGCTGCGGAAGGAGCCCGCGGCCACGACCTCGATCAGCCCGCGCTGAGGGTCGCCCGGATCGGGATCGGGGCGACCCTCAGCGTGCGGCGATCACGAGGAGCGAGCCGGGCTCAGCCGGCGTGCTCGAGCGTGGGGTAGTCGGTGTAGCCCTCGGCGCCGGCGGCGTAGAAGAGGTGCGGCTGTGGCTCGTTCTCCGGGTGCTCGCCGGCCCAGCGCTCGACCAGGTCCGGGTTGGCGATGACGGCACGCCCGACGGCGACGGCCTCGGCGTGCGCGTCCTCGATCAGGCCCACCGCCTCCTCGCGGGTGGTGACCGTGCCGAAGCCGCTGTTGGCGACCAGCGGACCACCGAAGCGCCGCCGCAGCTCCTGCACCAGCTCGCCGCCCGGCTCCTTGTGCAGGACCGAGAGGTAGGCCAGGCCCAGCGGACGGAGCTGGTCGAGCAGCGAGCCGTAGGTGAGCAGCACGTCGGCGGCGTCGGTCTCGAACGCGTCCTGGATGTTGTGCTCCGGCGAGATGCGCAGGCCGACCCGGCCAGCCCCGATCGCCTCGGCCACCGCCGTGGCCACCTCGACGAGGAAGCGGGCGCGGTTCGCGGGTGTGCCGCCGTAGGAATCGGTGCGCTCGTTGGACGCCGGCGACAGGAACTCGTGCAGCAGGTAGCCGTTGGCGCCGTGCAGCTCCACGCCGTCCAGTCCGGCGGCGATCGCGTTGCGCGCGGCCTGCACGAAGTCGTCGCGGACGCGGGCCAGCTCGTCGGTCGTCAGCGCGTGCGGCACCGGGTAGGACAGCTTGCCGGCCGGCGTGCGGGCCACGCCCTGGATCGCGATGGCCGACGGCGCCTCGGCCTCGAGCCCGCCGTTGATCTCCGGGTGCGTCACGCGGCCACCGTGCATCAGCTGCATCACGATGCGGCCGCCGCGCTCGTGGACGGCGTCGGCGACCCGGCTCCAGCCGGCGACCTGCTCGTCGGTGACGATGCCCGGCTGCCCGGGGTAGGCCTTCGACTGCGGGTTGGGCCAGGTTCCCTCGGTGATGATCAGCCCCAGACCGGCGCGCTGCCGGTAGTGCTCGACGAGCAGGTCGCCGGGCACGCCGGTCGCGCTCGCGCGCAGACGGGTGAGCGGCGCCATGACGACGCGGTTGGCCAGTTGCAGGTCGCCCAGGGCGATCGGGGAGAACAGGTCCACGGACTGCACGAAGGTGGGGCGGCACGAGGCGCATTCCGAGGTGCGACCCAGGTCACTTCGAGGCCCTAAGGTGTCGCCGTGACCGCCTCCGGGATCCGCCGTCCGCTGTACGCCGTCGCCCTCGCGGCCGCCCTGGCACTGACCGCCTGCTCCTCCGACTCCGCTGACGACGGCGGCAGCACCGACGGCGGCTCCGCGGCCGAGCGGACGGAGGCCGCGGTCGAGGGCACCGATCCGCTCCCGCCCCTGCCCGACGACGTCGCCCTGCCGATCGTCTTCGTGCACGGCTTCGCCGGGTCCGCCCAGCAGATCGAGTCCAACGCCATGCGGTTCGTGGCCAACGGCTACCCCGAGGACCGCATCGTCGCCTACGACCACGACGGCGCCGGCCTGGACATCGAGGCCTACGCCGCGGGCCTGACCGAGGTCGTCGACGAGACCCTGGCCGAGTTCGACGCCGAGCAGGTCTACCTGATCGGCCACTCCCGCGGCACCGGCGTCGCCAACCTCTACCTCGAGGACCCGGCCCGGGCCGCGACGGTGGCCAAGTACGTCGCCATCGACGGGCGCCCGTGCCCCGAGCCGCAGATCGTGCCGTGCATCGCGCCGGTCCAGGCGCAGTTCCCGGGGCAGACGCACGTCGAGGTGGCGACGTCGAAGGAGTCCTTCGCCGCCCAGTACGAGTTCCTCGTCGGCGAGGAGCCCGAGGTGGTCGACATCGTGCCGCAGAAGGAGCCCGTGGATATCTCGGGCCGGGCGGTCAACTTCCCCGCCAACACCGGCCGCGACGCCACCCTCGACATCTGGGCCATCGACTCCGACACCGGCGCCCGCACCGACGACGAACCGCACGCCAGCGTGGAGCTGGGCCCGGACGGCGAGTTCGGTCCCGTCGAGCTCGAGAACGGCGCCCACTACGAGTACGCCCTGACCTCCGACGCCTCGCCGGTGGTGCACCACCTCTACCTGCAGCCCTACGTCCGCAGCAGCGACTTCGTCCGGCTGCTGTCGTCGGAGCCCGACGGCACGATCCGGCAGAACACCAACACCGGCGACGACCACACGGCACTGGTGATCATGCGCATGCGCGAGTGGCACGCCGAGGGCGATGCCGACGTCCTGGAGCTCAGCGTCGACGACGGCGAGCCGGTGGACGTCATCACCGACTTCGTGGGCAACGGCGCCATCGGGCTGCACGTGCACGACGACGTCGCCACCCCCGGCGACACCACGCTGGTCCCGCTGCCCTACTTCTCCGAGCAGCCGTTCCAGAGCGGCATCGACGTCTACCTGCCGGCCTCGCCCGACGCGGACGGCACCGTCACCGCCCGCAACCTGCCCCGGGGCGACGCCGACCGGCCGCAGACGCTCAACGTGCCCAACTGGCCCTCGAGCGAGCACACCGTGAGCCTCGTGTTCGCCGACTGGGCGGTCGACGGCGCCTGAACCCGCGCGCGTCCTCCCTCACCGGAGCGCGTCCTCCCCCACCGTGGGCGGTCGGGGAGGACGCGCCGGGATCAGGTCACCTGATCCCGGCGTCAGGCCGCGAGCAGCCGCCGCGTCTGCCGGCCGCGCGCCACCAGGGACCCGTCGAGACCGCGCAGCTCCACGTCGTCCACCGCGATCTCGGCGTCGGCCCACACCGTGCGCTGGTCGACCCGCACCCAGGCGCCGGTCGGCGGGGGTGGACCGGCCAGGTGGGCGGTCAGCTCCACCGTCGGCATCGGCGCCGGCACGGTGCGGACGGCGAACAGCGACGGCGGCAGGGCGTCGAGCAGCACCCCGAGCTGGACCAGTGGGGGCAGTTCGCCGCCGCGGACGCGCACCCAGGCGTGCAGCCGCGGCTCGTCGCCACCGCCCATCGGCCGCGAGGCCCCCAGGGCCCGGATCTCCAGGTGCTCGGCGATCGGGACGTAGTCGCGGGGCAGCTCGAACGGCTCGCCGTCCTCGAGCCCCGGCCCGGCGACCCGCGGGTACTGCTCGGCCACCGGCGCCGCGGACGCGGCGGAGGTGAGCACCTGGGCGACCGCGCGCAGCAGGCCGTCCTGCCGCAGCTCGCCCCGCACGCTGCCGGTCCGGCCGGTCCGGTCGGCGGCGGCGGTGACCACGACGTCCACGCCCGGTGCGACTCCGCCCAGCAGGTGGGCGGTGACCGCCCGCGGCACGGTTCCGGTCAGCTCGGCCGCGGCGGCGAGCAGGTGGCCGACCAGCAGCCCGCCCTGCGTGCCGGTGAACGTCCGCCAGGTCGGGTCGAAGAGCAGCCGCCGGGGCTCGTCCACCGGTGCCGCGGGGGTGGTGGTGAGGGTCATCGCAGGGGCTCCGCTCGGTCGACGGGTGCGGGCAGGGGGGCGGGGACGGACGCGGCGGCGGGCAACACGCCCAGGTCGGGGTGGTGCGCCCGGCCGAGGGCGAGGGCGAGCAGGCTGGCCGTGGCGGCGACGAGGGCGATGAGGAGCCAGCCGCGGTCGGCTCCCGGCAGCTCGCCGCCGGCCCCGGCGACGACGGCGAGCAGCAGCGCGACGCCCAGCGTGGCGCCGAGCTGCCGGGAGGCACCGAAGGTGGCCGTGCCGGTCGCCAGGGCCGCGGGTGGCAGGGACGACGACGCCGCGGCCGACAGGTTGGTCAGCGTCAGCCCGACCCCGACGCCGGTGAGGAGCTGGCCGGGGAGGAAGTCCGACGCGTAGGCGGCCTCCGGACCGACCTGGGTGAGCCACCAGACGGAGCCGAGGGCGAACAGCGCCGTCCCGGCCGCGGCGACCGGCCCGCATCCGATGCGGGCCCCGAGGCGACCGGCCGGGACTGCTGTGAGCGCGGCCAGCGCCGGACCAGGGACGAGCGCGATGCCGGCCTCGGCCGCTGACAGCCCCCAGCCGCCGGTCAGCCAGAGGACGTTGCCCAGCAGCATCGCGGCGAAGGCGGTCATGAAGACGGCGATGGCCAGGCAGGCCACCGTGTACGTCCGGGAGCGGAACAGCGTCAGCGGCAGCACCGGCACCAGGCCGCGCGGCGACCGTGCGGCGCGCAGCACCACCAGCGCACCGCTGAGGACGGAGCCGACGAACGCCGCCAGCACCACCGCGCTCCCCCAGCCGCGCTCGGGTGCGTCGACGAGGCCGTACGCCAGCAGGCCGACGGCGAGGACGAGCAGCATCGTGCCGACGAGATCCGGGCGGCGCGTCTCGGTCTCGTCCCGCGACTCGGGCAGCACGCGCAGCCCCAGGATCAGGGCACCGATGCCGACGGGCAGGTTCACCAGGAAGATCCAGCGCCACGACGCCTCCACCAGCAGGCCCCCGATGGGCGGCCCCAGGGCGGCGGCCACACCGCCCACGGCCGACCACACCGCGATCGCCGTCGCCCGGCGGGCCGGGGGGAAGGCGTGCAGGAGCAGGGCCAGCGACGTCGCCGTCACCATCGCCGCCCCCATCGCCTGCACCACGCGGAACGCCACGAGGCTGCCGACGCCCCAGGCCATCGCGCAGCCCAGCGACGCGGCGCAGAAGGTGGCCAGGCCGGCGAGGAAGACCCGCCGCCGGCCGATGCGGTCGGCGACCCGGCCGGCCGGCGCCAGGAGCGCGGCGATGACGATCGTGTAGCCGCTGAGCACCCAGGAGAGCGCGGCAGGGGAGGCGTCGAGCTCCTCACCGAGCACCGGGAAGGCCACGTTCACGATCAGCAGGTCGAGGGCGGCGAGGAAGACCGCGGACGAGACCACGAACAGCACCAGGCCCGGGCTGCGGGCGGTGCTCGCCGTGGGTGGTCGCTCCGCTGTCGCGCTCATGGCACCCCGCCCGTCCTCGGTTCGCCTGTCGAACCGACTGGCCGGACCGTACACGAGTAGGTTCGGTATGCGAACCATGAATCGTCGGGCCCGGCGTGGATGAGACTGCCCTCGACGGCGGCGGCGCGGAACCGTCGACGTGCTGGTCCGTCGTCCACCGACCGGGGGACGACGGCCTGGCCCGCCCCTCGGTCGGTTCGGTATGCGAACCTTGAGGGCATGGCGCGACTGGACGAGCTCCCCGGGCGGCGCTGCTCCATCGCGGGCGCGCTCGACGTGGTCGGCGATCGCTGGGCGCTGCTCGTCGTCCGCGAGGTGTCGCTGGGCGCGCACCGGTTCAGCGAGATCCGGCGCGGCACGGGCGCACCGCGGGAGCAGCTGACCGCACGCCTGGGCGCCCTGGTCGACGCCGGGGTGCTCGAGCGGCGGCCGTACAGCGACAGCCCGCCGCGCTCGGACTACCACCTGACGCGGGCCGGCCGGGATCTGCTGCCGGTGCTGCAGGCGCTCATGCAGTGGGGCGACCGCTACGTCGCCGACGAGCCGCCGGTCGAGCTCCACCACTCCGGGCACCGGATCTCGGCCTCGTGGGTCTGCGACGTCTGCGGCGAGCCGGTCGGCCGCGGGGTCGAGCGGCACGTCCGCGAGCGGCACGAGCCCGCCGCCGGCTGACGTCCTCGCCACTGCGGGGAACGAGGGCCCCCGACGCGCCGGCGGGGCCCGGTCCGGGCGGGCGCGCCCCGGGGCGTAGGCCGCGGGACGGGCCCGGGAGGATGACCGCCGACCTCCCCGACCAGCGGAAGAGACCCCGTTGCCCGACAGCGCCCGACCCCGCCGCCTCCGCGAAGTGCTCGCCACCCGCCGCGGCTACGTGCTCGCCTGGTGGGGCTTCACCGCCACCTTCGCGCTGCTGCGCCTGCTCACCTGGCTCATCGAATCCGATGTGGACGTCGCCGGCATCGGGGACGTCGAGGCCGGCGGTGTCCACCTGCACCACTACCTCTGGGGCATCCTCCTGCTCGCCCTGATCGGCTTCCTCGGCCTGGGCGACCGCGCCCCACGCGCCCGTACCGCCATGGGGTTCGGCTACGGCGTCGGACTCGCCCTCGTCGTCGACGAGGCAGCCCTGCTCATCCAGCTCGACGACGTCTACTGGGACACGTTCGGCTGGGTCAGCGTGGGGCTGGCGGTGCTCCTGATCGGCGCCACCGGCAGCGTCCTCGCCCTCACGCGGTCGCCCCGCCAGCCAGGCACCTGACCCGGCCTGCGCGGGCGTCGTCCGTCAGCCGCGCGGCACCACCAGGGGAACCCCGGTCTCCTGCTCGGAGACCGCCCACAGGACGTCTATCTGCTTCTGCAGGTCGTGCCGGCGCAGGATCGGCCGCCGCACCGGCGGTCCGTGCGAGCCGAACCGCGGCGCGTAGAGCTCACCGCCCCGGGCCCCCGGATCGGTGGCCGCACGCAGCTGCGGCCGGGCGCCCTCGAGCGGCGTCATGCCCGACCGCGCCGTCATCGCGTGCGCCGCCGCCCCCACCCAGCCGGCACCCCCCTCGCGCACGGTGCGCGCCTGCAGGTCGGTGTTGGACAGCCCCGGGTGGGCGATCAGCGACGACGCCGCCGCTCCGGAGCGCTCGAACCGCTGCTGCAGGCCCAGCCCGAAGTGGAAGTTCGCCCACTTCGCCCGCGCGTAGGAGCCCCACGTCCGGTACTTCCGCGTCATGTGCGGATCGGCCGCGTCCAGCGGTCCGCCCATGAATCGGGCGGTGCTGGTCACGGTCACCACCCGGGCGGCCGGGGCCCTCAACAGGGCGGGGAGCAGGTGCGCGGTGAACGCCCAGTGGCCGAGGTGGTCGACGCCGAACTGCATCTCGAAGCCGTCGACGGTGGTCCGCTGCGGCATCGCCATCACCCCGGCGTTGTTGACCAGGAGGTCGATCCGCTCGTGCCGGCCCAGCACCGTCTCCGCCGCCGTCGCCACCACCTCCAGCTGGCCGAGGTCCAGCGGCACGACCTCCAGCGACGCGGCGGGATACCGCTCCCGGATGCGCGCGGTGGCCGCCGTCGTCTTCTCCGGGTCCCGGGCGGCGACGACGACGTGCGCGCCGGCTCCCGCCAGCGCCAGGGCCGTCTGGAAGCCCAGCCCGCCGTTGGCCCCCGTCACCACCGCGGTGCGGCCGCTCTGGCCGGGGATGTCCTTCTCGGTCCAGGCCACGGTCGGATCCTTCCGCAGGTCAGCGCAGGCGGCCCGTCGCGCGCAGCTCGACCGCCGTCAGCACCTCCCAGCGGACGGCACTGCTGCCAGGGCGGACCACCCGCCAGTAGCGGGCGAACCGCTTCCGGCTGGCGTCGTCGGTAGCCGCGATCCGCGTCTCGGAGCCCACCCGCGTCCCGCCGCCGCTGGGGGTGAGCCGGAAGTCCATCGCGACCTTCGTCCAGCCCGGGGCGTCAGCGCAGTGCGGCGTAGACGGCGCGCACGTAGGCCTCGCTGCGCGGCGACCCGAGCACCCCGCCGGCCATCCGGTTCATCATGTAGGTGATCGTCAGCCGCCGGTCGAGGTCCATGATCGCCAGCGAGCCACCCCAGCCGCCCCAGAAGAACGTCCGGCCCTCGGGCACGTAGGGCACCGCGGGGGTGCCCAGGCAGAAGCCGGTGCCCCACCGGATCGGCACGCCGAGGACCAGGTCCACCCCGTCGGACTGCTGGTCGAAGACCCGCTCCACCGTCTCCGGCGAGAGCAGCCGGACGCCGCCGGCCTCACCGCCCAGGCTCAGGGCGCGCAGCACCCGCATCACCCCACGGGCGTTGGAGTGCCCGTTGAGCGCACCCAGGTCGGCGGCCCGCCACTCCGGCGTGTTCGCCGCCGTGGCCGAGGCCTGGGGGCCGGTGAACGTCTTGACCGCGACCGACTCCGGGTCCGGCGCGGGGCCGCCCGCCTCGGGCCGGGGCGGGGCCACGACGGGCGCGATGCGGGAGACCTCGGACTCCCGGGCCCCGATCTGGAAGTCCGCGCCCAGTGGATCGGCGATCCGGTCGGCGACGAACTTCTTGAAGGTGGTGTTCGTGATCCGCCGGACGACCTCGCCGACCAGGTGTCCCTGGTTGTTGGCGTGGTAGCCCGAGGCCGTGCCCGGCTCCCACCACGGCCGCTGCTGCGCGAGCCGCTCGGTCGCCGCGTGCCAGTCGTACATGTCGCGGATCGAGAAGGGCTGCTCCCAGCCCGAGACGCCGGAGGTGTGCGACAGGAGATGCCGTACCTGGACGTCCTTCTTGCCCTTGGCCGCGAACTCCGGCCAGTAGACGGCCACCGGCGCGTGGAGGTCGAGCTCACCGCGGTCGACCAGCATCAGCGCCGCCAGCGCCGTGACGCACTTCGTCGTCGACCAGACGTTGACGATCGTGTGCTCCGACCACTCCTGGGTGCGGGCCTCGTCGCGGTACCCGCCCCAGATGTCGACGACGGTCTCGCCGTCCAGGTCGACGGCGATCGAGGCGCCGAGCTCCTCGCCGCCGTCCAGCTGCTGGCTCAGCGCCTCGCGGACACCGGCGAACCGCTCGTCGCACCGGCCGTGGACCTCGGCCATTCCACCCCCCGTCTCGGGGCGGCCAGGTCGCCGCACCGTCCCGCGATGACATCACGCCCCCGGGACGGAGACAACGCGGGGCGGGACTCTTCGGAGACCCGACCATCACGTTGAGTTTTGACTGCGATCACGTTGGGTAGTTGTCGATCATGTCCAATTCTTCAGCAGCACACGCACCCCAGGGCGAACTCCGCCACGACCGGCGGGCCAACCCGATGGGCGCCTACGTGGCGACCGCCGGTGTGGTCGTCTTCCTGATCGCCACCTTCCTCGACTGGGTCTCCACCCAGGACGACTCGGTGACCGGGAGCGGTTACGAGACCGACACCGTCATCCCGCTGCTCGCATACCTGGGCATCGGCCTCGCCGCGGCCCTGCTCTACGCCGCCGGCCGGGCCCGCGGCCGCCAGCACCGCGGACTCTCCCTGGTCACCATGGCCGCCGGTGTCGCCGCGACCCTGCTGTCCCTGAGCTACATCATCGACGCCCCCGGCGCGCTGGAGCGCGGCGGCGACTACTCCGCCGAGCTCGGCAGCTGGATCGGCCTCGTCGGCGCGCTCGTCTGGACCATCGGCGCCTTCCTGCTCGCCAAGGAGCCCGAGGGCGACGACGACTGGCACGGCGCCGACCGCGTGGACAGCGGACGCAACGCCCACTGATCCACCCCCAGGTGCGGACGCCGCACCTGAGCGCGGACACCACGGGTGCCCGTCCCGAGCTGCGGCTCCGGGCGGGCACCCGTTGCGCGTTCCGGGCCGCGGTCGGCCGGGCGCGCGGACCAGACGTTCCGGCCCCGGACCTGTCCCTGCCCGCACCATGGCGGTGGCCGGACGGACGAGGCGCCGTGGGCCGTCAGCCGCGGGGCGTCTGCCGGCGGTGGTGGCTCTTGGCCCCGTACATGGCGCGGTCGGCGCGGGCGATGAGATCGTCGGGGGTCTCCCCGGGCCGGCTCAGGGCCACGCCGACGCTGACGCCGACCGAGATCGCGCCGGCCGGCAGCACGACCGGTGCCAGGACCGCGGCCCGCACCCGCTCGGCCAGCGCGGCGAGATCCGCCTCGTCGCAGGCCGGGCACAGGACGACGAACTCATCGCCACCGAAGCGCGCGACCAGGTCTCCCGCGCCGACGAGCCCCGCGATCCGGCGGGCGGCCTCGGCGAGGAGCTGGTCACCCACCGCGTGCCCGAGCTCGTCGTTGATGAGCTTGAACCGGTTGAGATCGCAGAAGAGCACGCCGACGGGACCACCGTCGGCCGCCCCGAGGTGCCGGTGCAGCGCGTCGAACAGCGCAGCGCGGTTGGGGATGCCGGTGAGCAGGTCGGTCTGCGCCCGATGGTGCAGCCGTTCCTCCCGTTCCCGGTCCGCGGTGACGTCGATGCCCACGCAGGCGACAGCGAACGGCCGGCCTGCGTCGTCCACCAGGACGGTGTTCCGCATCGCCACGCGACGCCGGACGCCGTCCCCGGTGAGCCAGTCACCTTCCTGCGGATGGGCCTGCCCGGTGGCCAGCGCCCGCGCGACGGCGTCCTGCGCCAGTTCGACGTGCTCGGGAACGACGTAGACGTCCCAGAACGGCTGGCCCAGCAGTCGGTCGGGGCTCCGGCCGGTGAAGCGCTGCACGGCCGGGTTGGCGAACACGATCCGGCCGTCCGCGTCCACGATGCAGACCAGCGCCTCCGTGGCGTCGATGAACGCGGGCACCAGCGCGCGGGCGCCGGCGCTCGCCGTCTCCAGCCTCCGCGTGGTCACCGGCGGCTCCTTCCCCGACGGCCCCGGTCGCACACCGGTCCCGGTCGCCCACAGGTGCCGACCCCACGAACCGCGAGGGGTTCCGCCCCCCGGCAGCAGGCCGCGCCTCCGTCCCGCCGGATCCGGGCGTGGCCTGGGGAAAGCCCTACTGCGGGGAAGAAGGGCTCCGACGGCGCCACCACGGGCCATCTTCCCCGCAGTTGCGGCCCCCGCCGGGAGGCCTCAGCCGGCGAGGACGGCGTCCCGCTGGGCGAGCCCGACCAGGCGGGCGTAGCGACCACCCAGCGCCAGCAGCTCCTCGTGGGTGCCCTGCTCCGCCACCTCCCCGGCATCCAGGACGACGATGCGGTCGGCGTCGCGCACGGTCGAGAGCCGGTGGGCGATGGTGATCGTGGTGCGGCCGCGACTGGCCTCGTCGAGGGCGGCCTGGACCGCTCGCTCCGTCTCGTTGTCCAGCGCGCTCGTGGCCTCGTCGAGCACCAGCACCGCCGGGTCGCGCAGCAGCGTGCGGGCGATCGCCAGGCGCTGCTTCTCACCGCCGGAGAACCGGTACCCCCGGGCGCCCACGACGGTGTCGTAGCCGTCCGGCAGCGCGGTGATGACCTCGTGCACCTGCGCCCGGCGGGCCGCGGCGACCATTTCGTCGTCGGTCGCCCCGGGCTTGGCGTGCCGGAGGTTCTCCCGCACAGTGCCGTGCAGAAGGTACGTCTCCTGGGAGACGACGCCGACGATCCGAGCCAGGTCGGCGAGCGCCAGATCGCGGACGTCGATGCCGTCGACCAGCACGCGCCCGGTGGTGGGGTCGTCGAGCCGGGCGACGAGCGAGGCCAGGGTGCTCTTGCCCGAGCCGGTCTCGCCGACCAGCGCCAGCGCGGAGCCGGCGGGCACGCTGATGTCGACGTCGCTCAGCGCGGGGCGGACGCCGTCGGGATAGCGGAAGCCCACCCGCTCGAAGCGCACCTCGCCGCGCACCGTGGCCGGGTCGACGGTGACCGGGTGCTCGGGGTCGTCGATGTCGACCGGCAGGTCGAGGTACTCGAACACGCGGCTGAACAGCGCCATCGAGGCCGTGAGCGAGACCCCGATGTCGAGCAGCTGCATCAACGGGCGGAACAGCGCGCCCTGCAGCGTGGTGAAGGCGACCAGCGTGCCGATCGTCATGCCGCCCGACGTCGCGGGCAGGCCGGCGGCCAGGTAGATCAGCGCGGGGATGCCGGCGAAGACGATGCTCATGGTGGCCATCCGCCAGCGCCCGGCCAGCTGCGAGCGCACCTCGAGGTCGACCAGGAACGCCGACGTGCCGGCGAACCGCTGCGACTGCGCCGGCCCGGCACCCAGTGTCTTGCCCAGCAGGACGCCGCTGACCGACAGGCCCTCCTCCACCTGCGAGTGCAGATCGGCGAGGTGGCGCTGGCGCTGCGCGGTGATCGCCCGGCGCATCCGCGCCACCCGGCGGGTCAGCCAGATGGCCGGCGGCAGCACCACCAGCGACAGCAGGGACAGCCGCCAGCTCAGCACCGCCATGGCCACGACGGTGCCGATGACCGTGGTGGCGTTCGCGGCGAACGACGTGGCGGTGGAGGTGACGACCGACTGCATGCTGCCGATGTCGTTCATCAGCCGCGACTGCACCTCCCCGCCCTTGGTGCGGGTGAAGAAGCCCAGCGACTGGCGCTGCAGGTGGGCGAAGACCGCCGTCCGCAGGCCGTGCATGACCCGCTGCCCGACCGTGGTGGACAGCCAGGTCTGGACGACGCCGAAGACCGCCGTCACCACGGTGACGGCGAGCATGCCGCCGACCGCCCAGAGCAGCAGCGGCACGTCCTGCTCGGGGATCGCCTCGTCGATGACGAGCCGGATCAGGAACGGGGTCGCCAGGGCCACGACGGAGGAGGCCACGATCAGACCCATGACGACGGCGAGCTGGCCGCGGTAGGGCCGGAACAGCGCGGCGACCCGGCTCCAGCGGACCGGGGACCGTTCGAGCTGCGCGCGGTCGGCCGGATCCGGCCTGCGGCCCGGTCCACCGCCGCCACCGCCGAGGCCGCCCCCGCGGCCACCGGACATCATCTCGCTGATACGCCACCTCCTGGCTCAGATGCTGAGGTTACCTCATGGTCCGGTAGCCTCGGCGTCTTCGCTACTGTTCCCCCGTGGCCGACGAACCGACCGCCGAGCTGGGCGAGCTGCTGATGCGGGTGGCGCGCACCCAGCGCCGCCGCTGGCGGGACGCGCTGGCCCCGTGGGACCTGTCCCCGCACCAGGCACGGGCGCTGCGGGTCGTCGTCGAACGGGACGGCGTCCGGCTGTCCGACCTCGCCGAGTCGCTGCACATCGCGCCCCGCTCGGCGACCGAGGTGGCCGACGGCCTGCAGGACCGGGGCCTCGTCGAGCGCACCCCGGACCCGGCGGACCGCCGCGCGGTGATCCTGCGCCCTACGGCGGAGGGCCACCGCGTCCGGACCGAGGTCGGCCGCGCTCGTGCGGCGGACAACGAGGCGCTGCTCTCCCGGCTGTCGCCGGAGGACCGCGCCACCCTCGCCCGCCTGCTGAGCGCTCTGGTCGACTGACCTCCCGGAAGCCCCGAGCGCCCTCCCGACGGGGTCAGGAGGGCGCTCGGGGTCGGCACGCCGTCAGAAGCGGTGCGTGGCCCCTTGGTACTTGCCGCCGTAGGTCTTCCACATCTTCGCCGCGTTGACCAACTGCGCCTTGGAGCATCCCCGGACGTATCCGAACCAGTGAAAGTCCCGGGTGACCTGGTAGGCCATGCAGTCGGCCTGGCCCTCGATGCCGAGGCCGGGCCAGAGCCGGGCCGCCTGCTTCTGCACCGTGCCGAAGCGCCCCTGCACCACGGACCGGTACTGCACGATGTGCGCGCACTCGTGCAGCGCGACGAAGCGCAGCTCGTCCGGCGCCATGCCCGACCGGAGTTCGATGCGGGTGAGCAGGACCTTCTTGCCGCGTGCGAACGCCATCCCGTACGAGGCCCGTCCGGCCACCGACCCGCTCGTGACGGCCGGGGTGTCGATGAGGATCTGCGTCTTCGGGCAGTACTTCGCCATGTAGTGACGGGCCTCGGCGACGTAGGCGGCGCGGTTCCGCTTGGCGGTCTGGTAGACGGAGAAGGGGGGCGTGATCACCGTCGGGCTCCAAGCCGTGGCCCGGCTCACGAACCGGTGGGTGGCGTGGCCAGCACGGACTGGGATCCTGATCCGGACCGTTACGTCGGTCCCGGTCTCCGGTGCCCGCGCGCGGCCGACGTTGACCCAATTCGACCCTGCTTTGCGCTGCAGGTCGACGACCTGGCCGTGCGCGCGGTCGATCTCCAAGCTCGTGACCAAGTTCTGCGGCGACGTCGTGGTGAGACGCAGGCCGGCACCCATCCAGTCATAGGTGGCCAGGAAGTCACCGGCGTTCCGGAAGAAGACCCGGCCGTCGTCCTTGCGCAGCGTGAAAGTGGCCGCCTCGGTCGTGGCGAGCTGACCGGTGGAGGGAACTCGGGACAGGGCACGGAACGTGTGTGTCCCAGGACCGGGCACGAGGGCGGTGGCGTCGAACTCGAAACACCAGCCCCACACCGGGCGGGCCGCGTAGGTGCGCTTGTCCACCCACGCGCCCCCCTGCAGAGCCTGGACGAGCACGGTCTGTCCGCTCTCGAACCCGTATCCCGACGGGCACACCGCGGGGTTCTGTCCGGCCGGCAGCTCGCCGCCGCTCTGGCTCCAGGAGAGGGAGAAGTCGGCCGCCTTCGCGGCCGGCGTCACCCCCAGGACGACGACGGCGGTCAGCACGACCAGTGCCGCCCTGCTCAGACTCCGCATGACATCCCTGCTTCCGGTGATCACGAACCTGCGGGGTCGATCGGCACGACACCGTTCCGGCTTGAGGCGCACGCCGGAGCTCCCTCCAGCGAGGGAGGCGGCCGCGACCGCGGTCCGGGGGTGGCGGTGGGGTGCTGGTCAGGCGAAGCGGTGCAGGGCGGTGGCGGTCGCGGCGTCCGCCGGAAGGAACGCCTCGACGGTGAGCTCGGCCGCAGTGAGGTCGACGGCCGTGCCGAAGGTGGTCACCGTGCTCAGGAAGCTCAGCACCTCGTCGCCGGAGCGGAGGAGCAGCGGCACGGCGATGCCGTTCGGCGGGGTCCGGTCGAGCCCGCCCGGCAGGGCGAGCAGCTCCCGGTGCAGCGCCGCCAGCTCGAGGTCACCACCCAGGTGCGCCTCGCGACCCAGCCGGTGCAGGACGTGCCGCCGCCACTGGGCGAGGTTGAGGATCCGCGGCGCCAGTCCGTCGGGGCGCAGGCTCAGCCGCAGCACGTTGACCGGCGGCTCGAGCAGGTGGGGCGCCGTTCCCTCGAGGAGCATCGCCACCGCCCGGTTCGCCGCCACCAGGTTCCACGACCGGTCGACGGCCAGCGCCGGGAAGGGTTCGTAGGCGGCGAGGACGAGGTCGAGCGCCGCGCGGACCGCGGCCATGTCGGGATCGCCGAGGTCCCTCCGGCGGTAGGCGGGGGCGAAACCGGCCGCCGCCAGGAGCTCGTTCCGCGCGCCCAGCGGCACCTCCAGGTGCTCGGCGAGACGCAGCACCATCTCGCGGCTGGGCCGGGCGCGGCCGGTCTCGACGAAGCTCAGGTGCCGCGCGGAGACGCCCGCCTCGCCGGCGAGGTCCAGCTGGCTCAGCCGGCGGCGCTGCCGCCACCGGCGCAGCAGTTCGCCGACGGCTGGCGCCGCTACCGCGCTGGTCACGGGGCCGACGCTAGCGACGACCGGGGGGCCTGTCGCCTACCTCGGAGGTAATCGACGCGGCTACCCCGGGGAGCCACGGTTGCCGGCATGACCACGCAAACCGCACCCGCTGCCTCCCCGCTCACCCGCGCCGGCGGACTGCTCCGCCTGGCCCTCGGGCTCGACGCCGTCGTCACCGGCGCGAACGGCGCCGCCTACCTGCTGGGCGCCACGTTGCTCGACGGACCGCTCGGCCTGTCCCCCGCTCTGCTCCGCGGCGTCGGAGCCTTCCTGCTGGTGTACGCGGGCGCCGTGTGGCTCGTCGCGACCCGTCGCCGGATCCCCGGCGCCGCGGTCGAGGCGGTCATCGGCGCCAACGTGCTCTGGGCCCTCGGCAGCGTCGCCGCCGCCGCCGTCGGTATCGGTGCGCTCACCGACCTCGGCGCCGGATGGCTGCTCCTGCAGGCAGCCGTCGTCGCCGGGTTCGCCGCCGCGCAGGTCGTCGGCCTCCGCCGGCGCTGAGCGTCGTCCTCCCGCACCGCAGCGCGTCCTCCCTCACCGCCCACCGTTAGGGGGGACGCGCCACGATCAGGTCACCTGATCCCAGCGGCTGCCCGGCGCGGGGAGGCGAGGGGCCGCAGAATCGCAGCGTGACCGAGCCGCGCGACGACGACGAGACCAACAACCTGCACCCGGGCCAGCACGACGAGGGCGGCCACGGCGGCATGGCCACCCGCGAGCACGACGCCCACCAGGAGGAGGAGAAGCAGGACTGAGCCGGCGTCAGCGCCGGCGCCACCACCGTCGCCGGGGCTCCGACTGCGCCTGCGGCTCGACCGGCGCGGGCTGCAGTGGCGGCCGGTCGCGCACCCACCCGTCGACGAGCGCATCGACGTCGGCCAGCCCGGGGACCGCGGCCCAGCGGCTCTCGGCCGGCCGGCGCCAGAACTCCTCCACGCGGGCGTTGTAGTCCTCGGCGAGCGCACGCACCTCGGCCTCGGTCCGAAAGTGCGCCACCCGATCCGGCAGCTCGTCGCGTTCGCGACGCAGCCGCAGCCCCGGCGGCAGCATCGCCGCGGTGTCCACGCCCTCCCGCCGGGCCTTGGCCAGCGCCCAGTCGTAGGCGGTCTCCTCGCGGTCGAGATTCCGCAGCGGCCGGCCCGCGCCGGGCAGCGCGGTGAAGTCGCCGCGCTCCTGCGCCTGGGTGATCTGCCGGTCGACCCACGTCTCGTAGGAGACGCCCGGCGGCTTCCGCTCGGTCACGTCCGCCAGGGTACGAGTCCCCGAGACCTCGGCACCCGGCGTCGCCGAGTGGTTCGCCGCGGGCCTCGGCCGCCTCGGGCCCGCCCGATCGGGTGTGCCCCCGGCCCTCCCGGGTGCGCGCGGGTCGCCCCCGGGCCAGGCTGGTGCGGTGCCGCTGACCGCTCCCGGCCTCCCGGAGCTCCCGCCCGGGCTGACCGGCCCCGTGGGGGTGCAGCTGGCCAAGCCGGTGCGCGAGATCCCGCGGGCCTTCGCCTTGCCGGGTGGCTGCCGGTACGAGCCGAAGTGGGACGGCTACCGCCTGGTGATCGTCCGGGACGCCGGCTCGACGCGGCTGTGGAGCAAGCAGGGGCGCGACCTCACCGACCGGTTCCCCGACGTCGCCGCGGCCGCGCTGGCCCAGGTGCCGGCCGGCACGGTGGTCGACGGCGAGGTCGTGATCTGGCACGACGACCGGCTCGACTTCGGGCTGCTCCAGAAGCGCATGGTCGCCTCTCCCGGCCGGATCGGCGCCCAGGTCGCGGCCCACCCGGCGTCCTTCGTCGCCTTCGACCTGCTGGCCCTCGGCGGAACCGACCTGCGGGACAAGACCCTGGGCCGCCGCCGCGCCGAGCTGGAGACCCTGTCGGCCCGCTGGGCGCCGCCCCTGCAGCTGTCCCCGAGCACCGACGACCCCGCCCTGGCGCAGCAGTGGTTCGAGGACTTCCGGGTCGCCGGCGTCGAAGGCCTGGTCGCGAAGGGAGCCGGCACCCGGTACGCGCCGGGCCGCCGGGAGTGGCTGAAGGTGAAGAGCTGGGAGAGCACCGAGGTGGTGGCCGGCGGCGTGATCGGCTCCCTCGACCGGCCGAGCCAGCTGGTGGCCGGGCGGTACCGCGCGGGCGAGCTGGTGGTCGTCGGCCGCACCAGCCCCCTGTCGCCCCGTCAGGCCGGGGAACTGGCGGCCGTCCTCCGGCCGGGCGACGACGACCACCCGTGGCCCGATCGCATCGGCACCGGCCGGTTCGGCGGCGGACGGCTCTCGGTGCCGCTCACCCGCGTGCGTCCCGATGTGGTGGTCGAGGTGAGCGCCGACGCCGCGCTGCAGGCGGGGGTCTTCCGGCATCCGCTGCGCTTCCTCCGGGTCCGCGCCGATCTCCGGGTCGAGGACCTCCCACCCCTGCCCTGAGCTGCGCGGATGCGTCCGGGCGCACCTCCCCCACACGGGTGAATGCCCGCAAGGTCATCGGCACCGATGTCGATGGGAGACCGTGAGCGCCTCCGTCGTCCCCACCGCCCGTGCCGCCTGGCTGCACGGGGCGCTGGTCGTGCTGCTGGTGGCCGGGGTCGTCTCCGTGCCCACGGGCCCGTGGCGGCCGGCGGCCGAGGTCGCGCTCTTCGCCCTCGGCATCGCCGCCGTCCGCATCGCCCTCGTCCGCCACCGGACGCCGTCGTCCCTGGCGTGGCGGGCGCTGGGCGCGGGCCTGGTCCTCTTCCTCCTGAGCTGCCTGGCCGAGGTTCTCGAGCTGGCCGGCATCCAGGCGGGCGCTGCCGGCGCCGCGGAGTCCGTCCTGGACGTCGCGGCCTACGTCGCGATGGGGGTCGGCGCGCTGGGCCTGGTCCGCGGCGGGCGCCGCCGCCTCGAGCGCGGATCGTGGCTGGACACCGCGACCCTGGTGCTGGCCGTGGGGCTGGCGCTGGTCGCCGTCACCAGCGACGGGCGCACGACGGCCGACGAGGTCATGGAGCTGAGCATCGGCACGCCGGTGCTCTCCGTCGTGCTGCTCATGGTCTGCGTGCCGCTGGCCATGTCCCGGCGCCAGCGGGCCGTCGCCACGACGGGGCTGCTGGCCGCGGCCGCCCTCACCGTCATCGGCTACGGCGGCCGGCTGATCGTCGGGGCGCCGCTGCGCGAGATCGCACTGCTCGACCCGCTGCCGCTCCTGGCCGTCGCCGCGCTGACCATCGCCGCGCGGCACCCCTCCGTCGCCGACATGGGGCGGGAACCGGAACCGGACGAGGAGGCCGACGGCTCCCGGGTCATGGGCGTGGGCACCACTCTCCTCATCAGCCCCGCCCTGCTGGTCCTGTGGAGCATCCGCCACGGCGGCATCGGATACGTCCTCGGTCTCGGCACCGCGGTGCTCACCGGCCTGGCGCTGTGGCGGCTGGCCGGCCTCGACGCCGACCGCGAGCGGACCCGCGCCGCGCTGACCGCCAGCGAGGCCCGGCTCCAGCTGCTGCTCGAGAACGCCGCCGACGTGATCGCCATCGTCGAGGCGCGGTCCGGCACCATCACCTACATCAGCCCCGCCGTCCAGTCGCTGCTCGGCCGTCCGCCCGCCTACTACGTGGGGCGGGAGGCCATCGAGCTGGCCGACCCACGGGACCAGCCGCGCCTGCGCACGGCGGTGGCCGCCGCGGACGACGCCGCCGACGTCCATGCCGGCGCGGTCGACACCGACATCCGGGTCGAGCACAGCTCCGGTGGCACCCGGTGGGTGGAGATGCGGATCAGCGGCCGGGTGAACGCCGCCGGCATCAAGGGCTGGGTGGTCAACTTCCGCGAGGTCACCGACCGCAAGAGCCTCGAGGACGAGCTGCGCCGCCAGGCCCTGAGCGACCCGCTGACCGGTCTGCTCAACCGCGCCGCGTTCTCCGAGCGCCTGGTCGCCGCCACCGCCTCGATCGACCCCGGCTCCCCGCCCGCCGTCCTCTTCGTCGACATCGACGACTTCAAGGACGTGAACGACTCGCTGGGCCACGCGGCCGGCGACGGCCTGCTGGTCACCGTGGCCGCCCGGCTCACCGCCGACGTCCGTGCCGACGACGTGGTCGCCCGGCTGGGCGGCGATGAGTTCGCCGTCCTGCTCGCCGACGCCGACGACGACCGGCTCCGGGACGTCGCGGACCGGCTGCTGGGCGCGTTGCGGGCCCCGATGGTGCTCGACGGGACGTCGCTGTCGGTGACCGCGAGCCTCGGCGGTGCGCTGGGCGCCCCCGGGGACACCGCGGAGCAGCTGCTGCACCGCGCCGACACCGCGATGTACGAGGCCAAGCGGTCCGGCAAGGACTCCTCGTCGCTGATCGGCAGCGGCGCGGTCCAGCCCGTCTGACCGGTCCGCACGCCGGCTCCCGGGCCGGTCCGCTCAGGCCCGGTCGAGCAGCTCCTCGAGGTCGAGCCGGGCCAGGTGCTCGGCGAAGCCGCGCGGCGGCCGTCCCAGCAGGTCCGTGAGCACCCGCGGGCTGCCGACGAACCCGTGGGCGCGCTGGTGGTCCAGCATCGCCCGGCGGCAGCGTGCCGCGTACGCGCTCGGCTGCTCACCGGCCGGGATGACGTCGTCGGCGACCACGTCGCGCCCCAGCCGTTCGCCGATGAGCTCGGCCATCCGCGGTGCCGTCAGCGGCTCCGGGCCGGCTGCCTCGAACGTGCCGCCGTCGAGACCGTCCTCGGTCAGCAGCACCGCCGCGGCCTCGGCGACGTCCTCGACGTCGACCAGCGACTGCGCCGTCCGCAGGCCCCAGTAGGACCGCAGCACCCCGGTGCGCGCCACCTCGGGCAGCACGGCGTCGAGGTTCTGCGCGTAGCCGCACGGCTGCAGCACCCGCCAGGCGACGCCGGAGCTCTCCAGCGCCTCCTCCGCCCGGTCCTTGGCCGCGTGGTGCGGCAGGACGCGGGTCTGCGGGCGCAGCACCGAGTGGTAGACGACCCGGCCCACCCCGGCCCGGCGCGCCTCGGCGAACAGGGCCGGGGCCCCCTCGGCCTCGTCCGGGTCGAAGTGCGGCCAGATGAGGTGGAACGCGTCGGCGCCGTCGAGGAGCTTCGCCCACGGCATCGGCTGTGTCAGCTCCGCGACGACGACCTCCGCGCCGAGGGCGGTGAGCTCGGGACGCGGCCCGCGCCGGGACACGACCGCGCGCACCTGCTCGCCGCGGTCCCGCAGCGCTCGGACGACGGCGGCACCGGTCTGCCCGCCCGCCGCCGTCACCACGATCACACCGCACAGTCAACAGTGCGGGAGAGAGGAAGCAAGGACCGGCAGGTCGGGCGGGCGGGGCGCGGCCCGCGCGTCAGCGCAGGCGGGTCGCGAGGCGGACGGTGAGCCCGTCCGGCCCCGGCAGCAGATCGACGTGGTCGAAGAGCTTGCGGGCCAGCCACAGGCCCATGCCGCCGCGGCCGAGGTCCGGTCCGTGCGCGGGCTGGAACCCCGCGAGCGGGTCGGCGAAGCCGGAGCCGCGGTCGGTGATGGTCACGACCAGCGTGCGGGCGTCGGCCCACACCCGCGCGGACACCGGAGGACGCCCGTGCCGGAAGGCATTGGCCGCGATCTCGGCCCCGGCGAGGAGCGTGTCCTCCCGTTGGTCGCGATCGGGCACCACCCGCTCGAAGACCGCTCCCATGGTGTGCCGCAGCCCGACCAGGCTGGTGGCGCCCTCGACGACGAGGGCGGGCGGCACGTCCTCGGCCGACTCCCGGGGGACCGGCAGCGAGCGCACGTAGTCGCCGGGGTCCTGGAAGTGCGGGCTGGACGCCCAGGTACCGCCGTCGACCAGCAGGGGATGCGTCGCGGCGGCACTGGCGACCACGGGTTCGGGGAGGTACCGGCGGTCGTACAGGCAGAGCGTCGACACCTGGTCGCCGTCCAGCAGCCCGTTGACGACGGACTCGAATCGTTGGCCCTCGCGCCAGTCGGCCGGATCGTCCCCGAAGTCCACCGCCGAGAGCACCCGCAAGCGACCGTTGCGGGTCTGGCTCGCTCGCTCGAGGTAGGCGTTGCAGGAGACCAGGGCGTCGGGCGCCCGGCTGCCGAGCAAGGACAGCTGTGGATCGTTGGGGATGGGGTGCAGGAGCCCGTCCAGCGCGTCGCTCAACAGGTGGGCGATCTCCGGGCGACAGGTCAGGGCGACCAGGTCTCCCTCGCGCAGGCCTTCCTCGAGGTACGGGACGGCGACGGCGAGCACCTCGGCGTCGGACGCGACCACCCCCGCGGCGTGCGGCCGCCGGCCGGACGGGACGGGCTCGCGCGGCGCGGGCAGCCAGGACTGCTCCGCGTGCTCGCCCGCCGCTCTCTCCACCGGCCCCTCGTCCTGTCCGTCGGCCGACGTTCCCGGCCGCATCCATCCAGTCTCGGACACACCGGTCACTTCCGCGGACACAGGGGTACCCGAACGGGTGGATCGGCGATGAGCCACCGGACGCACCGGTGGCCGCGGGCGAGTGTAGCCCCGGCCCCGGGGGTGCATCAGTAGCGGAAGCGGGCCACCGAGCCGTGCAGGGAGGTCGCCATGCGGGCGACCTCGTCGATCGCCGCCTGCGCGTCGGTCATCGCACGGGTCGTCGACGTGGTGGCGGTCGCGACGGCGTCGATGTTGGCCGCGATCTGATCGGCCGAGACCGCGGCCTCGGCCACGTTGCGGTTCATCTCCGTCGTCGTGGCGGTCTGCTCCTCGACGGCGGCGGCGATGGTGCCCTGGGAGTCGTTGATCAGCGCGATGATCGAGGAGATCTCCCCGATCGCCCGGACCGCACCCTCGGTGTCGGCCTGGATCGCCTCGACCCGGGCGGTGATGTCCTGGGTGGCCTTCGCCGTCTCCTGCGCCAGCTCCTTGACCTCGTTGGCCACCACCGCGAAGCCCTTGCCCGCCTCGCCCGCCCGGGCGGCCTCGATCGTGGCGTTGAGCGCCAGCAGGTTCGTCTGCTCGGCGATGCTGGTGATGACCTTCACGACGCCGGCGATCTCGAGGGAGGACTCCCCCAGCTTCGCGACGGTCGCCGTCGTGTCGTCGGCCGCGGCAACCGCCTGTCCGGCGACCCGGGACACCTCGCTGGCGTTCTGGGCGATCTCGCGGATCGAGGCGCCCATCTGCTCGGAGCCGGCGGACACCGTCTGCACGTTGGTCGACACCTGGCCGGCCGCACCGGCCACGATGTTGCTCTGCTGCGAGGACTCCTCGGCGAGCCGGGCCATGTCGCGGGCGCTGGCGGTGAGCTGCTCGGTGGCCGACGCCAGCGTCGTGGAGCTGTCACCGATCGCCGTCATCACCTCGCGGACATTGGCCATCGAGGTCTCCAGCGAGGCGGCCATCTGCCCGACCTCGTCCCGGCTGGTGACGTCGGTGGAGCCCCGCAGGTCGCCGTCCGCGAGCCCCGCCAGGACGGCGCGCACCTTGTTCAGCGGACGGACCACCGACCGGGTCACCACCCAGCCGAGCAGGGCGAGCACCAGCACGCCGACGACGGCGACGGCGATCGACTGCGTGATCGCGGTCCCGCGCTCGTCGCTGCTCCTGGTGGCGGCCGACTCGGCGAAGGCGGTGACGGCGTCGCCCATCGCGGGCAGCTCCTCCTCCAGCGCGGCGAAGGCCAGGGAGAACTCCGGGTAGGCGGCCGCGGCGGCCACCGGGTCGCTGCCGGCGGTGGTGACGATCGCGTCCGCCGAGGTCAGGTAGGCCTCCACGGCGGGCGTCACGGTCTCGACGGCCGCGGTCACGGCCGGGCTGAGATCGTCGGACAGCGCCTCGGCCATGATCGCGCGGAAGGTGTCGGCGTGGTCGGCCAGGTCGCTGACCGCACCGGCGTAGAGCTCGCCGGTGCCGTCGCTGAGCAGCGCCTGGAGCACGTCGGCCCGCACGGCGTCGTGCATCATGTCGGCGAGCAGGACGTCCCCGGTCACCTCGGCGCTGGCCAGCACCTCCTCGGTGCGCTCGCCGGTGTCCTGCAGCGCGCCGACGGTGACGACGGCGAACACGCCGAGCGCCGCCGCGCCCGCTGCGACGAGGGCGGCCAGCTTGACGCCGAGCGGCCGGTCGGACCAGAAGGAACGCGGCATCGTGCATCTCCATCGCCGAGCTGAGCGGTGGTTCTCCACCGTGCGCTCTACTTCGGCCCCTGCTGGAGCGACTACAGCGGAAAGCAGGACGGCTGCCGCACCTTCTCGTCCCGCCCGTCGGGCGGCCCCCGCGGGTCAGCGCCGCGTGGAGACCGTGACGGTGAACTTGGGGGACTGCTCGGCCACCCGGGTCGGCCCGACCAGGCGGGCCAGCGTCGGCTTGTAGCGGAGGGCGCTGTTGTAGACCGTCCACAGCTCGCCGCCCGGGCGCAGCACCCGCGCGGCGGCGCCGAACAGCCGGTCGGCCGCCGTGGTGACGACCGCGGCCCCGACGTGGAAGGGCGGATTGCACACCACCAGGTCGACGCTCGCGTCCGGCACGGTCTCGGCCGCGTCGTCCCGGATCACCCTCAGCCGTCCCTCGAGCCCGCTCGCGGCGGCCGTCGCGCGGGTGGAGGCCACCGCCGCCGCCGACTGGTCCACGGCGAGCACGCCGAGCGCGGGCCGCGCCGAGGCCAGGGCGGCGGCGAGGACCCCCGTACCGCAGCCCAGGTCGAGGGCGGTCCCGGCCTCCGGGGCCATGTCCCCGAGCCGGCCGAGCAGCGCCCGGGTGCCGATGTCGATCTTCGTCCCGGCGAACGCGGCACCGTGCGCGCAGACGGTCAGCCCCAGCTCCGGGTGCTGCTGGCAGCGCGGGAAGGACGGCGGCCCCGGGCGCGGACCGCGGGCCACCAGCACCCGCGACTTCTGCCGGGCCAGCGTGGCCGACACGTCGGTGAACGAGTCGCCCAGGACGTCGTTCATCGCGCGGGTCATGTGCTTGACCCGGCCACCGACGAGCACGGTGACGTCCGGCGGGGCCACGGCCGCCACCAGCTCGGCGATCTCCCGCAGGGCGTCCAGCGCCCTGGGCGCCTGCACGAGGACCACACGGGCGCCGGCGGCCACCTCGGCCAGCGGAAGGGAGCGGTAGGTGCCGGCCAGACCGGTGCGCTCGGCGTTGCGGGTCAGCGCCCGCTCCCCCACCAGCAGGTCCTGCGCCACCCGGACGTCGCGGGCACCGTGCAGCGCCACCGCACCCAGGGTCAGCGCCCCGTGCGAGTCGTCGACGACGGCGACCTCCCCGGGGCCGCACAGCGCGAGAGCGGCCGCGGCCTCGTCCAGCAGCAGCCGGTCGGTGGCGTCGACGGCGACCAGCTCGGGCGCCTCGATGTCCGGTGCGCGCCGCAACTGGGCGAAGAAGTCCGCGGCAGCGGTCACCGGGGGGTGGCCGCGATCAGCTCGACCACGACGCGGGCGAGCTCCGGGCCGACGTCCTCCTGCAGGAAGTGCCCGCCGCCGGCCAGGGTGGTGTGCGGCATCCCCTGGGCGCCGGGGACGAGCTTCTGGAACACCCGCTCGCCGCCCCGGGTGATCGCGTCGCTGTCGGAGAACGCGGTCAGGAAGGGCTTCTCCCAGCGGGACAGGACCTCCCAGGCGGCGCGGTTGTCCGCCGCGGCCGGGTCGTCCGGCGACGTGGGCACCAGCGTCGGGAAGATCCGCGCACCGGCGGTGTAGCGGTCGTCCGGGAACGGCGCGTCGTAGGCGGCGACCACCTCGGGGGCGGCGCCCTGGGCGGTGCCGTTGCCGACGATCCGGCCGATCTGGAAGTCGGGGCTCTCCTGCGAGAACCGCTGCCAGGCGAGGAACGCATCGCTCATCGGCTGGTCGCCGGTGGGCAGCCCGGTGTTGGCGACGACGACGCGCGCGAACCGGTCGGGGTTCTCCGCAACCAGCCGCAGCCCGATCAGGCCGCCCCAGTCCTGGCCGACCAGCGTGATGCCGGAGAGGTCGAGCTGGTCCAGCAGGGCCTGGCGCATCCACCCGACGTGCCGCGCGTAGCTGTAGTCGTCCCGGTTCACCGGCTTGTCCGACCGGCCGAACCCGATCAGGTCCGGCGCCACGACGCGCAGGCCCGCGCCGGCCAGCACCGGGATCATCTTCCGGTACAGGAACGACCAGGACGGCTCACCGTGCAGCAGCAGCACGGTCTCGCCGTCGGCCGGGCCCTCGTCGACGTAGGCGACGCGGAGCCGCCCGCCCTCGCCGTCGTCGACCTCGACGTACCGGGGCTCGTAGGGGAAGCCGGGCAGATCGGCGAACCGCTCGTCCGGCGTGCGCAGGGACTCCATGCCCCCAGCAAACCAGCCGGCCCGGACGCCGGCCCGTGCGGCGCCGTCCGGCCCGATCAGACGCCGGAGAGCCCCACCGGGCAGGAGACGCCGGTGGAGTGCACCGGGCAGTAGCCGTTCGGCACCTTGTACAGGTACTGCTGGTGGTAGTCCTCGGCGTAGAAGAACTCGCCCAGCGGCTCGATCTCCGTGGTGATCTCGCCGTAACCGGCCGCCTTCAGCCGCTCCTGGTAGGCGTCGCGGGTCGCGCGGGCGGCGGCCTCCTGCTCGGGCGAGGCGTAGTAGATCGCCGAGCGGTACTGGGTGCCGACGTCGTTGCCCTGCCGCATGCCCTGCGTCGGGTCGTGGTCCTCCCAGAACACCTTGAGCAACTGCTCGTAGGAGGTCACCGCGGGGTCGAAGACCACGAGGACGACCTCGGTGTGCCCGGTCCGGCCGGAGCAGGTCTCCTCGTAGGTCGGGTTGGGCGTGAAGCCACCCGCGTAACCGGCCGCGGTGGCGTAGACGCCCGGCACCTGCCAGAAGACCTTCTCGACGCCCCAGAAGCAGCCGGCACCGAACACGGCGGTCTGCATGCCCTCCGGGAACGGCGGCTGGATGCGGTTGCCGTTGACGGCGTGCACCTGCGGCACGCCGGGGAGCGGGCCGGGACGGCCGGGCAGCGCGTCCTCGGCCGAGACCGGCTGCGTCTTGGTCCGGGAGAAGATCATGCTCCGAGCGTAGGCCCGCCCGGCAACTGCGTCGTGCACCACCGATGACCCCGCCCGGGGGCGGGAACGCGCCGCGGGCATGATCGGCCATGTGTCCCTAACCACACGTGAGTGGCAGCTGGCGGCCCGTCCGCACGGCGAGCCGAAGCCCGAGGACTTCCGCCTGGTCGAGGTCGAGCACCCCGACCCGGCCGACGGCCAGGTCGTCGTCCGGATGCTGGCGATGTCCGTCGACCCGTACATGCGCGGCCGGATGAACGCCGGGAAGTCCTACGCGGCAGCGTGGGAGGTGGACGAGACGATGCAGGGCGGCGCGGTCGGCCGGGTGATCGAGTCCCGCTCCCCCGACGTCCCCGAGGGCGCCCTGGTGTCCACCAACGCCGGCTGGCGGGACGTCGCCGTCCTGGACGCCCGGGCCGTCCAGGTCCTGCCCGAGCTCCCCGGCATCCCGCCCAGCTACCACCTCGGCGTCCTCGGGATGCCCGGGCTGACGGCGTGGGTGGGCCTGTTCCGTCTCGCGGAGTTCAAGGCCGGTGACGTCGTCTTCGTCTCCGGAGCCGCGGGAGCGGTCGGCAGCATCGTGGGGCAGCTCGCCCGCCTGCACGGCGCGGCCGCGGTCATCGGCAGCGCCGGCAGCCCGGAGAAGGTCCGCTGGCTCACCGAGGAGCTCGGCTTCACCACCGCGTTCGACTACCACGACGGGCCGGTCGCCAAGCAGCTCGCCCAGGCCGCCCCCGACGGCATCGACGTCTACTTCGACAACGTCGGCGGCGAGCACCTGGAGGCCGCGATCGGCGCCTTCAACGAGTTCGGCCGCGGCGCCCTGTGCGGCGCCATCTCCAGCTACAACGCCACCGAGCCGCAGCCCGGCCCGCGCAACATGGGGCTGATGGTCGGCCGGAAGCTGAGCCTGCGTGGCTTCATCGTCAGCGACCACGCCGACATGCGCGAGGACTTCATCCAGAAGGTGACGCCGCTGGTGACCTCCGGGGAGCTGGTCGTCCGCGAGACGGTGCGCGAGGGGCTCGACCAGGCAGTACCGGCCTTCCTCGACCTCCTGCGCGGCGGCAACACCGGCAAGATGATCGTCAAGCTGGCCGACGACCCGGCCTGACCTCGCCAGGGCGGCCTGCGCCGGACCAGGGCAGAGTGGGTGCCCATGTGGCTCTTCCTCACCCGCCGGCTCCGCATGTGGGTCGTCCTCACCGTCCTCGCCCCGCTCGCCACCAAGGTGCTGAGCGGGCTCGGCCGCGCGCTGGAGCGGCGGACCGGTCCCTCCGCGGTGAGCAACGGGCTGCTCAAGGCCGGCGAACTGGGCGAGCGGGCGCGGGTGAAACTGGGCGGCAAGCCCCGTCGTTGACGATTCCTGAGCTCAGAAGGACCCCGTGACCGCCCCGATCGACCCGGACGCCGGCCGCCGCTCCCCTCAGCTGGAGCAGCGGCCGGCGCTCGGGGAGACCCGGGGCGTCGCGCTGTTCTGCCACGGCGGCACCGTCGCCGGCATCGAGCCGCCCCGGGATCGGGCTCTCTCCGTGGTCCGGATGCGGGCCGTCGAGCAGCTCGTGCAACGCAGCACGGCCGACCGGGGCATCGCCACCGCCCTGCTCCGCTACCGGGTCGCCGGCTGGAACGGCGAGGCCGCCGACGCCTTCCACGACGTGCGCTGGGCCGTCGACCGGCTGCGCACCCAGTACGGCACCGACGTCCCGATCGTGCTGGTCGGCCACTCGATGGGTGGCCGGGCCGTGCTCCGTGCCGGCGGGGAGCCGTCGGTCACCGCCGTCTGCGCCCTCGCGCCCTGGACCCCGCCCGGCGAGCCGGTCATGCACCTGGGCGGGCAGACCGTGGTGATCCTGCACGGCCTGGGCGATCGCTGGGTGCCGGCCCGGCTGTCGGCTGACTTCGCCGTCCGCGCCCGCCGGGCGCACGCCCGGGTGGCCCGCTTCACCATCGCCGGCGGGCACGGCATGGTGCGGGGGTCCGCACGCTGGCACCGCTTCGCCCGAGACGTCGTCCTGGGCGGGGCCGGGCTCGAGCCGATGCGCGAGGAGATCGCCTCCGCCCTCGTCCAGCCGAGCCCCGAGGGCCTCGCCGTCCCCCTCTGAAAGGCCCCGACCGGGGTCTGCGGGCGCGGGGAGGGGGTAGGGCCGCGGCATGGAAGAACTCCTGGCCGAGGCCGTGAACGTCCTGGTCGCGATCGTCGAGGCCTGTGGCGCCGCCGTGATCATCATCGGGGCGGTCTGGGCCTTCGCGCGCTTCGTCTGGGTCGGGTTCACCCAGCGCACCACCGCGGCCTTCGTCCCGGTCCGGCTGACCCTGGGCCGCTTCCTCGCGCTCGGGCTGGAGTTCCAGCTGGCCAGTGACGTCCTGCGGACAGCGGTCGCGCCCAGTTGGGAGGAGCTCGGCCAGCTCGCCGCGGTGGCCGCCATCCGGACGGCGCTGAACTTCTTCCTCTCCAAGGAGATCGCCGAGGAACGCCGCCAGGTCGACGAGGAGCACGCCCGCGTCACCGCGCCCGGGCACCAGGGGCACGCGGTGTGAGCGCGCTCGAGGAGCTGACCGGCGTCGCAGCTCTGGTCATCGGCGTGGCCGCGCTGGCGGCGGGCGCGGTGGTGCTCGTCCGTACCCGCCGGCCCACTGCGGCGCTGCCTGTCCTGCTCGAGCTGCTGCTGGCCGCGGGCCTGCTCCGCCTCGCCGGGGACCCGTCCTGGGGCGCGATCGCCACCGCCGCCGCCCTCGTGCTGCTGCGGCGGCTGATCGGCGCGGGGCTGCGCGCCGGCGAGCGGAGCCTGGTCCCGGGAACCGCTCAGGCGGGCCGGGGGAGCTCCGGCCCGGGATCCTGAGCGAGCCGCGACCAGAGGTGCTCGTCGTGCTTCTCGCCGTCGCCGTACCGGTAGGAGCGCCGCAGCCGCCCCTCGTGCGTGAAGCCGGCCTTCCGGGCCACCCGGCCCGACGCGACGTTCTCGACCGCGTGGCAGAGCTCGATCCGGTCGACCGGCAGGGTGGCGAACGCCCACCGGCACACCGTGTCGACGGCGATCGCCGCCAGGCCCCGGCCGCGCGCCGACGGCACGGTCCAGTAGCCGACCTCGGCGCCGCCCTGCAGCCGGTCGATGGAGTGCAGGGAGACCGAGGCGAGGACGGCGCCGTCGTCGCCGCGGCCCACGACCGCCCAGGACGCGTGGTCGCCGGTGCTCCAGTCCAGCCGGCGGCCCAGCAGCACCAGCGCGTCCGTGCGCGAGCCGACGCCGCCGCCGTTCCAGAGCCGGATGTCGGGGTCCTGGAACGCCGCCCACACTTGGTCGACGTCGTCCTCGCGCCACGGGCGCAGGCACCACGGCCCGGCCTGCAGCGTGCAGGGCACGAGCGGCGAGGGCGGCGGGGGCACGGGCACGGTCCGATCGTCGCCGCGCCCCCGCCGGGCAGCTACTCGGCGGAGCCGGGACGGGTCATCGGCTTGTGCGACTTCCCGGCGACCGCGTCGGGCAGGACAGCGGACAGCTTGCCCATCAGCTTGCTGGTCACCGAGCCCGCGAAGACCGACGCCTCGCCCTTCATCAGCCCCTCGAAGCCCTGGCGGGCGACCTGGGCGGGGTCGTCCTTGGAGTCGGAGGCACCGAGCTTGGTGTCCGTGGCGTCGGCCCGGTCGAAGAACTCGGTGTCCGTCGGTCCGGGCAGCAGCGCGGTGACCGTGACGCCGGTGTCGGTGAGCTCTTCGCGGATGCCGAGGGCGAGGAACTGCACGAACGCCTTGGTCGCGGAGTACACGGCCTGGAAGGGCTCGGGCGCCTGGGAGGCGACCGACGAGGTGAACAGGATCCGGCCCTCGCCGCGGGCGACCATGTCCTGCACGACGGCCTTGGCCAGCTGGACGGTGGAGGCGCAGTTCAGCTCCACCATGCCGAGCTCGGCCTCGAGGTCGGTCTCGGCGAAGCGACCGGCGACGCCGACGCCGGCGTTGAGCGCCGCGGCGGCCAGCGGGCGGCCAGATCCGCCGCGATAGGCGGCGATGACCTTCTCGACCTCGGCCCTCCTGGTCAGGTCGGCGCGGACGTCGGAGACGTCGACCCCCAGGCCGCGCAGCTCGGCGGCCGCGGGCGCGAGCTCGTCGTCCTCGGCGACGACGATCAGGTCGAACCCGTTCTGGGCGAACTGCTTGGCCAGCTCCAGGCCGATGCCGCTGGAGGCACCGGTGACGAGGGCGAGGGGGCGGGCGGACTCGGGCACGGGGACCTCCAGGAACGGTGGGGAACGGTCCGTCCCTGCCCAGGTGCCGGCCTCCTCACTCCCGCCGGCCACCGCTCAGGCGTGCACGGAGACGCCGATCCCCCCGGGGGTGCTCGCCCCGTACCGCTCGATCTCGCGGGCCAGGTCGAGCGGGCGGGTCGTCGCACCCTGGGCCCGCACCTCGTCGGTGATCAGGTCGGCCGGCAGCAGCCAGGAGACCTCGAACTCGAGGCCGTCGGGGTCCTGGGCGTAGAGCGCCTTGGTGGTGGCGTGGTCGGACTCCCCGACCAGGGCGCCGGCGAGCAGGAGCCCGTCCCGGATGCGGGCCAGCTCCGCGAGCGTGTCCACCTCCCACGCCAGGTGGTAGAGCCCGACGGTGGCGCGCCCGGCCTGCGACGGTCCGGCGCCGGCGCCGATGGCGAACAGGCCGAGGTCGTGGTCGTTGGTCGACCCCTCGGCCTGCAGGAACACCGCGCGCCCCGGGATCTCGACCCGGACCCGGAAGCCGAGGACGTCGCGGTAGAAGGCGAGGCTGCGCTCGACGTCGCGGACGTAGAGGACGGCGTGGTTGAGGCGCTGGACGGGCACCGGGAGCTCCTTGCACTGGCGGTCGACGCCCTCAGTGTCCTCCCCACTGTTTGAGAGTTCAAGTAGATCCGGCGTGCGCGGTACCTGGGCCCTCGGGGGACTCGGCCGCCCCGAGCGGCCGGTGGCCCGGGGGTGGTCTTCGGTAAGCCTTGCTTGGCCCCCGGGGGCCACGGGTCGGCCCCGACGTGTCACCGGTGCCGGGCAGGACAGGAGCGACCGCCCACAGCTCGCGCCCGACCGTCCGATCTCCCCGCCCGTACCACCCCGAGAGGCCGCCGTGTACCTGTCGAAGACCGAGGCCGCCGTCCTCCCCACCACGCTGGTCGCCGGCCCGCGGCCGGCCCCGCCGGCGCCCGCACCGACGGGACGGCGGCGCATCTGGCCGCTGCTCGGCCCGGCGTTCGTGGCGGCGGTGGCCTACGTCGACCCGGGCAACTTCGCGACCAACTTCTCCGGCGGCGCCGCCTTCGGCTACACGCTGCTCTGGGTGATCGTCGCGGCCAACCTCATGGCGATGCTCATCCAGTCCCTCACCGCCAAGCTCGGCATGGCCACCGGCCGCGACCTGGCCACGCTGTGCCGGGAACGCCTCCCCAGGCCGGTCACCAAGGGGCTGTGGCTGCAGGCCGAGGCGGTGGCGATCGCGACCGACCTCGCCGAGATCGTCGGCGGCGCCGTGGCGCTCAACCTGCTGTTCGGGGTGCCGCTGCCGATCGGCGGGCTGATCACCGCCGTCGTCGCCTTCATCCTGCTGGCGGCGCAGTCCCGCGGGCACCGGCCCTTCGAGCGGGTCATCACCGGGCTGCTGCTGGTCATCGGGCTGGGTTTCGGCTACACGCTGCTCGGCTCGGGCGTGGACCCCGGCGGTGTCGCCGGGGGCATGGTGCCGTCGTTCTCCGGTTCGGAGAGCATCGTGCTGGCCACCGGCATCCTCGGCGCGACGGTCATGCCGCACGTCATCTACGTGCACTCCGCGCTCACGCCGGGCCGCTACGGCGACGTGGTCACCGCCGGCCGCACCGCCGGCGGGCGACGCCGGCTGCTCCGTGCGCAGCGCATCGACATCGTCGTGGCCATGGGGCTGGCCGGTCTGGTGAACGCCGCGATGCTGATCATCGCCGCCCAGCTGTTCACCGGCGGGGACGACGCCGACACCCTCGAGGGCATCCACGCCGGCCTCGGCGACCAGCTGGGCACCGGGGCGGCGCTGGCCTTCGCCCTGGCCCTGCTGGCCTCGGGCTTCGCGTCGTCCTCGGTGGGCACGCACGCCGGCCAGGTGGTGATGGCCGGCTTCCTGCGCCGGCACATCCCCGTGCTGGCCCGCCGGCTGATCACCCTGGCCCCGGCGCTCGCGGTGCTGGTGTTCGGCGGGGACCCGACCACCGCGCTGGTGTGGTCGCAGGTGGTGCTCTCCTTCGGCATCCCGTTCGCCCTCGTGCCGCTGCTGTGGCTGACCAGCAGCCGCGACCTCATGGGTGGCTGGGTGAACCGGCGGATCACGACCGTCGTCGGTGGGGTCGTCGCCGCGCTGGTCATCGGCCTCAACGGCCATCTGCTGCTCGGCTTCGTGCTCTGATCGGCGCTCAGGCGTCCCAGATGCCGGCGAAGTGGTGGACCGGCCCGTGCCCCGAGCCGATGCCCAGCGCCTCCCCCTCGGCCAGGGCCCGCTGCAGGTAGTCGCGGGCCCCCTCGACCACCGGCGCCCAGCCGGTCACCTCTGCCGCCCGGTCCACCGCCCCCGCCCGCTCCCGGGCCAGCAGGGCGGCGATCGCGGCGGCCAGCGTGCAGCCGGTCCCGTGGGTGGCCCGGGTGTCCAGCCGCGGCCGCGTGAACGTCAGGACGCCGGCCGGGGTGGCGAGGACGTCGACGCTCGCGGGCCCGCCGAGGTGCCCGCCCTTGAGCAGGACGGCCCGCGGGCCGAGCTCCAGCAGGGCGCGCGCCTGACCCGGCAACTCGTCCGCCGACCCCGCCGGCGGGACGCCGAGCAGCACCGCCGCCTCGGGCACGTTGGGCGTCACGAGGTCGGCCACCGGCAGCAGCACGTCGCGGACGGCGGCGACGGCGCCGTCGTCGACCAGCCGGTCCCCGCTCGTGGCGACCATGACCGGGTCGACCACGACCGGCCCGGCAGCCCGACCGGCCAGCGCGGCGGCGACGGCGCGGACGACGTCGGCCGTGCCCAGCATGCCCGTCTTGGTCGCGTGCACCGTCACGTCGTCGAGCAGCGTGGTCACCTGGTCGGCCACGAACGCCGCCGGCACCGGGTGCACGCCGGTGACGCCCCGGGTGTTCTGCGCGGTGAGCGCGGTGAGGACGGCGGTGCCGTAGGCGCCGAGCGCGCTGAAGGTCTTCAGGTCCGCCTGGATGCCGGCCCCGCCGCTGGGGTCGCTGCCGGCGACGGTGAGCGCGACGGGCGTCATGCCGGCTCCCGTGCGGCGAGGGCCGACCGCAGGGACCGGGCCGCCGCCTGCGGATCGGGGGCGGCGCAGATGGCGGACACCACGCAGATCCCGTCCACGCCGGTCACCTGCGGAGCCCGCGCGACGTCGATGCCCCCGATCGCCACCGTCGACAGCCCTGCGGTGCGGGCCTGCGCCGCCAGCGCCGCGACGCCCTCGGGGGCGAGGCCGGTGCCGGCGTCGGGCTTGGTGGGGGTCGACCAGACCGGCCCGATGCCGACGACGTCGACGGTGCCCGGGGGCAGCGCCAGCGTGGCCGCCATCTCCGCCGGGGTGCCCGCGGACAGGCCCAGCAGCCGATCGGGGCCCAGGAGCGCGCGGACCTCGGCAGGCGGCAGGTCGTCCTGGCCGATGTGCACGCCGTCGGCGCCGGCGAGCAGCGCGACGTCCACCGCGTCGTTGACGAACAGCGCCACGCCGGGCGTGCCGGCCAGCGCCTCGCGGACGGCGAGCGTGAGCGCGTACAGCTCCCGCCGCGACGCCGTCTTGTCGCGGACCTGCACCGCCGTGACGCCGCCGGCCACCGCGGCCCGGACGACGTCGGGGACGCCCCGCGGCCCGGCCAGCGCCGTGTCGGTGACCAGGTAGAGCGCGGGGTCGAAGGCCGGCCTCATCCCGTCACCTGCGCAGCGCCGAGGTCGGTCACCGCATCGAGGGCGTCGAGCCAGAGCGGGGTGAACGTGCCGGGGCCGGCGGCGACGGCGGCCGCGGCCTCGGCGGCGAGGGCGACGTGCGCGTGGGCGGCGACCGCCCCGGTCAGCGCATCGCCGCTGACCGCGACGTAGGCGGCCACCAGGGCGCCGAGGGCGCACCCGGCCCCCGTCGTCCGGGTGAGCAGGGCCGACCCGCCCCCGATCCGCACGGTGCGGGACCCGTCCGTCACCAGGTCCACCGGCCCGCTGACGGCCACCACCCCGCCGGTGCGCGCGGCCAGTGCGGTCGCGGCCTCCAGGGCGTCGTCGGCGGTGGCCGTCGAGTCCACGCCGCGCCCGCCGGAGCCGGCGCCGGCCAGCGCCATGACCTCCGAGGCGTTGCCCCGCACCACGGCCGGCCCGCTGCCCGCCAGCTCGACGGCGAGGTCGGTGCGGAACCGCAGCCCGCCGACGGCCACCGGGTCCAGCACCCACGGCGTGCCGGCCGCGACGGCGGAGCGGACGGCGACCCGCATGGCCTCGGCCGAGCGGCCGTGCACCGTGCCCACGTTGACGAGCAGGGCCGAGGCGACCGCGGCGAAGTCGCCGGCCTCCTCGGGCGCCTCGACCATGGCCGGCGCGGCGCCCACCGCGAGCAGCACGTTCGCGGTGAGGGTCTGCACGACGGTGTTGGTCAGGCAGTGCACGAGCGGGCTGCTCGTGGTCAGTGCGGCACGAGCGGCCGCGAGTGCATCGACGTCCACGTCGGTGACATCCCTTCGCCAGCATGACCTGGGCAGGTTCGACGGGTGTCTTCTCAGCCCGGCGAGCGGGCACCCCGTGTCACGGACGAGCCTAGCCCGACCGCGCCCTCAGGTCCGCCCGCCCTCCGGCGACCAGGCCCCCGCGAAGAACCCCAGCTCCAGCTCCATGGCCCGCCGGTAGGCCCGTGCCACGTCCGGGCTGTCCTCGGCGTACCGGTCGAGCAGCCGCTCGAGCGTGGCCGCGAGCTCCTCGAAACCGGGGTCGGCGTAGGTGGTCACCCATTCCGCGTAGGTGCCGGCGGGGCGGCCGGCCAGCGACTGCCCGAGGTGGGCGTAGAGCCGCATGCACGGCGTCATCGCCGCGCAGATCTCCCCCAGCCCGCCGGTCGCCGCCGTGGCCAGCAGGAAGTCCGTGTAGGCCGAGGTCGCCGGGGCGGGCTCGACGCCGGCCAGGTCGATCCCCCAGCGGGCGGCGTACCCGTCGTGCAGCCGGAGCTCCTCCCGCACGCCGGCCAGCAGGTCGGCGAACGCCTCCAGACCGGCCCGGTCGGGGCTGCGGACGACCGCCATGGCGTAGGCACGGGCGAAGGCCTGCAGGAAGAACGCGTCCTGGGCGACGTAGCCGGCGAACCGCTCGCGCGGCAGCGACCCGTCGGCCAGGCCCTGCACGAACGGGTGGGCCAGCGTGGCGTCCGCCAGGTCGGCCGAGTCCGCCCAGAGGCGGCGGGCGAGGCTCATGCGGCGTCCCACGCGGTGTCCCAGAAGGCGACCTCGGCGTCGAGCACCTCGAGGACCACGTCGTCGTGCCGGCCGCCGAGGGCGTCGGCCGCGGCCGCCAGCCCGTCCACGTACCCGGCGAAGCCCGGCGCGGTCCAGTGCGCGACGTACGCGGCGTACTCCGGGGCCCCCGGAGCGGCCACCGTCCATGCGTCGAGGTAGACCCGCTCCACCGCCCACAGCGCGGTCACGGCCGCCGGGACGGCGGCGGCGTCCAGGCGTTCCAGCAGCGCGGCGTAGGCCGCAGTGGCCGGCAGTCGCGGCGCATCGAGGTCGAGGCCACGGCGGCCGGCCAGCTCCTCGAACCAGGCCAGCTCCTCCACGAGGGCGACCGCCCCGCCGGCGAGGACCGCCTGCGCCGGGCGGGGGGCGCGCGCCAGCAGCCGGGCCTGGAAGCGCAGCAGGTCAGCGACGTAGTGGTGGTCCTGCACGAGCCAGGTGTCGAAGGCCCCGGCCGGCAGCGTGCCGTCGCGGACGCCGAGCAGGAAGGGATGACGGGTGGCCCGTTCCCAGGCGGTGGGGTGGTCGCGGAGCAGGTCGGACGTCGGCACGGCGCGACAGTACGGGCGGGGGCTAGAGTTCGGTCGCACATGTGCGGGAGCTCGGGTCGACCGGGCTGAGAGGGCGACTGGATGCGTCGCCGACCGCTGGAACCTGACCGGGTAATGCCGGCGTAGGGAGCGATCATGAGTACATCGGACGACGTCCGGACCACTGAAGCACCCCTCACCCTCGGTGAGGCACCACCGCCCACGCTCGGCCTCCGGGACACGTTCGGCCTCTGGGCGAACCTCGGCGTCAGCCTGCTGCTGCCGGTCGCGGCGGTGTTCGTCGTGCTGCCCGGCCGGCCGTTGTCGGTGACCCTCACCGCCATCGTCGTGGGCGCGGTCATCGGCTCGGTCCTGCTGGGCCTGGTCGCGGCGGCGGGCGCGCGGGAGCGGGTGCCCGGGATGGTGCTGCTGCGCGGCCTGCTCGGCCGGCGCACGTCCTGGCTGCCGACGGCCTTCAACCTCGTCCAGTGCATCGGCTGGGCGACGTTCGAGATCGTCATCATCGCCGAGGCGGCGTCGCGGGTGCTCGACGCACCGCGCTGGCCGTTCGTCCTCGCCGCGGGCGTGCTCGCCACCGCCATGGCGCTCCGGCCGCTCGGGGTCGTGCGCGTGCTCGCCCGCTACGCGATCTGGGCCGCGCTGGCCGCCGTCGTCTACCTGTTCGTCCAGGTGCTGGCCGAGCCGCTGCCCCCGCTCGAGGGCGGCGGGGCCACCTCGTTCTGGACGGCGGCCGACATCGTCATCGCGCTGCCGGTCTCGTGGTTGCCGCTGGCCGCCGACTACACCCGGCACGCGCGCAGCGCGCGGGCCGCCGGTGTGGGCGCTGGCGTGGGGTACGGGCTGGCCACCGTCGCCATGTTCACCCTCGGCGTGCTGGCGCTGGCCGCCTACGGCAGCGGCGGGCTGGACGTGATCGACGCGCTGCTGGCCGTGCCGCTCGGCGCGCTGGCGGTGCTCGTGCTGGTCACCGTGGAGCTCGACGAGGCCTTCGCCAACGTGTACTCGACCGCGGTGTCCGCGCAGAACGTCGTCGGCCGGCTCGATCGGCGGGTGCTGGCGGTGGCCGTCGGCGGCGTGGCGACGCTGCTGGCCTTCAGCCTCGACGTGGTCGCCTACGAGCCGTTCCTCTTCCTCATCGGCGCGGTGTTCGTGCCCCTGGCCGGCGTGCTGCTGGTGGCGTACTGGCTCACCCCGCGCGGGGGCTGGGACACCTCCGACACCGCGCCGGCCCGCCCGCTGTACCTGCTGCCGTGGGTCACCGGGTTCGTCGCCTACCAGCTGACCCTGCCCACGTTCTTCCCGGGCCCGGGCGCCGGCTGGACGGCGTGGTGGAGCGCGCGACAGGCCGATCTCGGCATCGATCCGGCCAACGGCTGGTCCGCGTCGCTGGTCGGGCTTGCGGTGGCCGTCGCCCTGACCGTGCCCGTCGTCCTGGCCACCCGCCGACGGGGATGACCGACGTCGTGGTCGCCGGCGGCGGCCTGGTGGGGCTGTCGGTCGCCTGGCGGGCCGCCCGCCGGGGGCTCTCGGTGACCGTCGTCGACGACGCCCCCGGAGCGGGTGCGTCGCTGGCCGCGGCCGGGATGCTGGCACCGGTGGCCGAGGCCGGCTACCGCGAGGAGGACCTGCTGCGCCTGGGCCTCGCCTCGCTGGCGAGCTGGCCGGCGTTCGCCGCGGAGCTCGAGGCGGCCTCCGGCCTGCCGGTGGGGCTGCGCACCACCGGCACCCTGGTGCTGGGCTTCGACGAGGACGACGTCCGCGAGGTCGACGCGCTGCTGCGCTTCCAGCGCGAACTGGGGCTGACCGCCGAGCGGCTGACCCCCCGCGAGGCGCGCCGCCGGGAACCCGCGCTCACCCCGCGGGTCCGCGGTGGGCTGCTGGTCGAGGGCGATCACTCGGTGGACGGTCGCGCGGTGCACGCCGCGCTGCTGGCCGCGGCCGCCGCGGCCGGCGTGCAGCTGGTGCGCGAGCGGGTGGCCGAGGTGGTGGTCGAGGGCGACCGCGCCGTCGGCCTGCGGCTGGCCTCCGGGCGGCTCGTCCCGGCCGGCAGCACCGTGCTGGCCCTGGGCGCGCACAGCGGCGGCCTGCCCGGCCTCCCCGCCCTGCCCGTCCGGCCGGTGAAGGGGCAGATCCTGCGGCTGGCCGGTGCCGACGGGCTGCTGCAGGGCACCGTCCGGGCCCTGGTGCGCGGCCGGCACGTCTACCTCGTCCCCTACGGCGACGGCGGGGTGATCGTGGGCGCCACGGTGGAGGACCGCGGCTTCGACGCACGGGTGACCGCCGGCGGCGTGCACGACCTGCTGCACGACGCGATCGAGGTCGTGCCCGAGGTGGAGGAGCTCGAGCTCGCCGAGACCCTGGCCCGCTGGCGCCCGGGCACCCCGGACAACGCCCCGCTGCTCGGTCCGTCGTCCCTGGCCGGCCTGGTGCTGGCCACCGGGCACCACCGCAACGGTGTGCTGCTCACCCCGGTCACGGCCGAGACGACGGCCGAGCTGCTGGTCAGCGGCTCCCTGCCCGAGGTGGCCGCGCCGTTCACCGCCGACCGGTTCGCCGTCGGCACGTCGGAGGGAGATCCGAGATGCAGGTGACCGTCAACGGCGAGATGGTCGAGCTGGGCGACAGTGCGACCGTGGCCGATCTGGTCGCGGACCGCGCCGGCGGGCACGACCGCGTCGCCGTGGCCCGCAACGGCGACGTCGTCCCGCGCAGCAGCTGGGCGCAGACCCCGCTGGCACCCGGCGACGCCGTCGAGGTGCTCGCCCCGACCGCAGGAGGCTGAGATGACGACCGAGGACCTGCGCACCGACGACCTCGCGCCCGCGCTGGAGCGGGAGGAGGCGACCGACCCGTTCGTGCTCGGTGGGGAGACCTTCCACTCGCGGCTGCTGCTGGGCACCGGCGGCGTCCCGAGCCTCGACACGCTCGAGTCCGCGGTGCGCGCGTCGGGCACCCAGCTGGTCACCGTGGCGCTGCGGCGGGTGGAGGCCTCGGCCGGCGGCTCGATGATGCAGGTCCTGGAGCGCGCCGGGGTCCGGCTGCTGCCGAACACCGCCGGCTGCCGGACCGCCCGGGAGGCGGTGCGCACCGCCCAGCTGGCCCGCGAGGCGTTCGGCACCCCGTGGGTGAAGCTCGAGGTCATCGGCGACGAACGCACGCTGCTGCCCGATGCCGTCGAGCTGCTCGACGCCGCCGAGCAGCTGGTCGCCGACGGCTTCACCGTGCTCGCCTACACCACCGACGACCCCGTGCTCGGTCGCCGGCTGGCCGACGTCGGCTGCGCGGCGGTCATGCCCCTGGGCTCCCCCATCGGCAGCGGTCTGGGTATCCGGAACCCGCACAACATCGCCCTGCTGCGCGAGGCGGTCGCGGTGCCGGTCGTCCTCGACGCCGGCATCGGTACCGCGTCCGACGCCGCGCTGGCCATGGAGCTCGGCTGCGACGCGGTGCTGCTGGCCTCGGCCGTCACCCGCGCCCGCGACCCCGAGCGCATGGCGCTGGCGATGCGCCAGGCGGTCGAGGGCGGCCGGCAGGCGTTGCTGGCGGGCCGGATCCCGCGTCGCTGGCACGCCGAGGCCTCGACGTCGTTCGACGGCATGCCGGAGCTGTGAGCGTTCCGCGGCTGGTCGTCGTCACCGATCGCACCCAGACGTCCCGGCCGCTGCCGGACGTGGTGGCGGCGGCCGTGACGGCCGGCGCCCGGGCGGTGCTGCTGCGGGACAAGGACCTGCCCCTGCCCGAGCGGCGCGCGCTCGCCGGGGAGCTGCGCACGCTGCTCGACCCGGTGGGCGGCGTGCTGATCTGGGGTGGCGCGGCCGGGGCTCCGGACGGCACTGCGGTGCACCTCTCGGCCGACGACGCGTTCCCTCCGGAGCGGCCTCCGCTGGTGGGCCGCTCCTGCCACTCGGCAGCGGAGCTGGCGCAGGCAGCGGCCGAGGGCTGTGACTGGGTCTTCCTGTCGCCGGTCTTCCCCACGGCGTCCAAGCCCGGGTACGGCCCGGCGCTCGGGCTCGCCGGGCTGGCCGCGCTCGTCCCGGGAGCGCCGCCGGTGCTCGCGCTGGGCGGCGTGCGACCGGAGGACGTGCCGGGTTGCCTGGCCGCCGGGGCGCACGGGGTCGCCGTCATGGGGGCGGTCATGCGCGATCCCGCCGTGGTGGGGGCTCACCTCGCCGCGCTGGGATCTCCGGCCCGGACGTGACGTGATCTGCGTCGCATCCAGGTTTGGCGAGTGCCTGCCGAACCGATAGACAGAGTTTGGTCCGCCCACGAGGCGGCGGTCGAGGATTCGGGGTTCGGCACGTGACAGGGCAGGCGGCGGACGGCGTGTGGCCGTCCGCGGCTCCTCCGCCCGCGGAGCGGCTCCTCGACTGGCAGCTCGGCGGCGTCGCCGAACTGCCGGCGATGCGCGCCCACGTGCGGGGGGCGATGGGCCCCTCGGTCGATCCCGACGCCCTTGACCAGCTGATCCTGGCCCTCGACGAGATGGCGTCCAACGCGCTGCGGCACGGCGGTGGCGGCCGGGTGGAGGCATCCGTCCGCTCCACCGACACCGGCTACCTGATCGAGGTGTCCGACGCCGCGGCGGCGCGGCCACCGCGGCCCGCGATCAACCGCGACCCCAGTGAGGGCGGCCTCGGCCTCTACCTGATCGCGCGGATGGCGCTGCGCCACGGCTGGTACGCCAGCGCGCGGGCCAAGCACGTCTGGGCGCTGCTCCCCCGGTCCTGAGCGGTCAGGCGCGACGCGGCGGCAGCTTCTCCGGGCCCGCCTCGCGCGGGCGTGGCCGGTCCTCCGGGTGCAACCGGAGCGCGACGAGCGCGACGTCGTCCTGCAGTCCCTCGGGCCGCAGGCGCTCGATCACCTCGTCGCACAGCTCGCCGAGCGGGCGGGCGGCCAGCTCGGCGAGCGCCTCGCGCAGCCGGGCGATGCCCTCGTCCAGCGGCAGGTCCCGCCCCTCGACCAGACCGTCGGTGTAGAGCAGCAGGGTGGCCCCGCGCCGGACGGTGACCACCGTTTCCGTGCGCCGGGCGGTCGTGTCGACCCCGAGCATCAGCTCGGCCCGCTCGGTGGCGAGCTCCTCGATCCGGCCGTCCACGTGGAGGAGCAGCGGCGGTGGGTGTCCCGCGTTGGACCAACGCAGCCGGCTGAGCCCCTGCGCCCGCTCCTCGGGGGTCTGCTCCACCCGGGCGATCGCGGCGGTGGCCATCGTCCCCATGCCGAGGCCCTCGATGGCGGCGTCGAGGTCGGCCAGGACGGCGGCCGGGCCGATGCCGTCGCGGTAGCCGATGCCACGCAGCATGCCGCGCAGCTGACCCATGGCGGCCGCGGCCGCGGTGTCGTGGCCGACGACGTCGCCGATGACCAGCATCGTGGCGCCGTTCGGCTGGAGGAAGGCGTCGTACCAGTCCCCGCCCACCTCGGCGGCCTCGACGGCCGGGAGGTAGCGCACCACGATCTCGGCGTGGTCGGGCTCCGGCGGCTCGGTGAGCATGCTCCGCTGGAGCCCCTCGGCCAGCCGGCGCTGCTGCTCGTAGAGGCGCGAGTTGTCCAGCGCCAGGGCGACGCGGTCGGCGACGTCGAGCAGCGTGGCGACGTCCTGCGCGTCGGCCCGCTCCCGGTCGGCCGACCGGTAGATGCTGAGCGCGCCGAGGGTGCGCCCCCGGGCCACCATGGGCAGCGTGACGGCCGACTGCGGGGCCAGCGCCCGCAGGGTGTCCCGGGCCTCTCCGGGCGGGAGCAGACGGCCGACGGCGTCCATGACGTCCGGCACCTCCCGCAGCAGCCCGGAGGCCAGCGCCCGCAGGATCGGGGCCTCCGGGGGGAGGGCGGCCAGGCGCAGCGCCGCGTACTGCTCCACCAGGGCGACCGACCCGGGGTCGCGGTGCGTGGTGGCGACGTCACGCATCCGCCCGTCCTCGTCCACCAGACTGGCGATCACCCAGTCGCCGCTCTCCGGGACGAGCGCCTCGGCGACCTGCTGCAGCGCCTCCGCCTCACCGGCTCCGCCGGCCAGCCGCTCGGCCATCGCAGCCGTGGTGTCCGCGACCAGCCGCAGTCGTGCCGCGCTCCGCTGTGCCCGTTCCTCCGCCGCGCGGCGCTCGGTCACGTCGATGAAGGACACCGAGAGCCCGTCGGGTCCGGGCCACGCACGGACCTCGAACCAGGAGTCCAGGGGCGCCGGGTAGTAGGCCTCGAAGATCTGCTCGCGACCGGTCGCCATCGCCGCGCGGTAGCGGATGCCGAACTCGGCCTCCGCGGCGTCCGGGAAGGCGTCCCAGACCACCCGGCCGAGGACGTCGTCCCGGGCGGTCTGCAGCACCCGCTCGCCCTCGGCGTTCAGGTAGGTGAACCGCCACTCCCGGTCCAGGGTGAAGAAGGCGGACTTGACCGACTCCATGACGCGGGCGACGCGCGCGTCGGCCTGCCGCTGGGCGGTCGTGTCGTACCCGGCGCCGACCAGGCGGACGGCGACGCCGGTGTCGTCGGCCAGGGCCCGGCCCCGCCCCTGGATCCAGCGTGTGTCGCCCGACGGCAGGACCACGCGGAACTCGGCGTCGTACTCCCCCACCGTGTCGATCGCGTGCTGCAACGCCTCGATCGTGCGCGCCCGGTCATCGGGGTGGCAGCGGGCGGCGAAGGATTCGATCGTCTCGTCGAAGCCACCGCGCTCGAAGCCCATCAGCTCCGTGAGGCGGTCGTCCCACACGAGGCGGCCGGTGGCGAGGTCCCAGTCGAAGCTGCCGATCCCCGCCGCGTCGATGGCCAGCTCGAAGGCCAGCCGGCTGGACTCCAGCTCGCGCACCTGGGCAGCCAGCTGCAGCTCGACCGCGACCGAGTCCCCGAGCTGGCGGAGCAGGGCGACGTCGGCGTCGGACCAGGCCCGCGGCTCGCGGCCGAAGGCCGACAGCGCCCCGACCACCTGCCCGTCGAACACCGCGAGCGGGAGGCCCAGGTAGCTGGCGACGTCGCCACCGACCACCGGTGGCAGGCCGGCCAGGCGGTGGTCCAGGCGCGCGTCGGGGGCCACGACCGGGTGCGGTGCGGCCGCGGCGGTGACGGCGCACAGTGACTCCTCGAGGGGCACCCGGATGCCGACGGTGCCCTGCGGGAGCCCCGTGCCGCCGAGCACCAGCTCGTCGACGCCGAACAGGGAGACCTGGGCCGCGTCGGCGCCCAGCAGCTGCACGGCCACCGCGGTGAGCCGCTGCAGAGCCGGTGCACCCACCGCCGTCGCCTCGAGGCGGGCCACGGCCGCCACCCGGTCGTCGGTGACGGGATCCACGGAGGAGCGTTCGTCGGAGGTCACGCGTCGCCCCCTTCCGGCCGGTCCCCCGCGGAACCGGAGCGGTCCGCCCGGTCATTCTCCCTGGTGGCCGGTCGGGGCGGGGAGCGGGCACCGGGCGCGGCGGGGTGGTGCGGGCGAGGGATGCTCGCCCATCGCGCGGCCACGGGCCCGGGGGCCGTGGACCACCGTCCGGCGCTCGCAACGCCCGGGGTGGGCCGCTTCCGGGATCGCGCCGGTCGTGGTGCGTCCGCCGTCGCGGGCTGCATCGGCGTCCAGCCGGCCAGGTGCTGTCGGTCAGAGACCCGGTGGTGGTCACGAGGGGCGTCGTGTCGCACCGGGTACCGGCAGGCCTGTTGTTCTCACTCCGGCGGGTCCGGGTTCCCGGCAGTCGGCGCCGCTCGCGGACCACGCCTCTCGGGAGGGGCCGCACGCTGCGTGCTGCAGTCGGCGGGAGGGCGAGGCGGGTGTCGTCGAGCGGAGCTGCCTGCCGGCGCCCGGAGGGGCACCGTCGGGGTGGGCCAGGTGGGTGCCGAGGTCGGCCCGGAGGGTCGCACTCGGACGACCGAGGCGCGGTTCGGCGTCCCCGCCATGAGGGGGACCGTCGCGGCGTGCTCGGGTGGAGCGGACGGCGCTCACGGCTGGATCGCCGTGGTCGCGCGGGAGGATCAGCCGGACGCGGCGAACGCCGCGGGCGGGGAGGCCGAGGACGCCGGGTCCCCCCGCGCCCGGGCCGGGCCGGCGCGCGCTCCGGCGGAGGCCGCCCGGGCCGTGGGCACGGTCCGGCGGGGGCCCGCCGGCAGCGGAGGGATCACCGTCGTGCGGGCCACCGGGGCGGTTCCCCGCCGCCGGGTGTGCCACGCCGGGGGCTGCGGCCAGCCGGGAGGCGGCGGCGTCCAGACGGCACGGACGGGCCCTGCCGGGTCGGGCCCTGCCGCCGGCACGGACCGCGCCGGCCTCGGAGGCCGTGCTGCCGCGACCGGGGCGGTCGCGGCCTCCCGCAGGACGGTCGGCCCCGGGCGGGGGGCCGGCACCGTCGGTGCGGGAATCAGCGCCACGGCGGGGGAAGACGCCGCGGGCCGGATCGTGGGGGTGCTGGGCAGCTCGCGCAGGACGACGGGTGGATCGACCTGCTGCGGGCCCGGGGTCGGCGTCAGGGCCGGGGCGGGACCACCCCAGGCGAGGTACTCCCCGCGGGGACCGGCTCCCCACAGGGCGATGCGCCGGGTGAGCGCCCGCAGGCGCGGGCGCAGCGGCAGCCCCGGTGCGGGCTCCGGCGTGCGCCAGGCGAGGTACTCGCCCTGCGCGCCGGCGCCCCAGAGGGCGACGCGGCGCGTGAGGTCGCGCAGGCCGGTGAGCGGGCGGCGCTCGCGGTCCGCCACGACGGTGACGGTCGGTCCCCGCGTTCCGGCGACGGCCGGGGTGCGGGCCGGCGGCGCCATCGGCACCGACCGGAGCGGTACGGCCCGCGCCGAGGAGCGGAGCGCGCCGGTGTGGACCGGGCGGCTGCGCTGCGGGACGGCTGCGCCGTCGGCCCGGTCCAGCACGTCGATCAGGCCGGCGAGGCCGACGCCCGGCGCGGCTGCGGAGACGCTCCTGCGTGCGGGCGTGATCACGGTCGCCTCGCTGCTGCTCATCTCGCCTCCAGGTCGTCGTCCGCGACCGGGGAAGGTGTCGCGGACAAGGAGAAAGGTAGGTAGTCGGGGCGGTTGCGACGGCCATTCCGGACACCTTCTCCGGCGCGCGTGACCGAACCGTTGCCCGACCATTCCGGAGCGGCCGGCGACCCCTTCTCCAGCCCATTTCCTTGTCGACAAAAGGCGTCGGACGAGCGTGGAAATGCGGCACTCCCCGGTCGGTCGTCCCCTCCCCGCGGGCGGTGCGCCCGCGTGTCGCGGGCCCGGCGGCGGCCGGATCACCCGGTCGGGCCTCCGTCGAATTGCCAGGGGGGCGACCCGCTCCGAGACTCTGCGGGTGCGAGATCACGAGCAGGGCGCGACAGCCACCGGGTCCCGGGACGACAGCGGCGGGGACACGCGCCTCAAGCGGTCGGTCACCGGCCGGCTGCTCTTCCTCTTCATCCTGGGCGACGTCCTGGGCGCCGGGGTGTACGCGCTGGTCGGTGAGATCGCCGGCGAGGTCGGGGGGGCCGTGTGGCTGCCGATGCTGGTCGCCCTCGTCCTCGCCATGCTCACCGCGGCGTCCTACGCGGAGCTGGTGACCAAGTACCCCCGGGCCGGCGGCTCCGCCGTGTTCGCGCAGCGCGCGTTCCGCAGCCCGCTGATCTCGTTCCTGGTCGGCTACTGCATGCTCGCCGCCGGCGTCACCAGCGCCGCCGGCCTGTCGCTGGCCTTCGGTGGCGACTACCTCGGCGTCTTCCTCGACGTGCCGGCCGTGCCCGCCGCGATCGCCTTCCTGGTGCTCGTGGCGCTGCTGAACGCCCGCGGCATCAAGGAGTCGGTGCAGGCCAACGTGGTGATGACCGTCATCGAGGTCTCCGGGCTCGTCCTCGTGGTCGTCCTGGGGGCACTGGTGCTCGGCCGCGGGGACGGCGAGATCGGCCGGGTGACCGAGTTCCCCGAGGGCGTGTCGGTCACCTCCGGCGTGCTGGCCGCCGCGCTGCTCGCCTACTACTCCTTCGTGGGCTTCGAGGTCTCCGCGAACGTGGCCGAGGAGGTCCGCGACGTCCGCCGGGTCTATCCCCGCGCGCTCTTCGGCGCGCTGCTGGTCGCGGGCGTGGTCTACCTGCTGGTGGGGCTGGCCGCCACGACCGTCCTGGCGCCCGACGATCTCGCCGGCTCCACGGGACCGCTGCTCGAGGTCGTCCGGGCCGCCGACGTCGGCGTACCGGATCGGCTCTTCAGCGCCGTCGCGCTCATCGCCGTGGCCAACGGAGCCCTGCTGACCATGATCATGGCCAGCCGGCTGGTGTTCGGCATGGCCGAGCAGGGCCTCCTCCCCCGCCCGCTGGCCCGGGTGCTGCCCCAGCGCCGCACGCCGTGGGTGGCGATCGTCGTCACCACCCTCGTGGCGATCGCCCTGACGCTCACCGGCGACCTGGGCGATCTCGCCAACACCGTCGTCCTGCTCCTGCTCGTCGTCTTCCTGAGCACCAACATCGCCGTCCTGGTGCTGCGGAACGACCGCATCGAGGCCGACCACTTCCGCGTGTGGCCCGTCGTCCCGTTGCTGGCCATCGGGTCCTGCCTGCTGCTGCTCTGGCAGCAGGAGGCCGGCATCTGGTTCCGCGCCGGCATCCTCCTCGCCGTCGGCGCGGTGCTGTACCTGCTGGCCCAGGCGCCGTGGTGGCGGAGCACGGCCGTCCCGGCTGCCGCCGACGACGACCGGACCCCGACCGCGTCCTGAGCGGCGCGCGCCCGCTGCGAGGATGCAGCGGTGGCTCCGCGCATCCCCCTGGTGATCGACACCGACCCCGGCATCGACGACGCACTGGCGATCCTGCTGGCGCTGGCCAGCCCCGAGGTGGACCTGCGGCTGGTCACCACCGTGCACGGGAACGTCGACCTCGCCCTGACCACGGAGAACGCGCTCCGGGTGCTGCACCTGGCCGGCCGCTCGGACGTCCCGGTCGCCGCCGGGGCCCAGGCCTCGCTGATCCACCCGCAGCCTCGGCGGGCCGGTCACGTGCACGGCGCCGAGGGGCTGGGGGGCGTGCAGCTCCCGCCGTCGCCCGCCCGGCTGGACCCGCGCCCGGCGGTCGTCGCCCTGGCCGAGCTGCTCATGAGCTCGCCCGACCCGGTCACCGTCGCGCCGATCGGTCCGCTGACCAACATCGCGCTGCTGCTCGCCGTCTACCCCGAGGCGGCCGCCCGCATCGACCGGCTGGTCGTCATGGGGGGCTCGGCGACGCGCGGCGGCAACGTCACCGCCGCGGCGGAGTTCAACATCTGGTCCGACCCGGAGGCAGCCGCCGCGGTGTTCGGCTCGTCGATCCCGACGGTCATGGTCGGGCTGGACGTCACGCTGCCCACGGTGCTGTCCGAGAAGGGCATCACGCGGTTCGCCGCCGCGGGCCCGATCGGCGCGACCGCCGCGGCGATCCTGCAGCAGTACCTGGACCACGCCCGCGACGCCTACGGCGTCCCCGGGGTCGTCGTGCACGACGCACTGGCGCTCACCGAGGCGATCGCCCCGGGCTCGCTGGAGACGGTGCGCCGGGACGTCGTCGTCGACACGAGCCTCGGTGCCGGCCGCGGCCAGACGCTGGTCGACCGCCGGACGGTCTCGGCGGCGCCGACGGCGGTGGAGGTGGCGGAGGACGTCGACAGCGACGCGGCGCTGGAGTTCCTGGTGTCCCGGCTGGCCCGCCTGGACGGCATGTCGCCGCCGGACTAGTCCTCCTGCGTGGACTCCTGCGTGGACTCCACGATGCCGACCGCGATGTCGCGCAGCTTGCGGTTGTAGCGCTGCGAGGCGTCGCGGAGGATCTCGAACGCCGCGTCCGCGTCCACCCGGCGCTGTGCCATCAGGACGCCCTTGGCCTGCTCGATGACCGCTCGGGACTCCATGGCGAGCTGCAGGTTGCGTGCCTGCTCGGTCACCCGGTAGTGGGCGGTCGCGTTGACCACTGCCACCGCGATCGCCTCGGCGACGTCGCGCCCCGCGCTCAACGACTCCGCCGAGACGAAGGCCTCGGGCCGCGAGGAGTACATGTTGAGGGCCCCGATGAAAGCGCCCTGGTAGGGCAGCGGCACCGACAGCGAGCTGCGCACCCCCTGCTCGCTCACCCGCCGGACGTACGTGGGCCAGCGCTCCTCGGTGTGCGTGTCGTCGATCCGCAGCACGACACCGCCGCGGCCGGCGTCCATGCAGGGGCCGTAGCCCTCGGCGTACTGCAGCTCGTCGGCCCCCAGGGCCATGTCGCCGGAGTACGCGGCGGTGAAGGCCTTGTCGTCGCGCAGCAGCGTCGTGGACACCGACTCGGCGCCCGGAACCCCCCGCGCCGCGATCGCCGTGATGTCGGTGAGGACCTCGTCGAGCGCGCGGTCGGCCAGCACCACCCGGCTGAGGTCCCGCAGGAGGTCGTCCACGTCGTGCATTGTGCCCGGCCGACGCCCGTACCGACGCCCCCCTTCGCGTACCGCGGCCCGATCGGTCAGGATGGGGCGCGGCCGTGGACCACCCCGGCCCACCCTGCGAAGCAGACCGCGAGGGAGAATCGATGGCCGACGAGCCGGCCCGGGACGCGTGGCCCTGTGCCCACGTCCCCTCCGTCCCCGGCGACGTCTGGCACTGGCAGCTGGAGGCGATGCACGTCGTCTCCCGCGTGCGGTCGGACCTGCGTGCCCGGATCGCCCACCCCTCCGTGGCGTCGGCGTCCACCGAGGACGCCCGGGACGGGTTGCTCCTGGTCTTCGAGGAGCTGGCCTCCAACGCGCTGCGGCACGGCGGCGGCGACGTCCGCGCCCTCGTGGTGGCCGGTCCGGAGGGCTGGCTGCTCGACCTCAGCGACGAGGCCCCCGATCGGCCACCCGTGCCGGCCCTCGACCGCGACCCGGCGCTCGGGGGCATGGGGCTGCACCTGGTGACCCAGCTGTCCACCAGCTACGGCTGGGAGCGGCGACCCGGCCGCAAGCACGTGTGGGCCCGGCTGCCCTCCGGCCGCGCCGGTGGGCCGGACCAGCAGCAGCGCGACCGCCTGCCCGAGCCCCGCTCCGGCGAACTCCGGCGCGACTAGACCGTCACTCCATGCTCTTGGCGCGCTCCTCGCGCAGGGCCTGGAACACCCGCCGGCGCACCCGGTCCTGGTCCTTCTCCTGGATGCCGACGAACCGGATGGACATCATCCACCGGGCGCCCCGGGCCTGGGCGCGGACGACCTCGGCCTTGGTGCGCAGCTCGCCGTCCTCGAGCAGGACGCACAGGTCCAGGGACGCGCCGGACTCCGGCAGCACGCCGAAGCCCTCGAACTGTGCCCTGACGCCGTTCTCGCTCAGGTCGACGCTCTCCCCGGTGAGATCCACCGCGCCGTGACCGGCCGTCACCGGAAGGACGACACGGCCGCGGACGGCCGTGCGGCGCTGGCTCTCCTCGGAGGGACCCGCGATCCGCAGCCGCCAGCGGACGACGGCGCCGGACTCGACCTCGAGGACGTCGGCCGGCAACGCCCGCCGGGTGTCGGGCGCCTTCCAGTAGACCTCCACCGAGTCGCCGGGCACGACGACGGACTGGTCCACGTACTCGCCGGCCGAGGGGCGGACGACGATGACGCCGTCACCGACGAACTCCACCCGGCTGTTGACCGAGATCCCCTGCGCCGCCAGCGTGACGTCGGCGTCGCTCTGCTCCTCGGGGTGGTCGACGCCGGGAACGCTGGTCATCCGAATCTCCGTTTCCTCACCGCAGAACCCACGGACCGGTCCCGCGGTGGGGAACGGTAACCGCCGATGCGCAGGCGCGAGGCCTCAGGTGCGGCGTGCCGTGTAGGAGCTGACGAAGTCGCGCAGGCTGCGCGTCGGGCGCAGCCACGCACCGTCGGCGGGCAGCGCGTCCAGCCGCACCCGGTCCAGCGGTTCGACGAAGGCTCCGGGGACGTCCTCGATGTCGATGAACTCGAGCAGGTCGGAGCTGATGGCATAGCCGGCCACCTCGCTGAACGCGACGACGACCACCCGGGTGCCGGCGCGGACCAGGTCCTCCAGCGGCTCGGCGAAGTTCCGGCCGTCGCCGGAGAAGACCACCAGCCGGCGCAGCGTGTGGCTGTGCGCGCGCACCGCGATGTGGTCGAGCATGTCCTGGTCGATGTCGTCGTCGGGAGAAGTCTTGGGCCGGGCGAAGACGGCGTATCCGAAGCCGCGCAGCGCCTCCACCCAGCGCTGCAGCGTGCCCGGCACCGGCGGGATGTTGGCGAAGACGCACGCCTCCACCTCCGGCGCGTCATCGCCCGGCCGACCGCTCCCACCCGGCTCACCGGCGGCGGCCACGAACCAGGCGGCGATGGCGTCGAAGCGGGGGCGGGACGCCGCCGTGGGCCGGGCACCGATGACCGTCGACAGCGTCATGTCGATGTTCGGGGCATCCCAGATGAGCAGGTCCAGGGGTGGCCGCGGGCGGCCCCCGTCGGAGCCGGCGCCGTCGGCGGGCGACGACTCCCGGACGGCGTCGGAGGGGGCGGGGGCGGCAGGGCTGTCCAGCACGGGAGCAGTCTGCCCCGACCGGGCCCGGTCCGTCGTCGGCGGTGGGGGTGGGGACGTCCGGACGGCCGGTGGCCCGGCGGGTGACGTCGCCCGGCGGGTGATCCGGCGGACGCTCACGGAGCGCTGGGCACCGGCGTGCGCGCGGCCGCGATCGCGCAGGCGTCGCCCCCCGCCTCGTGCACCCGGCGGACCCAGTCCGGCAGGTCGTCGCCCGGCATGGGGTGTCCGAGCAGCCACCCCTGCACCATGTCGCAGCCCGCCTCGCGCACCATCCGCAGGTGCTCGACGGTCTCGACGCCCTCGGCCACCGAGCGGATGCCCAGCGTCCGCGTGAGCGCGACGATCGCGGCGAGGACGGCGCCACCCTCGCCACCGGTGACCTGCTCGGCGGCGATCAGCAGCGAGCGGTCGATCTTCAGGGTGCCGATGGGCAGGGAGAACAGCTGGGCCAGCGAGGACCAGCCGGTGCCGAAGTCGTCGATGGCGACGCGGACGCCGGCGCGGCGCAGCACGGAGAGCTGGTCCTCGGCGCGGGTCGGGTCCTCCGCGATGCTCGTCTCGGTCAGCTCGAGGACGAGCTGGTCGGGCGCCAGCCCGGACTCGCGCAGCGCCAGCCGGACGTCGCGGACCAGGGTCTCGGCCGAGAAGTGCCGGGCGCTGATGTTGACCGACATGCGCAGCGGCAGCCCCTCGGCCGCCCACGCGGCGGCCCGCCGGGTGGTCTCCCGCAGCAGCCACCGGGTGATCGGGATGATCTGGCCGGTCTCCTCGGCGACGGCCAGGAAGGTGTCCGGACCCAGGAGCCCGCGCTCGGGGTGCTGCCACCGGACGAGGGCCTCCACCCCCTCCACCGCGCCGGTGTCCAGCCGGACGACGGGTTGGTAGTACACGACCAGCTGGTCGATCGCCTCGTCCCGGAGCCGGGTGGCGACCTCCAGCCGCCAGCGGGCCGCCTCCCGCAACCCGGGCGAGAACAGCCGTACGCGGTCCCGTCCCATGCTCTTGGCCGCGAACATCGCCGCGTCGGCATCGCTGAGCAGCTGGTGGGGATCCCGCGCCTCGGGCTGGGCGACCGCCACGCCGACGCTCGCCGAGAGGGGCACGGAGATCCCGGAGGCAGGGAAGGGCCGGGTGAAGGTGCCCTGCAGCCGGAAGGCGAGGTCGGCGGCGTCCGAGGCGTGGCAGCCGTGGGCCAGGACGACGAACTGGTCGCTGCCCAGCCGGCCGACCGCGTCCCCGGGGCGCAGGGCACCGGCCAGCCGATGACCCACCTGCCGCAGGAGCTGGTCACCGATCCCATGGCCCAGCGAGTCGTTGATGGTCTTGAAACCGTCCAGGTCGAGCACGATCAGCGCGGCACCTGCGCCGTCGGCCCCCGGTCCGTCGGCGAGCGCCTCCGCCGTCAGGTCGAGCAGCGTGCCGCGGTTGGGCAGTCCGGTCAGGTCGTCGTGCCGGGCCCGCCAGGCGAGGGCCTGCTCGCCGCGCACCCGCTCGGTGATGTCGGTGTGGGTGACCACGAGCCGGGGGGACCGCTCCACCCGGGCCGCCTGCACCCGGAACCAGCCGGTCGTGGTCGGCGTCGACCGGGAGTACTCGTGCTCGAAGGTGGCCGGCACGGTCCCGGACGGCGCCTCGAGCACCCGGCGGATCCCGGCCGCGATCGTCTCGACGTCGGCGGGAGCGAGCCCGGGCCGGATCGCGGCCAGGTAGTCGCTCCCCACCACATCGGTCCACAGCACGGGCTCGGCCCGGATGTCCGTCCACGCCCGGTTCGCCGTGAGGATGCGCTGGTCCTGGTCCAGCAGCACCGTCGCCGACGGCAGCGCCTCGAGGACGGAGGTGAGCCGCCGCAGCTCCGCGTCACGCTCGGCGTCCGCGCGGTGGCGGGAGTCCACGTCCCGGAAGAACACGGAGATGCCGGGTGGGTCGGCGAAGATCCGGATCTCGAACCAGCGCCCCCGCGGCTCGTAGAAGTAGTCGAACTCGCGCGTCCGGCCGTCCGCCAGGACCTGCTGGTAGCGCTTCTCCGCGGAGGTGTTGACCGCGGCCGGGAACACGTCCCGCGCCCGGCGACCGAGCAGCTCGTCGGCGCGATGCTCCAGGAGCCGTTCGGCGGCGGCGTTCACGTACGTGAAGCGACCCTCGCCGTCCAGCCGGAAGACGGCGTCGGGGACCGCGGCCAGGTCCGGCCGGACCGGTCGCGACCCGTCGTCTTCAGCCACGCTCCCCGCTCCCCGTCCGCTGGCCCTCGGTCGTCCGCGTGCGCGGAGATCGTTCCACCGGATCGTCTCCGCCTTGCTGAGGAAAGCACGTCCACCGGCCCCCCGAGACTACTGCCCCGGGGCCCTCAGTCGGGCGTTCCGACCGCCGAGCGTCTGACCAGCGAAGCCACGTCGACGGACGCCGGGAGAGTGCCCAGCACGGCTCCCCAGTCGCCTCCCAGCCGGGAGGCGCAGAAGGCGTCGGCGACCGGCGCCGGCGCGTGCCGGAGGAGCAGCGAGCCCTGCAGGCACAGGGCGAGGAGACCGGCGATCCGGCGGGCCCGCAGCGGCAGCTGGTCCGGGTTCCCGAGCTCGGCGGCGAGACGCTTCACCGCGTCGTCGAACCGCGGATCCACGCCGCGGGCGAGCTCGATCTCGGCGGTGACGGCGGCCAGCGACTCCGAGGAGCGCCCCATGGCTCGCAGGACGTCCAGCGCGATGACGTTGCCCGACCCCTCCCAGATCGAGTTCAGCGGCGACTGCCGGTAGAGCCTCGGCAGGCCGGAGTCCTCGACGTAGCCGTTGCCGCCCAGCACCTCCATGGCCTCGGCGACCACCCCCGGCGTCCGCTTGCAGACCCAGAACTTGGCCGCGGCCCCCGCCAGCCGCAGGAATGCCGACTCGCCGGCGTCCACGGCCGCGGCCAGCCGGATGCCCAGCGCCGTCGCGGCCTCGCTCTCCACCGCGAGGTCGGCGAGCACGTTCTGCATGAGCGGCTGGTCGGCGAGCAGCGCCCCGAACGCCGCGCGGTGCCGGGCGTGATGGCCGGCCTGCGTCAGAGCGGCCCGCACCGTGGCCGCCGAGCCCAGGACGCAGTCCAGCCGCGTCATGTTGACCATCTCGATGATCGCGGGCACCCCGCGGCCCGGATCGCCCACCAGCCAGCCGGTCGTGCCGTCGAACTCGACCTCGCTCGAGGCGTTGGACCGGTCGCCGAGCTTGTCCTTGAGACGTTGCACGTGGAACACGTTGCGCGTGCCGTCGGGGAGCACCCGCGGCACCAGGAAGCAGGACACCCCCTCGTCGAGCTGGGCGAGCACGAGGAACAGGTCGCTCATCGGCGCGGAGGTGAACCACTTGTGCCCGGTCAGCAGGTAGGTGCCGTCGGGCTGCGGGACGGCGCGCGTGGTGTTGGCCCGGACGTCCGACCCGCCCTGCTTCTCGGTCATGCCCATGCCGGCGATCAGCCCGCGCTTGCCCGCCGGCTCGGTGAGCCCGAACTCGTACGCGGTGGCCGTCAGCCCCGGCTCGAAGCGGGCCGCCAGCGCCGGCGTGCGGCGCAGGGCGGGGACGACGGCATAGGTCATGGTCGTGGGGCAGCCGTGGCCCATCTCGACCTGCGTCCACCCGACGTAGCCGACGGCCCGCCGCACGTGGGCGTGCCCGTCGCCCTCGGCGGCTGCCCGCCAGGGCGTCCCGGCCAGGCCGTTCCCCACCGCCGTCCGCATGAGCTCGTGCCAGGCCGGGTGGAACTCGACCTCGTCGATCCGGTGGCCGTAGCGGTCGTGGGTCCGGAGGCGGGGCGGGTTCTCGTTGGCCAGCCGGCCCCACTCCTGCGCCTGCTCGCTGCCGGCCAGCCGGCCGAGGCCGGCGAGGGAGTCCAGCGTCGCCCGGTCAGCGTGCCGGAGGCACGCCTCGGCGAGGGCCGCGTCCCCCGCGATCGGATCGTGCCCGATCAGCGGCGGGACCTGGTTGGTGACCTCGTGGGTGGCGGGCATGACGGCACGGTAATCCAGCCGGGCACGCGGTCGCGGCCTCCCGATCCGCCCGCCGGTAGCGGGTCAGCCGCGTACGAGGCGGGCCAGGGCCAGGCGGGCGGCAGGGGCGTAGGCCAGGACGAGCGGAGCCGGCCCGGAGAGCCGCAGCCCGGTCGTCGTCCCACCGCCCGGTCCCTCGGCGACCCAGTGCAGCAGCCGCACGCGCAGCGGCCCGAGCGCCACCCGCCACGACCACCGCCGGGCGGCCTCGTCGACGTCCTCCACGGTGAAGTCCACGGCCAGCCCCAGAGGGCCGAGGACACGACCGGAGACGCCGGGGGCCAGCCGGTCCACCGGGAGCTCCACGCCGGTGATCTGCGGCGACCACCCCGGCCAGCGGGCCGGGACGGCGTACCGCTCCCAGACCTCGGCGGGGAGGGCGGTGCCGGTCGCGTGCAGGGTCAGGGTCGTCACCGCCGGGAGGTGCCCCGGCCGGCCGCGCCGGACACCTGCGCCCTCAGGCCGGCGGGCCCCCGAGCAGCAGCTCGCGCATCAGGTGCAGCGCCATCGTGACGGAGCGTTCCCGCACGGCCGTCCGCGAGCCCCGCAGCCGCAGGGCCCGGCTCAGCCGGGCGTCGGGCCCGGCGACGCACACGTGCACCGTGCCGACCGGCTTCTCGGGGGTTCCTCCGCCGGGACCGGCGACGCCGGTGATGCCGACCCCCACGTCCGCGCCGAACCGGGTCCGCGCGCCGTCGGCCATGGCGGCGGCGACCTCGGCGCTCACCGCACCGTGCCGGTCGAGCAGTTCTGCCGGCACGCCGAGCAGCGCCTGCTTGGCCCCGTTCGCATAGGCCGTCACCCCGCCGAGCAGGTAGCCCGAGGCCCCGGCGCGCGCGCTGAGCCGGCCGGCGAGCAGCCCACCGGTGCAGGACTCGGCCGTCGCGACCGTGAGACCCCGGCCGGACAGGGCATCGGCGACCACTGCGTCCAGGTCGGGCCCGGTGGAGAACACGGTGCTCCCGTGCCGCTCGGTGAGCACCTCCACCAGCCGGTCGTAGGCCTGCTGCGCGTCCGGGGCGAACCGGGTGACGATCTCCAGCTCCCCCTCGCGCAGGCAGGTGGTGATCTCCAGACCGGCGAGGTCGTCCCCGGCGTCCCGCAGGGTGGCGGCCAGCTGCGCCTCGAGCGTGCCCCACATCCGGACGGTCTCCTGGCGCAGCTCGGGGGCGCCGGTCAGCAGCGCGGCCACGGGAGCGCTGGCCACCGCGGCCGGCCACATGCCGCGCAACTCCCCCGGTGGACCCGGCAGGACGAGTACGACCGGCCCCGCACCCTCCTGCCCCGGCGGGACGACGAGCCCCGGGGCGGTGCCGACCGGCTCCAGGACGGTCGCGCCCTCGGGGACCCGCGCCTGCTTGCGGACGCCGGCGGCGGTGGACGCGGGGTCGGCCTGCCAGCCGCGCATCGCCATGAGCCGCTCCACGACGGCGGCGATGCGCTGCTCGAGCGCCGGGTCGACCGACGGCGGGCGCCCCTGGAACTCCGCCACCACGTCGGCGGTGAGGTCGTCGGCCGTGGGGCCGAGGCCGCCGGTGGTGACGACCAGCGGGACGCCGGTGCCGGTCAGGAACCCGAGAGCGGCGCGCAGGTCGGCGGGACGGTCGCCGACGACCACCACGTGGCCGACGTCGACGCCCAGCTCGCGCAGCCGCTCCGCCAGCCAGGGCCCGTTGGCGTCGGCGACCCGGCCGGTGAGGACTTCGGTCCCGGTGACGACGATGCCGGCGCGGATGCTCACCCGACCGACCCTAGGACGGCGGCTCCCGGCGTGCCCGGGCTCCCGCGCCGCTCCCACCCGGATACGGTGCCGGGACGAGGCCCGAGCGGCCGGCCGATCCACGCGGAGGAGGGTCCCGTGACGTCCCCGAGCGACCCTCGGCCCACCGAGCCCTCGGGCCAGTCGGCGCCGGGCACGCAGGAGATCCCGGTCGCGCCACCGGCCGCTCCCGCGCCGCAGCTGCCGCCGCATCCCGGGGCGACCACCCCCGCGCCGGTCCAGGCGACCGGCCAGGCGACCGGCCCGGTGGCCTTCGTCCCGGGCCGGCCGGGACCCCACCCACCGGCGCCGACGGCGGAGCGGTCAGGGGCGTCCGCGGCGGAGCCGACGTCGTCCGCACCCGGCGCCCCGGCGGCCTGGCCCGACTCGCTCGCGACCGGGCCGGTGCCCATGCCCGGGAACGCGGACGAGGCGCCGAGCGAACGGGTGCCGGCCGACCGCTCGTCCCTGCTCGCGCTGGGACTGGTCGTGGCGGCGCTGGCCCTGCTGGAGCTCGGTCTGAGCCTGCGGTTCGGTGGCGAGTCGTTCTGGTCGGACATCCCGCTGTGGTCGGCCTTCGCCACGGCCTGCACGGCGCTGGGTCTGGCGGGCTCCGCCTCGCTGCTCCCGGCCGGCCGGCGGCCCGGGGCGGGCACCGCCTGGCGGATCGCCGCGGGTGGGCTGGTGGGGCTCGCCGCGTTCTGGGTGCTCGTCGTGCTGCCCGTCGTCGCCAGCGACCGTGGGTTCCTGCTGACCGCAGCGCTGGCCTGCCTGGGCGCTGCCCTCTGGACGGGCCCGGCCCGGAAGGGCTGACCCCCGGACGGCCCGGCGGACCCGGGGCAGCGGTCAGCCGTTGCCGCGGCCCGCGTTCCCCCGGGCTGCTCCGTTGCCGCCTCCGTTGCCGTTGTTGTTGCCCGCGCCCGTGGGTGGTCCGCCGGGCCCCTGACCGTTCCCCTTCCCGTTCCCATTGCCGTTGCCGCCGGTGCTCGTCGGCGCCCGGGCCGGCTCCGTGGCCGGCGCCTCGTCCACCGGCCCGCCGACGGCGGCCGGAGGCGGCACCACGACCGGGTCGGGCGACCAACCGGGTGCGGGTGCCGGTGCCGGCGGTTCGCTGACGGTCGCGAGGTCGGGCGTGGCCAGGTCCGTGAGGACGGGATCGTCGTCGGCGGGGACGTCCGGCCGGCCGACGGCGACGGCGAGCGTGACGAGGGTTCCGCGCTCGACCGCACCGGTGGGGCCGATCGCGGTGACGGCACCGGCCACGTCGTCGGCGGTCGGGTCGGCGACCTGCTCCACGCCCAGGCCCAGCCGACCGAGCTCGGCCTCCACCTCGGCGGCCGGCCGGCCCAGGTACTCGGCGGCGACCAGCAGCACGGTGTCCGCGGCGTCGGTCGCGCCCGCTCCCGCTGCCGGGGGCACGGCGGGGTCGAGTGCCAGGCTGAGCGCCCCGACGCCGATGCCGGCGCCGACGACGAGCGCGGCCAGCGGTGCCAGCACGCGCGCCCGCCGCCGGACCCGACCGGTCAGCGGACCGGTCGGCAGCGGGCTGGTGTCGGGCGGCAGCGGCGGAAGCCGGCGTCCCGCGAGCACGTCGTCGATGGCGTCCCGGAACGCCGCGCCGTCGGGTAGCCGGCGGGCCGGGTCCTGGGCGATGGCGTGCCCGACGAGCACCCGCACCTGCTCCGGGACGTCGTCGGGCAGCGGCTCGGGGGTCTCCCGCAAGTGGCTCAGGGCGATCTGCACCGAGTTCTCGCCGTCGAAGGCGCGTCGTCCGGTCAGGCACTCGTAGCCGACCAGGCCGAGGGCGTAGACGTCGCTGCCCGGACCGGCGCGGCCCCCGGCGGCCTGCTCGGGGGACAGGTAGTGCGCGGTGCCCACGACCTGGCCCGTCTGGGTCAGCGGCGCGCTCGTGGCCGACACGGCGATGCCGAAGTCGGTGAGCTTCACCGAGCCGTCGGCGGCCACGAGGACGTTGCCCGGCTTGACGTCGCGGTGCACCAGACCGGCCGCGTGCGCCGCGGCCAGGGCGTCGGCGGCCTGCCGGAGGATGCCGAGGGTGCGCGGCGCGTCCAGCCGCTGCTCGCGCGCGAGCAGATCGGCCAGCGACTCGCCGTCGACCAGTTCCATGACCAGGAAGGCCAGCCGCTCGCCGGTGACCGGCTCCTCGAGCTCCCCGTAGTCGTAGAGGGCGGCGATGTGCCGGTGCGTGACCAGGGCGGCGTGCTGGGCCTCGGCCCGGAAGCGGGCCAGGAAGGTGGGGTCGCCGGTGAACTCGCTGCGGAGCACCTTCACCGCGACCGGCCGCGACAGCACCGTGTCGCGGGCGCGCCACACCTGCCCCTGGCCGCCGGTGGCGAGCAGGGTGCCCAGCTCGTAGCGGCCACCGAGGAGCCGCCGTCCGGGCTCTGCCACCGACCTCACCATCCGTTCCGTCGTCCCTCCGTCGTACCCGGCCCGCGCCGGGGCCGCGACCGCGGTCCTACTGACGAGGGACAGTCGACGACGGGGAGGTGCTCGTGGCGGTGGTCGTCGGCGTGGCCTTGGGGGACCTCGTGGCGGTGGTCGTCGGCGTGGCCTTGGGAGACGTCGAGGCGGGGGGCGTGGGCTCCGGCTCGGGTTCGGGCTCCGGCTCCGGCTCCGGCTCGGGCTCCGGCTCCGGCTCGGGCTCGGGCTCCGGCTCGGGCTCGGGCTCGTTCTCCGTCGGCGCGGGGTCGGCCGGGGTCACGGGCTCCGTCGTGGGCGCCGGGGCCGACGGGGAGGGCGTGCCCGCCTGGGGGGGCGGCTCGGGTGCGACGACGACCGGGCCCTCCTCGGCCGGGGCGACCGGCGGGGGGACGGCGTCCGTCACGGGAGCGCCCGTCGGACCGGATCCGCTGCCGGCGGTCTGCCGGGGGCGCGGCAGCGGCACGGCGTAGCGGACGACGACCACGGCGCCGGCGCGCAGCTGCCGACCGGTGGGGGACAGGCCGGTGACGCGGTCCCGCGGGACCGCGGCGGTGGGCTCCGCCTTGAGCTCGACCACCAGCCCGAGCGCGGACAGCTCGTCGGCGACCTCGTCCACCGGGCGGCCGACGTGATCGGCCTCGGAGAGCACCAGGCTCCGGCTGTCCCGCTCCTCGGCAGCCACCGCCGTGGACGCGGGGGGCCCGGCGGAGAAGGCCTGCAGGACACCGGCCGCGATGCCGGCCCCGGCGAGCAGGGCCAGCAGCGGCAGCAGGACCATCGCCAGCCGGCGCCCGCGGCGCGGCGCCGGCGGGCCGAGCACCGTGGACCCGGGGGACGGCGATGCGGCACCGCCGGGCGGGAGCGCCACGGCGGTGACGTCCTGGGTGGGCGGTGCCGGCACCGCGGCCGGTTCGCGGCCGGCGAGGAGGTCGTCGACGGCGGCACCGAAGGCCGCGCCGTCCGGGATGCGCGCGGCCGGGTCCTTGACCAGCGCCCGGGTGATGAGCGTCCGGACGCCGGGAGGCAGCCGGCCGGGCAACGGCTCCGGCTCCTGCTGCACCTGCTTCAGCGCGATGGTCACCGCGTTGTCGCCGTCGAAGGCCGGGTGGCCGGTGAGGCACTCGTAGCCGATCAGGCCCAGCGCGTAGACGTCGCTGGCCGGGGTCGCCAGCTTTCCCTCGGCCTGCTCGGGCGAGAGGTACTGGGGGGTGCCGATGACCTGGCCGGTGCGGGTGAGCGCGACGCTGCGGGCCGACCAGGCGATGCCGAAGTCGGTGATCTTCACGCTGCCGTCGTCCCGCACGAGGATGTTGCCGGGCTTGACGTCCCGGTGGACGAGGCCCGAGCGGTGCGCCTCGGCGAGGGCGAAGGCCGTCTGCTGCAGCAGGTGCAGCGTGGTCTCGGTACCCAGGGCGCCCTCGCGGGCCAGCAGGGCCGAGAGCGGCTCGCCCTCGACCAGCTCCATCACGAGGTAGGCCAGCGTCTCGCCGGTCCCGTCCTGCGCGGTCTGCTCGCCGTAGTCGAAGACCGCGGCCACGTGCGGATGGCTGAGGGAGGCCGCGTGCTGGGCCTCGGCCCGGAAGCGGGCCAGGAAGCTGGGGTCGCCGGTGTACTCGCTGCGCAGTACCTTCACCGCGACCGGACGGTGCAGGGCGAGGTCGAGACCCCGCCAGACCTGACCCATCCCGCCGGCGGCGATCATCCGGTGCAGTTCGTAGCGGTCGCCCAGGCACCGTCGTCCTGGTTCGACCACGGGGGCCACTCCTCGTCAACGTCACGCCGGCTGTGCACAGGGGAGGTCTGGGCGTTCCCCGCCCCCGGAGGTGTCCAGACCCGGCCGGGTCTACACATCGGAGGCGGGGTCCATGGTCGTCCCGCGGCCGGGTGCCGCTGTCGGCCGACGGGCGTGACGCCCCCCGCTCCTCCGCGCGCCCGGCGCGGCGACTGCGGTGCGTGTCCGCGGCGAGACCACCACGTGCGGCTGCTCGGGACCCGGCGCCCCGGGGAGACCCACAGCCCGTGGCAGGGTGGCGCCGAGGGGCGGCCGGCCCCGACCACCAGAGAGGCGGACGCCGATGCCCGAGACCGTGACCCGGGAGGACTCCGCCGGGGTCGCCACGCTGACCATGCTGCGGCCCGGGCTGTCCTCCGCCTCGCGACGGGAACTGCTCGGCCTCGTCCAGGACGTCGCCGTCGACGACTCCGTGCGGGCGGTGCTGCTCACCGGCACCGGCCGGGCGTTCTGCGTCGGGCAGGACCTCAACGAGTCCCGCGCGCGGCGGGAAGCCGCGGCGGAGCCGGCGGAGGACCCGGACCAGCCGCTGCCGGTGCTCGTCGAGGAGTACAACCCGCTGGTCCTGGCGCTCTCCGGGCTGCGGGTGCCGCTGGTCGTGGGCATGAACGGCGCCTGCGCGGGCGCCGGCCTGGGCCTGGCGCTGACCGGCGACCTCCGGGTGGCCGCAGCCGGCGCGAAGATCACCACGGCGTTCGCCGGGGTGGCGCTGTCCAGCGACTCCGGGGTGGCGTCGCGGCTGGTGCACTGCGTCGGCGGTGCCCGGGCCGCCGAACTGCTCCTGCTGCCCGAGCCGTTCCTGTCCGAGACCGCCCTGCAGTGGGGCCTCGTGCACCGCGTCGTCCCGCCCGAGCAGGTGCTGTCCGAGGCGTGGGCGCTGGCCGCACGGCTGGCGGCCGGCCCGACGGTCGCCTACCGGGCGATCAAGACGGTGTTGGCGACCGCGGCGACCGACTCGCTGGAGGAGACGCTCGCACTGGAGGCGCGGCTGCAGACGCGCGCCGGACAGGCGGCGGACCACCGCGAGGCGGTCGAGGCGTTCCTGGCCAAGCGGCCGCCGGTGTTCACCGGTCACTGAGCGGAGGCGATCACGGCCTCTCCGCCATCGACACGTGCTCGGCAGGCTCGCAGGCCGAGCGGAGAGGGTGTCCCTCGCCGGAGGCTGGTGCGACGCTGCGGTCTGGTCGAGTCCGACGGAGGGTGTTCGTGGTCGCACCGGAGAGCGAACCGGACCCGGCGCCGGCACGGCACCAGCCGGGCCTCCGACCGGCGGTCCCGCCGCCCCGGCCGCGGGCTGCGGCCGGCCCGCCCCCGCGTCCGGGGGTGACCTCCCAGCTGACGCCTCCCGGACGATCCGCGCCTCCCCCACGCCCCTGGTCGCTCCGGCTCTCCGCCACCTCGTCGTTCCTGGCCGCCGCCGCCGGCGGGGTGGGCGTGCTGGCCGCGCTCGCCGACGGGGACGCGCTCCGGGAGAAGCTCACGGCGGAGGCCACGGAGGCGGACCCGGGTCTCGCGGCGGACACGATCGCCGACGGGGTGACGGCGACGACGTGGCTCGTGCTCGGCTCGGTCGCGTTCCTCAGCCTGGGTCTCGTCGTCTGGACCGCTGTGGTGCTCCGTCGGCGCGCGTGGGCCCGGTGGCTGCTGCTCGTGACCGGCGTGCTCGTCCTCGTCGCCGACGACATCGCGCAGAGCGTCGTGGCGGGCGGGTCCGACGTGGACCGCATCGCGTTCGTCGCGCAGGCCGCGCTGGTCGTGGTGGCCCTGGTGGCACTGTTCTGGCGGTCAACCGGCCGCTGGTTGCGCGCCCGGGACGAGTGAGGCCTCCTCCTCGAGCTCGGCCAGCACCGCCTCCAGGGACCGCACCACGGCGCTCGCCGCATCCCGGACCGCTCGGGTGACCAGGGGATCCTCCGCCTGCGCCTGCCAGCGGTCGAGGGCGGCCGCGGCCGCGGCCCGCAGCGCCTCCGGCGGGGTGTTGCTCCCCGGGAGCCCCAGGCGGTCGGCCGGCGAACCGCCGTGCGTGTCGAGCAGTCGCGCACCCTCCGCCCGGAGGTCCTCGGGCAGCGCATCCATGCCGCCACCTGGCCGGCGCAGCTCGGCGAGCTCCACGACGTCGCGCTCGGCCAGCCGCAGCCGTTCCAGGTCCGACCGCAGCCGCTCGTCCCCCTCGGCCGGCGCCGAGCGCAGCGCCCACTCGACGACCGCCAGCGCGGAGCCCTGCTGCAGCAGCGCCCCGTGCGCGGTGAACTCGGCCGCCATCCGGCGGCGCAGCTCCTCGAGACCGCTGCGCCGGACGAGCTCGTCCGCCAGCCCGTCCGCGGAGTCGATGCCGGCACGCAGGAGGGCGATCGAGAGCCGGACGCCGAAGAGCCCGAGGCGCTCCAGGAGGGAGCGCCGGATGCCCTGGGCCACCTCTCCGGGGACCTCCGGCCGGGAGAACCGGTCCGCCGTCAGCAGGACCGGCTGCAGGTCGCCCGGCGGCGTGCGGGACAGGCTGCGCAGCGCGACGAAGTCGGCGTGCCGCAGGGACCGTCCCGCCATCCCGAGCAGCCCTGCCACCGGCAGGACGGTGGAGCTGACCTCGGCCACGGCCGGGTCGGCCGCCATCCGTTCGGCGACCGCGCCGGCCTGCGCCAGGGCGTCCAGGCTCGCCGAGCCGATCTCGTCGGCCCGCGACAGGACCGTGATCGTGGTGGTCTCGTGCCCGGCCCGGGCGGTCCGTGCCTGGAAGGTGCGCAGCACCTCGACGTCGTCGGCCTGCAGCTGGCGGGTGAGGAACAGGACGGCGTCGGCACCGGGGAGGCCGTCCGGCGGTTCGAGGAAGGCGCGGGTGCGGGCGCTCAGGCCGGTGGACAGCGAGGCGATGCCCGGGGTGTCGACGAGGGTGGCCTCGGCCAGCCCGGGCGTCGGCCAGTCCACCCGCAGGTGGTCCACGTCCTCGGCGTCGGTCCCCGCCAGGTCCAGCACCAGCCCGCCGTCCACGCGGCGCACCGGCAGGTTCCGGTCCCCCTGCCCCGTCCGCGCGGCCACGCGGGGTACCTGGCCGTGGCGGTACACCGTGACCAGCCGGGTGCACTCGCCGGCGTCGGTGGGAGCGATCCGCGCCCCGACGAGCGCGTTGAGCAGGGTGGACTTGCCCGCTTTCACCCGGCCGACCAGGGCGATGCGGACCGGTTCGTCCAGCCGGGCCCGGTGCTCGGCCAGCCGTGCGGCCACGTCCGGGTGCTCCCGGTACACCTCGAGAGCGGCGTCGAGGAGCTCCCGGACGCCGGAGCCCTCGTTCACGAGGTCCCGCCGGCGGGTGCCAGCGGTCCACGGGCCGCCGGTGCCGCCGGCGCGTGCCGTCCACGCGGCGGGGACGGCGGGGCGAGGCGACGCGCCTCCGCGGCGAGCGCGTCGAGGCGCTCGAGCCGCTGCTTCAGGGCCCGCACCCGGGCCGTGCGCTCGCCGGCGGCCTCCTTGGTCGACCGCTGGGCGGCGCGGACCGCGTCGTTGAGCGACTCGGTCATCTCGTCCACGGTGTCAGTGACGAGGTCCCGCAGGGTGCGCTGCACCAGGCGCAGGCGGTCCTTCAGGTGCTTGCTCACCTGGAAGACCACCTCGTCCACGTGCCTGCGCACCACCGTCTTCGCCTCCGACTGGCGCCGCTGGAGCCGCTGCGCCTTGTCGTCGTTGTAGGCCTTGCGGCCCAGCAGCACGCCGGCGGCGAGGGAGATGGGGTTGATCAGCGCCATCCCGGCCAGGCTGGTGGCCAGGCCGGTCATGAGGACGCCGGTGTAGGAGCCGCGGACCCCGATGAGGACCCGCTCGCGCAGGTGCAGGTAGCCGTCGTCGATCTCCGGCAGCGCGACCACGCTCGAGAGCACGTCGGCCGCGTCGCCGATCGCCAGCTCCGGGAGCACCGCCCCCCCGTCGCGGGCGAACTGCTCGATGACCTGCTCGGCGAGGTACTCCGACCGCTGCTCGGCCCAGACGAAGCTGTCGGCGACGGCGATCTCGATCCGCTGCTCCAGCCAGCGGCCGAACTCCGCCCAGAGGGCCCCGGGGTCGTCGGCGTCGATGGCCTCCTCGGCCTCGCGGGTGACGACCCGGGACCGGTCGCGCAGGTCGTAGTCGATGTCGGCCATCAGGTCGGTCACGCCGTCGTTGAGCAGCTGCTGCCAGCGGGAGGACCGCCGGCGCAGCTGGTCCACGGAGGCACGGGCGTCCTCCAGCTCGCGGACCACCGCCTCCTGGGCCGCGGGGCCCTCCAGGCCGGACAGCTCGCTCCGGGTCGACAGCCGCAGGTGCTGGGTGACCGTGGAGACGTCGTGCGCCAGCGATCGCTGCGCCAGCGTCTCGGCCCGGGCGACGACCTGGTCGCGCAGGTACCGCGCGAGGGTCTCGAGCCCGGACTCCTCGTGCAGCTCGGCGTCCCGGTGCTGCGCCGCCAGCAGGGCCAGCGCCGAGGAGACCGGGAAGATCGGCGCGTCGACGCCCCGGTCGGCCAGATGGCGCCGGTCCAGCTCGACGATCGCGCGCCACTCGGTGGCCACGTCGGTCTTGGTCACCGCGCAGAGCACGTTCGGGCACAGGGCGGCGGCCTGCTCCAGGAACGCCATCTCCGGGGCGGTGAACTCCTGGGTGGCGTCGGTGACGACGATGACGGCGTCGGCGCCGGGCACCAGGTCCAGGGCCGCGAGCGAGGCCACCGCGCCGACGCCGCCCAGGCCGGGGGTGTCCACCAGCTCGAGCCCTCCCTCGAGGATCCGCCGGGGGAGCGTCACCTCGATGCGCAGGGGACGACGCTCGTCGTCGGCGCGCACCGTCCGCGTGGCCAGCGAGGAGAGCGGCACGCGTTCGCGTACGCCGGCCTGCTCCTGCGATCCGGCCGCGGCTCCGGCCTCCGCGGCCGGGGGATGCACCAGGACCGCCCGCGGCTCGGCGCCGCCGGCCACCACCGTGGGCACGACCGTGGTCACGTCGTCGCCGACCGGGCACACCGGTGCCCCGACGAGCCCGTTGAGCAGCGAGCTCTTGCCCTTCTTGGGCTCGCCGACCAGGAGGACCCGGACGCTCGGGCTCTGCACCCGCCGGCGCGCCGTGGCCAGGCGGGCCTGCAGGTCCGGCCGCCGGCACTCGTCGGCCAGCGCGGCCGCTCGGTCGATCAGGCTCACGTCGGGCACGCCCATCGGTCCTCCTCGGGAGGTGTTCCGGTCTACCACCGGTCGCGACGTCGGGACAGGGGCCGACCCCGACCCCGGCCGGAGCCGGGATCGGGGTCGGTGCGACGCAGCGGATCAGCCCCCCATGGCCGGGTCAGCGTCCACGGTCACCGGGACGTCCACGTCGACCAGGTCGGGGTCGATGACGCTGTCGTCGCCGCTGTCCTGGTCGATGAAGTCGTTGTCCTCGATCTTGGTCACCACGTCGTCGTCGGAGGCGTCGATCGCCACGAAGTCGTCGTCCGAGGCGTCGATCACCACGTCGTCGTCCGAGGCGTCGATGACCACGTCGTCGTCGGACTTGTCGTCGCCACCGACGGCGCCGTCGCCGATGGCGACGTTGCCGTCCACGCCGTCGTCGTCCGAGGCGTCGAAGTTGCCGTCGCCGTTGGTGTTGACCAGACCGTCCTGGTCGACCCCGTCGTTGTCGTTGTAGGTCGTCGTGACGTCGTCGTCCGAGGCGTCGATGACGTTGACCACGCCGTCCTGGTCGATGCCGTCGTTGTCCTCGTACGTGTCGTTGTCCTCGTAGATGTAGGTGTCGTTGTCCTCGTTGACGTAGGTGTCGTTGTCCACCTTGACGAGGACCGTGTCGTTGTCCTCGTTGGTGATGACGTCGTCGTCCGAGGCGTCGATGACGTTGCCGCTGTTGACGTTGCCGCTGTTGACGTTGCCGCTGTTCGTGTTGCCGCTGTTGAGGTTCAGCGTGTCGTTGTCCTCGTTGGTGAGGACGTTCCCGCTGTTCGTGTTGCCGCTGTTGACCGTGTTCCCGCTGTTGACCGTGTTCCCGCTGTTCACGTTCAGCGTGTCGTTGTCCTCGTTGACCGTGGTGATCACGTTGCCGCTGTTGACGTTCAGCGTGTCGTTGTCCTCGTGGACGACGGTGAGCGTGTCGTTGTCCTCGTTGCCGACGTTGACGTCGCCCTCGACGTCGCCGTCGACGAGGACGGCCGTCGAGCCGGGAGCCGCCCAGATCGCGTTCTCGATGTCGACGTCGATGTCGGTGTAGGTGATGTCGACGTCGGTGTGCGAGTAGTTGTTCTCGACGTACCGGACGTTGTGGATGACCGCGGCCTCCTGGCCGTGCCCGGCGTAGTCGTGCCGGCCGTGCCCGGCGGACTCGTGCTTGCCGTGACCGTCGAGGTCCTTGCCGCTGTCGCAGTCGTCGTCGTCGCCGTCGTGCCAGACCTTGTGCCAGTGGCCGTCGTCCTTGTCGCAGTCCTCGTCGCGCACCGGCTTGTGCCCGCGGTCGTCGTCGCAGTCCTCGTCGCGCACCGGCTTGTGGCCGGAGCCCTTGTCGTCGTCGTCGTGCTCGTCCCGGCCGCTGTACCGGCCGTACGAGGCCGGCGAGGAGTCGGCCATCACGGGCATCAGCGCGTGGACGGTGGCCGGGTCGACGTCGGGGAAGCCGGCGGCGGCCAGCGCGGCCTCCGGGTTCTCCGCGAACGCCTCGGCGGCCTCGTCGTCACGGAGCAGGCCGAGGATGAAGTCGAGCAGGGTGCTCGCCATGGTGGTCATGAGATGTCTCCCGAGAGGTCGAGCCGTCCGCCGTCGGCCGGCTGGCAGACGCAGTCAAGGGCCGGGGCGGGTCGGGGCTCATCGGGGCGAGGTCCGGTGCGTGTTACCCGATGTTGGGGGATTCGCGGTCACCCATCGTTAGGGGGACCCGGGGTGTCGCCCCCCGCTTGCCCCTGGGGACGAAGTTACGGCCCGGTAACGCCCTGAAAGTTCGATCCGGCCGTTAATTTCCGCTGGGTGCCGCTGCGGCGGCCGGCTCTTGGACTGCGTTGGGGGATCGATGCGCGTGGACGAGTACGGGCTGGGCGTGGACATCGGGGCCGGCGGTGTCACCGCGGTGATCTGCCGGATGGGGACGGGAGCAGCCCCCGCGCTCGACCCGTTGCCACTGCCCGCCATGACCGCCCGGACGGCGCGCGTGGTGGCCCGCATCGGGACATCCGCCCCGCTCTACGAGGACGGCCGGGGCCGGTCCGCCGCCGACGTCGCCGCCGAGGTCGTGGCCGAGGTCCGGGCCGTGGCGGAGCAGCAGGAGGGCCGGGCGCCCGGCTGGACGGTGCTGACCGTGCCCCCGTCCTGGGGCGCGTACCGCAGCGAGCTGCTGGGCGAGGCGATCCGCACCGCCCTGGGGCCGGGCACGTCGCTGGTGTCCGGGGCCCTGGCCGCCACCTACGCCCACATCGACGCCGGCCGGCTGCGCACGACCGACACGGTCGCCGTCTACGACCTGGGCGCCGGCACGCTGGACACCGCGGTCGTCCGCGCCACGCCCGAAGGCGAGCTGCAGCACGTCGGCACCCCGCTCCCGCCCCTCCGGTGGGGCGGGCAGGACGTCGACGACGCACTGCTCGGCCACGTGCTGCAGGCGCTCCCGGACGCCGGGCGGACGGGTGGCATCGACCGGGACGCGGCCCGGGCGCTCCGTGCCGCGGTCGTCGCCGCCAAGGAGGCCCTGTCCTCGGACACCGTGACCAGGCTGACCGCGGTGCCGGGTGCCCCCCTCCCCGGCGAGGAGCTGCGGCTGACCCGGGAGGAGCTGGACGAGCTCATCCGCCCCGGCGTCCTGGAGTCGGTCGACGAGCTGGCCCGCGGCGTCGGGAACGCGGGCGTCGAGGTCGAGGACCTCGATGCCGTCGTCCTCATCGGCGGATCGGTCCACGTGCCCCTGGTGGGCGAGTGCCTCTCCGCGGCGCTGGGGCGGCCGCTGGTCGTCGACCCGGCGCCGGAGCTCACCGCGGCGGGAGGTGCGGCCGGGCTGGCGCTCGGGATCGCCGAGCGCCGGCCGGAGCCGGACGCCGCCCCGGCCGAGCAGGAGGAGGTGGCAGCAGCAGAGACGCCCGCGGACACCGGGAACTCCCCCGACGCCGCGCCGGCGTCGGACCGGGCCCCCTCCCTCCCCCCGCGGCGCGAGGACCGGCCCCGGCTGGTGGCGCGTCCCCCCACGGCCGCGCGGACGGGGGCATCCCGGCGCCCGGCCGGTCGTTCGCGGCCACGGCGCGCCGCCCGGATCCTGGTCGTCGCCGGGCTGTTCCTGGGTCTGGTCCTCGTCGTCCCGACGCTGTCCGCGGCGCTCCTGTCCGGCGCCGAGACCGTTCCCGGCGCACCGGCCGCCGAGGCCGGGGGTGACGAGGGGAGCCCGGACCGGCAGGCCACCGCTCCGGGGCCGGCCCCGGGAGGCGACCGGCCGACCACCTCGGGCGTCCGGGTGCGCGAGGCCGCGGACCACCGGGCGGCCGGCGCGGGCCGGGTCCCGGGGACGTCGGGCTCCTCGGCGGTGTCCCGCGCGACCCAGTCCGCCGGAGCCGCCCTCCAGCGGCTGATGTCCGGCGCGACGACGTCCCCTGCTCCCGGGACGGCGTCCCCTGGTTCCGCCGAGGCCCCCGCCCTGCCGAGCGGTGCCCCCACCACCGCGTCGACCCCGGCGGCCTCCACTCCGGCGACGCCCACCACGGCGGCCTCGTCCCCGGCGGCCGCCGGGGGGCCTGCGTCGCCCACGTCGCAGGCCGCCACGCCCACGGCCGGGCCCACGCCGGCAGCGGCGACGCCGACCCCGGGCGAAGCCCCGCCCGCGACGCAGACCCCGGCGCCGGCTCCTGCCCCGGCTCCTACGCCGACACCGACCCCCACGCCGACGCCGACGCCGACGCCGACGCCGACCGAGCCTCCCCCCGCGGCCACCGAACCCCCACCCGCGACGGAGGTCCCCGCACCGGCTCCGGCCACCACCGAGCGTCCCCCCGCGGCCACCGAACCCCCACCCGCGACGGAGGCACCGGCTCCGGCCGCCACCGAGCCTCCCGGCGCGAGCACCGAGCCCCCGGCGACGCCCGAGCCGGCGGAGGCCCCGTGATCACCGACCTGCACGGCACCGGCGGGTGGCGCAACGAGGGCGCGCCGGACCGGGCCGGGTCCTCCCGCCGGCGGTCCCCGGCCGCTCCCGCGGCACCCGGCCACGTCGTCGTCGAGGGCCCGGGGGGCACGGGGAAGTCGCTGCTGCTGGCCGAGGTGGTCGCCGGCTACCGGGCGGCCGGCCTCACCGTGGTGGGGCTTGCTGTCGACGACCAGCCCAACGTCGCCGCCGGCTCGGTGGCCGTGGTGGTGGACGACGCCCACCGGCTCCCCGACGAGGCGATCCTGCGGGTACGCCGGCTGGTGGACGACGGGGGCTGCCGGGTGGCCCTGGCGTTCCGGCCGTGGCCGAGCTCGCCCGCACTGGCCGAGCTCGTCCGCGCCCTCGGCACCGACGGGCGGGCCGTCGTCCTCGGTCACGTCGACCGCGGGACGGTCCAGGACTGGGCCCGGGACGAGATCGGGGGGCCGCTGCCACCCGGGCTCGTCGACGCCGTCGTGCACCAGACCGGCGGGCTGCCGGCCCTGGTCCGGCCGCTGCTGCGCTGCCTGGCCTCCCCGCACGCCGTCTCCCGGTCGACCGGGCGCCTGCTCGTGCCCGACGAGGTCCTGGACGTGGTGCGCGCCCAGCTCGGCACGCTCGACGAGGACACCCGGTCGCTGATGCACGCCGTGGCGGCCGGTGCGCCCCTGGAGACCGAGGTGCTCGCCGACCTGCTGGCCGTCCCGCCGTCGCGGATCGCCGAGCTGCTCGGCGCGGCCCGGTCCAGCGGCCTCCTGCTCGGGAACGGCGACCTGGTACCCCTGGCGGCCCGGGGGCTGGGCGACCTGGCCGCACCCGAACTCACCCGGGACACCCGCCGCCGGTTGCTGGGCCTGCTCGTGGAGCGGGGCGACCAGCCGCTGGAGCTGGCGCGCATGCTGGCTGCGGACCGGGTGCGCGACCTGCGGGCGGCCCGGCTGCTGGAACGCCAGGGCGACGCCGCGCTCCGGTCGGATCCGGCCACGGCACCGGAGCTGCTGGACGCCGCGATGGCCTGCGGCGCCTCCGTCCACGGGATCGCGGCCCGCCGGGCGCAGGCCGCCGCGCTCGCGGGCGACTTCGACGCCGCCCTGCGATGGGCCGACACCGTGCTGACCGACGACGACGCCCCCGACCGATCCCGTGCGGCCGGGGTCGCGGCCACCGTGCTGGCCCACCGGGGACTGCCGGGGCACAGCGCGGAGCTCTACCGGCTGGCCGGCGCGCAGCGGACCGGCGCCGTGGCGCTGGCGCTGCTCAGCACGGGGGCCGCGAGCGAGGCGTGCGCCGCCCTGGACGGACGCCGGGAGGCGGCCACCGCGGAGCCCCCCACCCTGTTGTCCGGCTGCGAGGAGCTGATGGCCCGCGGCGTGCTGCAGTCGCTGCGGACGGGGGAGAACGCCGGCGCCGACATCGCGGCGGCCCTCTCCACCCTGTCGCGCGCGGCCTCCCTGCTGGAACCGGTGGGCCGGAGCGCTCTCCTCCAGGAGACCCCGGCCGCCCTGGCGGCGCTGGTCGCGCTGCACTGCGGAGAGCTCGGCGTGACCGAGTCCGTCCTCGACCGCGCCGTCGCGGCGGACACCGGAGGCGCCCCGAGCCGCGCCCGGCACCTCCTGCTGCTCGCCTGGGCGGCCATGCTGCGGGGGCGGATGAACCGCGCCCGTGAGTACCTGGTCCGCGCGCAGGACCCCGAGCACGGCCTGGAGCCGCGCGACGACCTCTACCTGCAGGCGCTCGACGTCGGCCTCGCCCGCCGCAGCGGCGACGCACCCGGCCTGGCGGCGGCGTGGGCCCGCGCGCGCGAGGCGCTGCTGCGGTACCCGATCGACCTGTTCAGCCTGCTCCCCCTCGGCGAGCTGATGATCGCCGGTGCGCGGCTGGGGGAGAGCGACCGGATCGCACCGAACGTCGCCGCCGCGCAGGCGCTGCTGGACCGGCTGGGCTCCCCCGACCTGTGGGCGGCGCCGCTCCACTGGAGCGGCGCCCAGGCGGCCATCCTGGTCGACGACCCCGCCGGTTTGCGGCCGCACGCCGCCGCGCTGGTGGCGGCGGCACGGACGAGCCCCTACGCGGCGAACCTCGCCCGGGCGGGCCGCTGCTGGCTGCGGGTGCTCACCGGCGACATCGACGCCGAGATCGTGGAGTCGACCGCGCAGGACCTGGCCGCCGTGGGGCTCACCTGGGACGGGTCACGCCTGGCGGGCCAGGCGGCAGCGCGCACCCGCGACCCGCGGGCCCGCACGGCCCTGCTGTCGTGCGCCCGGGTGCTCGCCGAGACCCACGACCTGGACACGGCCAGACCGATGGGCAGGCCGGACGGTGCGAGCTCCCCGCCTTCCCCGGCCGGCCGGCTCAGCGAGCGGGAGCGGGAGGTGGCCCGGCTGGTGGTGGCCGGGCAGACCTACCGGGAGATCGGCGGAACGCTGTTCATCTCGGCCAAGACCGTCGAGCACCACGTCTCGCGGATCCGGCAGCGGCTGGGCGCGAGCAACCGCTCGGACCTGCTCGCGCGGCTCCGGCTGGAGATCGCGCAGAGCGGCTGACGCGGGCGCTCAGCGCACGAGCGAGGAGCACTCCGGGCAGACGTCGTCACCGGTGCGCGGCCACGGGCCGTCGGGGACCACCCGGGCCAGCGAGCCGCAGACGGTGAGCTCGCAGGCGCCGTCGATCTCGGCCATCGGGCGGTGCAGCTCGACGGCGTGCCACAGCGCGGCGGTCGGGCCGTGGGCGCGGCTCCGCGCCGCGGCGTGCACGATCGTCTGCAGCATCATGAGGACCACGTCGGCAGCACGGAGGGCCGGCGTGATGGCCGGGCCGCCGATCCCACCCGGACGAGTGACGCCGGCCCCGGGAGCGGTGTGGGAGCCGCCGGTGCAGGATGCGGTCATGGAGCTGACCAAGCACGGCCACGCGTGCGTCGTCCTCGGCCAGGGCGAGCACCGGCTGGTGATCGATCCTGGGGCCTTCACCGATCCGGCGGCGCTCGACGGCGCGTCGGCCGTGCTCGTCACGCACGAGCACCCCGACCACTTCGAGCCGCAGCGGCTGCGGGCGGCGCTGGACGCCGACCCGGCGCTGGAGATCTGGACGAACCGGTCGGTGGCCGAGAAGCTGGACGCGCCCGCCGGGCGGGTGCACGTCGTGGGTCACGGGGACGCCGTGACGGTGGCCGGCGTCGAGGTGCAGGTGCACGGCGAGCTGCACGCGGAGATCCATCCGGACATCCCGCGGATCGCCAACGTGGGTTTCCTGGTCGGCGGGGTGGTCTTCCACCCGGGCGATGCCTTCACCGTGCCCGATCAGCCGGTGGCGACGCTGCTGCTCCCCCTGCACGCCCCGTGGTCCAGGACGGCCGAGGTGATCGACTACGTGCGGGCCGTGGACGCCGACCAGGCGTACGCCGTCCACGACGGATTGCTCAACGACACCGGCCTGGGTGTCGTCTCGGGGCTGCTCGGCGAGCGCGGCCCGGGGACCCCCACGCCGTTCAGCCGGCTGGCCCCGGGGGACACGGTCGAGCTCTGAGCCCGATCGCGTCCCCGGGGCGCAGCGTCAGCGGACGGCGCCGCGCCTGGACTTGCCGGAGATGCCCTCGGCGACGCCGATGAGCAGCACGGCCGCGATGACGGCCAGGACGAAGCCGATGACGTTGAGCTCCCAGATGCTCCCGGTGCCGAAGGCCTGAGCGATCAGGCCACCGATCAGCGAGCCCACCAGGCCCAGGGCGAGGGTCGCCAGGATCCCGAGGTTCTGCTTGCCCGGGACGATCAGGCGGGCCAGGGCCCCGATGATGAGTCCGGCGACGAGGAAGCCGATCACTGTTGTTCTCCTTCAGTTCGGTGACGCCCACGGGGGGCGTCGTCTCCGGCCCGCTCGACGAGCGGGTCCGGGATTCGCGACGACGCGGCCCCGGGGGCGCGGCCACGTGCTCGGCCGCGCCCCCGGGACGCGAGGTCAGCGGACGGCGCGGTTGTTCCGGCCGGTGATCGTGGAGGCCGCGATCACCAGCGCAGCGGCGACGATGATCGAGATGATCCAGCGCAGCCAGTCGATGCCGTCGGTGTCGTCGACGCCGAGCGCGCCGGCCACGAAGTAGCCGATGAGCACACCGCCGATACCGCACAGCAGCGTCAGCCAGATCGGGATGTTGTCCTTGTCGCCGGGGGCGACGAACTTGCCCAGCAGGCCGATGATGATGCCCGCGATGATCAGACCGATGATCTCCATAGCCATCTCTCCTCAGTTGGCCCGACCGGCATGCACTCCCGGCACGGTGCCGGGTGCCGCCGGGGCACGAGAGAAGGCCTTACCCGGGAGTCGATCACCGATGCGCCGTTCGCCCGATCGTGCGCACACCGTGATGTTCAGGCGGTGCCGACGACCCGCGCGACGTGCGCGGGCACCTTCGCCAACTCGGACTCCACCGTCCGCTGGACCATCGGCCGGGCCGCCCGGCCCAGCAGCCGGCCGGCCAGCCGTCCCCGGCCGCGCGCCTCGTGGCTCACGGTCAGGGTCACGCTCGTGCCACCGGCCGGGGCGTCCTCGAGCTCGATGCGCGTCGTCCAGGTCTCCGGGGTCAGCTCGACCTGCGTGACGACGACCCGGCCCGGCGCCCACTCGAGGATGCGGCCCTGCGGAGCGCCCGCGGGCGGCTCGCCGTCGAGCCGGCCCGGGACCGCCACGAACGTCGTGCGACGGCCCGACCCGGTGACGACGTAGGAGACGTCGCAGACCGGGCAGTAGGGCGCGAGCACCGCCAGGGCGCGCCACACGTCGGCGCGCTGCTCGGGCACCACGAGGGTGCCGGTCGCCGAGCTCACGGGCCGACCGTACCGGTGCCGGCCGACCGCCGTCGGAGCGGCGAGTGGCCGAATCGGGACCGTGGCCGCACCATCTCGGCGTGGCAGACACCTCGGACTGGCGGAACCGACGATGGGAGGCAACGCACCGGCGGATCTTCACGACCGCCCTCGCCCTGTTCGAGGACTTCGGGTACGAGCAGGTCAGCGTCGGCCGCATCGCGCAGCGCGCCGAGGTCTCGGTGCCCACCTTCTACGCGCACTACCCGAGCAAGGAGCACCTGATCATGGCGCTGCCGACCGATGACCAGGTCGACGCGCTGCTCGCCACCCAGCCGGAGGACCTGCCGCTGGGCGAGCGCATCCGACGGGCGCTGCCCCTGTACCTCGCCCAGCTGCCGCCCGAGGCGACGGAGGAGACGTTCACCCGCTGGCGGATCATCGCCGCCACCCCGTACCTCCGGACCCGGGCCGCCGAGTTCGAGCGCGAGACCGCCGGCATGTTCGTGCGGAGCCTGGCGAGGTCCACCGGCCGAACACCGGGCCCCACCGAGGTCGTCCAGGCGGGCGCCGCCCTCGTCGCCTACACCACGGCGCTGCTCGCCTGGGCCGACAGCAACGGCGAGCGCAAGCTCGAGGAGACGCTCGACGAGGCCCTCCGCGCCCTCTCCGCCTGACCGGCCGCTCAGCGCGGCCTCGGCTCCGCGACCACGGTCAGCCGCCGAGCCGCTGGGCCAGTGCCGGCCAGCGCTCGGTGAAGGCCCGCTCGGCGTCCTGCGCGCGCGCCTCGGCGCGGCCGAGCAGCAGCCCGTAGGTGAAGCCCGGCTCCCCCGCGGCGTGCGCGCTCACGGCGAGGTGCCGGCACCGCTCCCCCACCACCACCAGGTCCTGGAGGGCGCCCAGCAGCCGCTGCGTCCTCTTGGCGGCTCGGGCCACGTCCCGGGCCGGCTCGCCGACGACCGGCGCGACGACCTCGGCGGTGTACCGGGCCCGCCGGGCGGCGCGGCGCAGCGCGTGCAGCGCCTCGGTCCGCTCCGCGCCGGTCAGCGGCCCGGCGGCCGATGCCGAGCGCCGCACCCGCCGCGTCTCCCGGCGCAGCACCTCGGCCAGCACCGCGTCCGCCGGCCGGGCGGCCCGCCCGGTCAGCGGAGGGTCGGCGAGCAGGGCGTGCAGCGCCTCGAGCAGATCCAGGTGGGAGCGCTCGGCGACGACGGCCGCCGCCTGGGTGCGGCCGCGCTCCTGCGCCGCTACCTCCCCCGACTGCAGCCGCGCGACCACCGGTCCGAGGACGAGCTCCTCCGGCAGCTCCGCGACGGCCGCGCGCAGGCCGGCGTAGGCGACCTCGTCGTCCCGGAACGCCGACAGCCGGCCGGCCAGCCGGCGGAGCTCGTCGCGCAGGGGCTCGGTCGCGGCCCGGTCGAGCACCGGCCGGAAGGCGGCCAGCAGTCCGCGCAGGTGGCGGCAGGCGATCCGCATCCGGCGCAGGCCGTCCTCCGCGCCCGTGCGCAGCCCGACGTCCGCGAGCTCCAGGGCGGCCACCTCCTGCCGGAGGGCGGCCAGCACCACCTCGCCCGCGGACGGTCCGGCGCCCGTGCGCCGCTTGCCGCCCTTCTTCCGGCGGGGCGCCTCCGGTGGGCGGCTCTCCTCGGGCTCGAGCCCGAGGGCACGGGCGAGCTTGGAAGCGCGGGCGGTGCGCTCGGCGCCCGCCGCGACCAGCTGCTCCCCCACGCCCGCGAGAAGGTCCCGGTCGCCCTCCAGGAGCTCGACCTCGACCTCCCGCCAGGTACGCACCTCGACCGCTCCGTCCGGGCCGGACAGCCGGGTGGCGCTCACCGCGTCGTCTGCGACCTCGGCGAGCGGCCGTCCGTCGGCGCCGCGCAGCACGGTGACCACCCGGCGGGTCCGCAGCTGGACCACCGGTACCGGCGCCGCGCCGCGGAGCACGCCCGCGACCGGGGCGACGACGGCCTTGGGAGGTCGCCGGACCGCCCGCCCCAGCGGCTGGTGCAGCTCCCTGCGGGCGTCACCCGACGCCGGCAGCTTGACGTGCCAGCCGTCGTCGGGGCCGCCGGTGCGCCGCCGCAGGGTGATCCGCGCCCGGGCCAGCCGCAGATCGGGGGTGTCGAAGTACTGCGCCTCGAGCCGGTGCTCGACCGGGGCGTCGACCGACGCCACCCCGTCCACCGCGGCGAGCTCCGGCAGGCCGTAGGACGGCGGGACGTCGAACTTCGTCTCGATCTCGAGGTGGTCGGCGGGCACCGGAGCACCGTACGGCGGGGCCCCAAGAAGGAGTGAACCGCTCTCCCGGCCACCCATCGCCATGTTCACGAAGGGCCCGTGATGGGCACGCCTCGGGGAGCTGGCGCCCCGGACGGAGGCGCCGCGCACTCGGAGAGGTCGGTCCATGGTCAGCGAACGAGACGTGTCAGCGGCGATCGGCAGCACGGCCTACGGCAGTGACGGCGAGTCCGTCGGCACCGTCGAGACCTTCTACACCGACGACCGCACCGGTGCCACGACGTGGGTGTCGGTCTCCAGCGGTCTGCTCGGCCGGAAGCAGGTGATCGCACCGGCCGGGGACGCCACGTTCGTCGACGGCCGGCTGCAGCTGTCGGTGCCCGCCGACGCGGTGTCCAGCGCTCCCCGGATGGGCGGCGAGCACCTCTCGCCCGCGGAGGAGGAGGCGCTGCGGCAGCACTACGCGCGCGGCGTGACCCCCGCGGGCGACGACGCCGAGCGGCTGTCCAGCATCGACGGCGCGGCGGGCGAACCGGCCGCCCCGGCCCACGACGTCGCGGGGCCCGGCGACGGCACCATGGTGCGCAGCGAGGAGCAGCTGCGGGTGGCCACCGAGCGGGTCGCCGACCGGCGCATGCGGGTCGTGAAGTACGTGGTCACCGAGGAGGTGCAGGTGACCGTGCCGGTCCGGCGCGAGGAGATCCGCATCGAGGAGGTCCCCGGGGACGGCTCCGACGGCGGGCTCGTGACCGAGGGCGACGCGCTGCACGACGGGTCCGCGGCCGGCTCGATCCCGGGCGGGCTGCCCGAGGAGATCGTGCTGCACGCGGAGCGGCCGGTGGTGACCGTCGAGGTGGTGCCGGTCGAGCGGATCCGGCTGCACACCGAGGTCGTGGCCGGGCAGACCTCGGTTACCGAGACGGTCGAGCGCGAGCAGGTCACCGTCGACGAGCACCCCGCCCCCCACCGGGGCTGACCGCCGGGCAGGCTCAGCGCACGTGCTCGGACCCGAGTCGCGCGAGGTCGTCGCCGCTCGGGTCGAACAGCACCCGACCGTCCGCCGCCAGCACCACCGGGACGCCCTCGGGGGCCTCCAGCTCCTCGAGCATCGTGCGCGCCGCCGGATCCTCCGACGGGTCGAGCCAGGTGTGGCCCAGCGCGTGGTCGGCAAGGGTCTGGCGGAGCCGGTCGCTGGCCGGCCACCGGCGGTCACCCAGCACGCGGATCCCGCTGGCCCGGCCGATCAGCATGGCCCGCCGGATGAGCAGCGCGCGGGTGATGACGTTCGACAGCTCGCGGTCGGCGGCGAGAGCCGCGCGCAGCCGGTCGACCGCCAGGGTGAGCACCTCACCGGGGGCCGCCGCGACGACCGAACGGACGGCGCGCTGGCCGGCCAGCATGTTCAGCCCACCCAGGAAGCGCTTCGGGCCCACGACGGAGATCACCCGCGGCTCGTCGTCCGGTCCGTCGGCGTCCTCGACGACCGCGACGGTGCCGGTCAGCACGACCACGAAGTCCCACTGGGCGTGGCCGCCCTGCACCAGCAGGTCGCCGGTCACGGTGGAGCGGCGCTGCCCGAACCGGTGCAGGACGCCCAGCTGCCGGTCGGTGAGCCGTGGCGAGGAGCCGTCGGTGTCCGGTGTCTCGGCTGCGCCCTGGAGGGCCGCCAGCTCCGCGACCGCCTCCAGCCGCACGCGGGGTGAGACCGGCGGCACGACCGCCGGTCCCCCCATCTCCTCGTCCGGTTCCGGTAGCCGTGCGCCAGGAGTACCGCGCGGATCGGTGCGCAGCAGCGCGGCGGCCAGCGCGTCGGTCGTGGTGGGCCCGCCGTGCCGGATGCCGTTGACGAAGAAGGTCGGCGTGCCGTGCACCCCGCTGGCCTCCGCGCTGGCGACGTCGTCCCGTACGCGGGCGGCGTGCGTCTCCCGGCCGAGCTCGCGGGCGAACCGCTCGAGGTCCAGGCCCAGCGCGGCCGCGTGGTTGAGCAGGTCGGGGGCGTCGAGCTCGGCCTGGTGGCTGAACAACCGGTCGTGCATGGCCCAGAAGGCTCCCTGGGCGCCGGCGGCCTCGGTCGCCTCGGCGGCCAGCTCGGCGTGCGGGTGCACGTCGACCAGGGGCAGGTGCCGGAAGACGTAGCGCAGCTCGTCGCCGAAGCGCCGGCGCAGTTCGGCGACCACGCCGGTGGCCCGGCCGCAGAACGGGCACTCGACGTCGCCGAACTCCACGAGCGTGAGGGGCGCGTCCACCGGCCCGCGCACGTGGTCGACGGCCGGGTCGACAGGGGGGTCGAGGCGCACCGGCCGGGGTGCGGAGGCGGCGGTCGTGCGGCGGGTGAGCAGCCGGAAGGCCAGCGCACCCAGCAGCGTGGAGGCGACTGCTGCGGCGAGGATGCCGACCGTCGCCTCGTCGCGCAGGCCCTCCTCGTCGAAGGCCAGGTCGGTGACGAACAAGGAGACCGTGAAACCCAGCCCGGTGAGCGCCGCACCGGCCCAGACGCTGCCGAGGGTCACCCCCGGCGGCAGCGAACCCAGGCGCAGTTTGACCGCCAGCATCGCCCCCAGCGCGACGCCGAGCAGCTTGCCGACGACCAGGCCGACGAAGACGCCGTGGGTGACCGGGGACCCGAGCGCTCGGTCCAGCAGCTCCCCGTCGATCCGCACGCCGGCGTTGGCCAGCGCGAACACCGGGACGACGAGGTAGGTGGTCCACGGCACGAGGACCGCGCCGATCCGTTCGTTCGGGGACACGGCCCGCTCCACCGAGAGCTTGGCCTGCCGGGCGAGGTCGACGTCGGGGGACTGGCGGAAGGCCCGGGTGAGCGACCCCGCCAGCTCGACCGCGTCCCGGCGCGGCGGATAGGCGCTGACCAGCAGCCCCAGGACCACGCCGCCGATGGTTGCGTGCACGCCGGACTGGTACATCGCGAACCACATGACGACGCCGACAGCGAAGTAGGCCGGGCCGCGCCACACCTGCAGCTTGGACAGCACGATGAACGCCAGCACGCACAGGCCGGCCACGGCCAGGGCCCCGAGGTCGATGTCGTCGGTGTAGAAGATCGCGATCACGCTGAGCGCGCCGATGTCGTCGACCACCGACAGGGAGAGCAGGAAGACCCGCAGCTGGATCGGGCAGCGCCGGCCGAAGACGGCGAGCGCGCCGAGCACGAACGCGGTGTCGGTGGCGATCGGGATGCCCCAGGCGTGCGCGGCGGGGGTCCCGGCGTTGAACGCGTAGTAGATGAGCGCGGGCACGACCAGCCCGCCGACCGCGGCCATGGCCGGAACGGTGAGCCGGCTGCGCTGGGCCAGCTCCCCCATCGAGAGCTCGCGGCGCACCTCCATGCCGATGAGGAAGAAGAAGAACACCATCAGGCCGTCGTTCACCCAGTGCTGCAGGTCCTGGCCGATGGTCCTGTCGCCCAGCCGGACCGCGAACTCGGTGTGCCACAGCCGCTCGTAGGACCCGCCCCACGGGGAGTTGGCCCAGATCAGGGCCAGCACCGTCGCGGCGACCAGCAGCGCCGCCCCGGCCAGACCGGACCGGATCAGCCGGCGGACGGGCGCGGACAGCTGACCGCTGAGGTGGCTGGACCGGGGGCGGCTGGCTCCGCCGACGATGCTCACCTCGCGCCCAGCGATCTCGGTGCCCGGAATTCTTCCCGTGTGCCGGCCGGCCACCCGATCACGGCCTGGTCACCGCGGCCCCACCCCCTCCGCGCGGCGGTCGGCGAGGAAGCGCAGCCGGTCCCGCGTGACGGTGACCGCTCCGGGGTCGACGTCGGCCATGACGACGGTCTCGATCCCGGCCGCGGACGCCAGCACCTCGCCCATCGGGTCGACGATGCGGCTGTCACCGGCGTGCTCGGTGCCGTCGCCGGCCACCCCGACCCGGTTGCACCCGACGACGAACGCCTGGTTCTCGATGGCCCGGGCCTGCAGCAGCGCCGTCCAGTGCAGCCGCCGGGCCGCGGGCCAGTTGGCGGTGACCAGGTAGACGTCGGTCTGCGGAGCCGCACGCCAGAAGACGTCGGCGAAGCGCAGGTCGTAGCAGACGAACGGGGTGATCCGCAGGCCGCCGACGGTCACCGTGACCGGCCCCTCGCCGGCCCGGAAGCGCTCGTGCTCGCCGCCGTGGGTGAACGGGTGGAGCTTGCGGTAGCGGTGCACCGTGCCGTCCGGGCCGGCCAGGACGAAGGAGTTGTAGGGAAGCGGGCCGTCGTCGGCGATCTCCGGGCAGCTGCCCGCCACCCACACGCCGTGCTCGGCGGCCTGCCGCCCGAGGAAGCGCGCCGACGGCCCGCCCTCGGGTTCCCCGATGCCCGCCGTCATCGAGAAGCCGGTGGAGAACGTCTCGCTGAGCAGCACCAGGTCCGCGCCGGCGGCCGCTGCCCGGGCGATCTGCGGCGCCAGCCGCCCGAAGTTCGCCGCGCGGTCCTCCCAGACGATGTCGTGCTGCACCGCGGCGATCCTCATGCCGACCCCGCTCCCGCCCGACCCATGGCCACCAGTCGGCGAACGGCCTCGGCGAGCACGCCGTCACCCTTGCTGAACGCGAACCGGACCAGGTGGCGGCCCAGGTGCGCGTGCTCCGGTGTGTAGAAGACCCCCGACGGCACGGCCACCACGCCCGCCCGTGCCGGCAGCGCGCGGCAGAAGGCCAGGCCGTCGCCGTCGGGCTGGACCGGCCGGACGTCGACGGTGGCGAAGTACGTCGCCTCCGGGTTGATCACCGGCAGGCCGGCGTCCCGCAATCCCCGCACGAGCACGTCGCGACGGAACTGCAGGTCGCGGGCCAGCGCGGTGAAGTACCCGTCGGGCAGCCGCAGACCGGCGGCCACCGCGGGCTGGAACGGCCCGGCGTTGACGTAGGTGAGGAACTGCTTCGCCGTCCGCACCGCCGCGACCAGCGCCGCCGGACCGCAGATCCAGCCGACCTTCCAGCCGGTCACGTTGAACGTCTTCCCGGCGCTGCTCACCACGAGGGTGCGCTCGCGCAGGCCCGGGACCGTGGCCGGCGAGACGTGCCCGGCCCCGTCGAACACCAGGTGCTCGTACACCTCGTCGGTGACGACCAGCAGGTCGTGCGCCACCGCCAGCTCGCCCAGGACGGCGAGCTCGTCCGCGGTGAGCACCGTGCCGGTGGGGTTGTGCGGGGTGTTGAGCAGCAGCAGGCGGGTGCGCGGGGTCACCGCCGCCCGCAGATCGGCCGGGTCGAACGTCCACCGGCCGGCGCCGCCGGCGGGGGGATGCAGGGGGACCGGGCGGACGACGCCGCCGGCCATCGCGACCGACGCCGAGTAGCTGTCGTAGATCGGCTCGAGCAGCACCACCTCGTCGCCGGGCTCGAGCAGCGCCAGCATCACGGCGGCGAGCGCCTCCGTGGCCCCGGCGGTGACCAGGATTTCCGTGTCGGGGTCGTACGCGAGCCCGGAGAACCGCTGCTGGTGCTCGGCGATCGCGGAGCGCAGCTCCGGGACACCCGGCCCGGGCGGGTACTGGTCGGCGGCGGTGCCGATGGCGGCTCGCGCGACGTCGAGCACCTCGGGCGGGCCGGGGTAGTCCGGGAAGCCCTGGCCCAGGTTGATGGAGCCGGTGGCGACGGCCAGGGCGCTCATCTCCGCGAACACCGTCGTCCCGAAGCCCTGCAAGCGGGACGCGAGTGCGGGGCCGCGGCTCACGGCACGGCCTCGAACCGCACCCGCCGGGCGGCGACGTCGGCCTCGGTCAGCCGCACCTCGGTGCGCGTACCGGGCTCGAGCCCCTGGCCGGTGCACCGGGCCCGGACGGCGAGCATGTCGAGGACGACCGTCGCCGACCCGGGCCCGGCGTCGACGACGACGGCCCGGAAGGTGCGGCCCTCCTGACCCCGCAGCAGCCACGCCTCCATCGCGTCGAGCACCGCGCGCTCGACCTCCCGGGTGCGCCGGTCCGAGGCGGCCATCAGGGCCGGGAGCTCGGGCAGCACGGCCCGCAGCCCGGGCGGCGGCTCCGCCCCGGCGGCCAGCGCCAGGCAGACCTCGGTGCCGAACCGGTCGACCAGCCGCCGCAGCGGAGCGGTGACGTGCGCGTACGGCGCGCCGACGCCGCCGTGGCCGGGCTGCTCGGGCGGGGCGCCGTCGAACGCCGTGTAGGCGGCACCCCGGAGCAGGGCGACCGCCTCCTCGAGGAAGGCCACGTGCCCGGGACGCGCGGGATCGAGGTCCCGGATGACGTCACCCGGCGAGGCGTCGGCCGGCCAGTCCACGCTCAGGGCCGGCGCCAGCAGGCGCAGCCGCGCGACGTCGTCGGGGCGGGCGGGCGGCAGGGTCCGGAGCAGGCCGACCCCGCCGTCCAGCATGAGCGTGGCCGCGCACCGCCCGGTGAGCAGCGAGATCTCGGCGTTCCAGCCCTCGACCGGCAGGTCGCCGCGGAAGGCGAGGGTCCAGCCGCCGCCCGGCGACGCGGTCACCTCCTGATCGGGCGTGCCGAGCTCGATCGCGCCCCGCTCCGCGGCCCGCTGCTGGAGCAGCCTGCCGACGGTGGGCAGCAGGGCGAGCGGCTCGGGCAGGGTGCCGGAGTCCGCCTGTGCCTGGACGGCGGGGTAGTCCAGCTGCGCGCGGCTGCGGACCCGGGCCCGGCGCAGCTCCACGCGCACCGGCTCGCCGTCGGCGTCCAGGTCGATCGTCCACAGCGCCGCCGCGCGGAGCTCTCCGGGCAGGAGGCTGGCCGCACCCTCGCTCAGCACCGGCGGGTGCAGCGGGATCCGCCGGTCGGGGCTGTACAGCGTCTGCCCGCGGCGCCGGGCCTCGGTGTCCAGCGGCCCGCCCAGGCCGACCACCGCGCCGACGTCGGCGATCGCGTAGCTGACCCGGTAGCCCTCGCCGCGCCGGGCGAGGTGGACGGCCTGGTCGAGGTCCTGACTCCCGACGGGGTCGAGGGTCACCAGCGGCACGTCCGTCGCGTCCAGCTCGGGCAGCCGCGGCTGCGCCGCCCGCCGCTGGGCTGGCGCGAGCACCGCGTCCGGGAACTCCTCCGGGACGGCGAACTCGGCGCGGATCGCCGCGAAGTCCGGCCCCTCCGGCGCCGCGGCCGGCCAGCGGGGGATGCGGAGCGAGGCGTGCGCCATGCCGCCAGCCTCGCAGAGCCGCGGGCTGCCCGCGGTTCCACGTGGAACCGGCCCGGAGCCGGTCCGCGAGCTCGTCGGGCCGGTCAGCCGATCCGTACGTCCCCAAAGCCCTCGACGGAGACCACGTCGCCGGACCGGAGCTGCCGGCCGCGCCGGTCCTCGGGCTCGCCGTTGACGCGGATGTCGGTGGTGGCCAGGACGTCCTTCACCTGCGCGCCGGTCGGCACGGCGTCGACCAGCTTGAGCAGCTGGCCCAGCCGGATGGTGTCCTCCCCGGGCCGCAGGTCGACGGTGCGCATGCCGCTCAGTCTGCCGCCGGCGCCAGGACGTCGCCGACCCGGACCGTCCCGGGCTCCACGACGGCGGCGCGCACGGCCAGGAACCCGTCCCGCTCGCGATGGATCGTCTTGAGCACCGACGTGTCGCGACCGAGGCCACCGGGCTGCGGCCGCGTGGTCATGACGCAGCGGGCGATGGGCGCCCCGAACCGGACCGAGGCGGCACCCAGAACGGCGTCCCGGCCACGGAGGGCGTCCTCGCCCGCGCCGTCCAGCAGCACGTTGGCCCGGAAGCGCCGGCGGTCCCAGGTGCCCACCGTGCCCGTGGAGACCACCGAGAGCCGGATGCGGGGACTGTCGTGGAAGGGGCCGGTCGCGCCCTCCCACTGCATCCACTCCGTGGGGCCGTCCGCCTCCTCCTCCCCCGGGTCCTCGTAGACCGGCGCCCGGTCGCCCTGCTCGGCCGCGGTGCGCAGCTCCACCCGCCGGCCGAGCCAGTCGGACAGCACGTCGTCCTCGGCGGTCACGGTGCCGTCGGGCAGCACGATCTCGACGCCCCCGTCCGCGCGCACGCGGGCGGCGCCGAACAGCAGCTCGGGCACCCGGCGGGCGGTGAGCCCCATCCCGGTGTCCCGGTCGAACAGCGCCCAGCCGCGGTCCCGCGGGATGCCGAGCGGCCCGATCCAGGCCTCGGTCAGCCGCTCGCCCTGCAGCGACTTGACCGGGTAGCGCCACAGCTCCAGGACGCGCATCTCAACCCTCCGGGGTCCAGGACAGCGTCCAGGTGCCCGTCCACGTCTCCCCCGGCTCCAGGGCGACGAGGTCCACGCCGTCGGCCAGGGCGTTCGCCGGGCAGCTCATCGGCTCCACCGCGAGGCTGCGCCGCCGCTGTCCCTCCGGGAGCGTGTCACCGGTGTAGACCTGCAGCCAGGGCCAGGACTCGTCGACGGCGAGCTCCAGCCCGCCCGCGGCGCCGGCCAGGCGGACCCGTGCCCACCCGTCGTCGTCCCGGACCAGGTCCGTGAGCGCGGTGTCGAAGGCGCGGTCGCCGATCCGGCCGACCGCGCCGTCGAAGGGCCGCCGCCCCCCGCTGGGCAGGCCGCCGTCGAGCAGCAGCTCGGTCCGGGCCGGCAGGTGCACCTCGGCGTCGCCGATACCGCCGTCCTCGGTGGCGCCGACCGAGAGGTACGGGTGGAAACCGGCGCCGAGGGGTGCGCGGCGGTCGCCGTCGTTGCGCACCCGCATCGTCGTGGTCAGGCGGTCGGCGGTCAGCGCGTGGTCGACAGCGGCGGCCAGCCGGAACGGGTACCCCGGGCGGGGCAGGAGCGTCGTCCCCACCGTGGCGGTGTCCCCGCTGGCCGCCAGCACCGACCACGGCTGCCAGGACACCAGGCCGTGGGTGGCGTTCGGCGACGCGGGCGAGGCGACCTCCAGCTGGAGCTGCTCGCCCTCCCACGTCCACCGGCCACCGCGCAGCCGGTTGGGCCAGGGCAGCAGCACCCCGCCGCGCCGGCCGGGGAGGGTGCCGCCCGCCGGATAGCCGTCGAGCACCTCCCAGCCGCCCACCGCCAGCCGGCGCAGCGCCCCGCCGCGGAGGTCGATGGCGAGCTCGGCCGCGCCGGCGGTGAGCTGCACCTCGCGCGGTCCGGTCGGCCAGATGTCGGGCATGGGAGCCAGCTCACCACATCCGTCCACGTCAGGGCGTGTAGGCGACTCCCGCGGCGATGGCCAGGACGTCGTCCCGGGTGAGGTCCTCCGGCGCGTGGACCGTGCAGAGCGTGCCATCGGCCAGCTCCCAGGCGACCAGCCAGAAGCGCTGCTCCGGATCCATGTAATCCGACGCGTGCACCAGCTGGGCCGGCCGCCCGTCCACCGTCGTCGTCACCACGGGGTCGATCGCGGTGACCGAGGCGATGCGCTGCTCCACCGAACCGTTGTCCATCTCGTGGTCGCCGGCCGGCGCCTCCGGCATGCATTGCACGCTGAGGAGCCGGGTCGGGTCCGCGTCGTCGGCGACGCCGATGGCACCGCTGCTCTCGTGCCAGTCGACGACCGACCAGCCGGCCGGGGCCAGCCCCACCTGCAGGTTGATCGGCTGCGGGCGGTCGACGAGCGACTCGCCCACCGCGACCAGCGCGTCCCGGTCACCGAAGGCGTCGTCGCCGCGCAGGCTCACCCACTGACCGGGCGCCCGCTCCCAGGCGAGCGCCGCCACGGGGAGGTCGTCGAAGCAGACGTTGGCCACCGTGCACGTGTGGTCGGGCATGGTGCCGGTGGCGTACCGCGCCGGGACGCCGGCGACCGTCGTGGCGCCCTGCTCGGTGAGGTAGGGATCGTCCCCCCAGGCGGGCTCGGTGGGCGAGAGGGAGATCGAGAACCCCGTCCCGTCCGGGGCGGTGTAGCCGGCCACCGCCTCCGGATCGCCGCTCGCCCCGGTGAAGCTCGGGGTCATCCCGGCCGGCACGGGCTCCAGGGAGAGCGGGAAGGTGATCTCCTCGACGGCCACCAGCGTCAGGCCGTCCGACCCGCTCCCCGCGGGCTCGGCGGCGTCGGTCCCGGTGATCGCCACGGCGCCGGCCCAGGCGGCCGCCGCGGTGAGCACCGCGGCGCCGGTGCGCAGGGCGGCGGTCCGTCCGATCCGGATCGTCGGGCGCCCCGGGGTGCGCATCGAGGCGCCCTCGATCTCGGCGAGCAGCGCGGCACGAGCGGCCGAGCGGGCAGCGGTGGACAGCGGCGCGGCGTCGGGGCCGGCCTCGCGGAGCAGCGTGAGGTCGTTCATCGGTCGTCCTCCTCGGAGGTGGGGTCGAACGGGGAGACGTCGCCGAGCGCGGCACGGGTCTGCCGGCGCGCCCGGTTGAGGCGGGAGCGGACGGTGCCGACGGGCACGTCCAGGACGGCGGCGATCTCGCCGTAGCCCAGCTGCCCCCAGGCCAGGAGCAGCAGCGCGTCGCGGTCGCGCGGCTTCAGCCCGGCCAGCGCCGCGGCCAGCGGTCCGCGCAGCGCCTGGGCGGCGAGCCGGTCGCCGGCGTCCGCCGGGTCGTCCGCGTGCTCCTCCGGCCGGCCCGCCTCGCGGGCGAGTGCCCGGTAGCGCCGCCGCTCGCTGCGCTCGTGGCCGCGCAGCACGTTGGTGGCGATGCCCAGCAGCCAGGGCCGCACCTCGAGGTGCTCGGGGCGGTAGGCCGCCGCCGGCGGAACGCCACCAGGAAGGTCTCGCTGAGCAGGTCGTCGGCCAGCTCACCGACCCGGCGGCCCAGGTAGCGGTGGACCGCGCCGGCGTGCCGGTCGAACAGCGCGGCGAACTCGGCCGACTCGTCCACGGAGCGGGCGACCAGCTCGGCATCGGTCGGGGCGGCGTCCGGGAGGGCGCGCAGCCGGAGGGGGTCGGGGGGCGGGTCGGCCGACCGGTGCACCGCCGCGAACGTCACGACTGGTGATGATCCGGTGGCGAGGGGTGAAGTCGTCACACCCCTTCATGTCCGGAGGACGCGAACCGGTTCACGGCCGCCCCGCGAGCCAGGGCCGCCGGCACGGGGGAGGGAACTGCAACCCGGCCAATGGTTCAGGGGTGAGAACAACCACAGGCCGGACGGCCGACCGCTGTGGGAGTCTCTGCCGGACTGTGGTCCACGGCACAATCCGGGAACCGCCGGCGTCGGGGTGCCGGTGCCCGGATGCATCGCGCCGGTGCGGTGGCGCCCGGGCGACGAGGGGAGCAGCGCGATGACGACGACCACCCGAGGGCCGGTCCGCCCGGACGGGACGCCGATCGACAAGGAAGCGGTCCGCCGCAAGTACCTCGAGGAGCGCGACAAGCGCCTGCGCGCGGACGGCAACGACCAGTATCTGCGCCTGACCGGCGAGCTGGCCGGCTACCTCGCCGACCCCTACACGCCCCGCGTCGAGCGGGAGCCGAAGACCGACCACGTCACCGTCGCGTTCATCGGCGGCGGCTTCGCCGGCCTGGTCACCGGCGCCCGCCTCAAGGAGGCGGGCATCACCGACGTCCGCATCGTCGAGAAGGGCGGTGACTTCGGCGGCACCTGGTACTGGAACCGCTACCCCGGCGCCCAGTGCGACACGGCGTCGATGATCTACATGCCGCTGCTCGAGGAGACCGGCCACATGCCGACCGAGAAGTACGCGCACGCGCCGGAGATCCTCGAGCACTGCCAGCGCATCGGGAAGCACTACGACCTGTACGACGACGCGCTCTTCCACACCGAGGTCGAGGACATCCGGTGGGACCCCGAGGGCTCGCGCTGGGTCGTGCGCACCGACCGTGGCGACGTCTTCACCGCCACGTTCCTGGCCATGGGCACCGGGCCGCTGCACGTGCCCAAGCTCCCCGGCATCCCCGGCATCTCCTCGTTCCAGGGGCACAGCTTCCACACCAGCCGGTGGGACTACGCCTACACCGGTGGTGACCCCTCGGGCGCACCGCTGGAGAACCTGGCCGACAAGCGCGTGGCCCTGATCGGCACCGGGGCCACCTCCGTGCAGGCGGTGCCCCACCTGGCCGGCGCCTGCGCCGAGCTCTACGTCTTCCAGCGCACGCCGTCCTCGGTCGACGTCCGGAACAACGCGCCGCTGGACCCGGAGTGGTTCGCCTCCGTCGCTGCCACCCCGGGCTGGCAGCAGCGCTGGCTGGAGAACTTCACCGCCACCCAGACCGGCGCCGGCACGGGCGAGGACCTGGTCATGGACGGCTGGACCGACCTGGCCCGGCGGATGCGCGAGCGCGTGCTGTCGCTGCCGCCGGACCAGCAGACCCTCGCCGGCATGCAGGCGGCGATGGAGGACGCGGACGTCGAGAAGATGGAGGAGATCCGCGCCCGGGTCGACGCCGTCGTCGCCGATCCGGCGACCGCGGAGGGGCTCAAGGCTTGGTACCGGCAGCTGTGCAAGCGGCCCTGCTTCCACGACGAGTACCTCGACGCCTTCAACCGGCCGGGGACGCACCTGGTGCACACCGACGGCAAGGGCGTCGAGCGGATCACCGAGAACGGCGTCGTCGCCAACGGCCACGAGTACGAGGTCGACTGCATCATCTACGCCTCGGGCTTCGAGGTGGGCACCGAGTACACCCGGCGGGCCGGCTACGACGTGACCGGCCGGGACGGCGTGACGCTGTCCGGGCGCTGGGCCGACGGCATGCGCACCCTGCACGGCACCCACGTGCACGGCTTCCCGAACCTGTTCGTGGTCCAGCCGACCCAGGGCGCGAACCTGATCAGCAACGTCCCGCACAACCTCACCGAGAGCGGCCGCACCATCGCCGCGATCGTGCGGCACGCCCTGGACACGGGCTCGTGCGAGGTCGAGGTCAGCGCCGAGGCGGAGCAGGCGTGGGTCGACCTGCTGCTCACCCACCCCGGCAGGGGGGTGATCGGCTCGCCGGACTGCACCCCCGGCTACTACAACAACGAGGGCCAGGACGCCGGCCTGCGGGCGAAGCTCAACGTCGGGTACCCGGCCGGGGCGGCCGCGTACTTCACCTACCTGGACGGCTGGCGCTCGTCCGGCGAGTTCGAGGGGCTGATGTTCCGGTGACGAACCTGGAGGACCTCGTCCGGAACATCGACGTCGCCGATCCGTACCCGGTGTGGCAGTCGCTGCTCGAGAGCGGGCCGATGGTCGCCCCCGACAGCTCCTTCGCGCTGCTGACCTCGCACGCGCACTGCGACGCGGTACTGCGCTCGCCGCTGGTCAGCGTGGACCGGAGCAACTCCACCCAGTGGCAGGAGGTCGCCGCGACGCTGTCACCCGAGGAGCGCGAACGCCAGGACCGGCAGCGCAGCTTCCTGTTCCTCGACCCGCCGGACCACACCCGCCTCCGGCGGCTGGTGAGCAAGGCCTTCACGCCGCGCGTGGTCGCGGAGCTGGCGCCGTTCGTGGAGCAGCTCACCGAGGACCTGCTGGACGACGCCGTCGCGCGCGGGGGCCTCGAGGTGGTCGGCGACCTCGCCTACCCCCTCCCGGTCACGGTGATCAGCCGGATGCTCGGCGTCCCCCAGGAGGACCACGTGCGGTTCTCCGCCTGGTCGGACGTGCTGGCCAAGAGCCTCGACGACGGCCCGACCGCGGAGGAGACCCCGGAGTCGCGGCAGCGGCGGCACGCCGCCGACGAGTTCCGCGCGTACTTCACCGGGCTCTGCGCGCAACGCCGCGCCGAGCCGCGGGACGACCTGCTGAGCGCGCTGGTGCAGATCGAGCACGAGGGCGACCGGCTCAGCAACGACGAACTGCTGAGCACCGCGCAGCTCCTGCTCGTCGCCGGCCACGAGACGACGGTGAACCTGATCGCGAACGGCACGCTGGCCCTGCTCCGGGACGACGACCTGCGCGCCCGGGTGGCGACCGACCCGGTCTGCGCCGCCGGCGTCGTCGAGGAGGTGCTGCGGCTGGACCCGCCGGTGCAGATGACCGGGCGCATCGCCCGCGAGGACCTGGAGGTGCCGGGTGGGATGGTCCGCGCCGGCGGCCGGGTGGTCCTCCTGATCGCCGCGGCCGGCCGGGACCCGGAGCAGCACCCGGACCCGCTGCGGCTGGACCCGACCCGGACCAGCCCGCACCTGGCGTTCGGCATCGGCCACCACTACTGCCTGGGGGCTCCGCTGGCCCGGCTCGAGGGCCGGGTCGCGCTGCAGGCGCTCGCCCGGCGGACGGCCGGCGCGCGGCTCGGCGAGCTGACCTACAAGCCCAACCGCATCCTGCGCGGCCCGGCGCGGCTCGAGGTCCTGCTCTCCTGACCCCTCGCGGATCCGCGCACCCGGGGCTGCCGGCGCCGAGGTGTGCGGATTCCCGGCGCCGGGGTGTGCGGATTCGTCAGGGAAGGGTGCGCTCGAAGAACAGCGAGTGCTCGGCGTCCGGGTCGCCGGCGTAGTCCCCGAACGGGCCGATCGGCGCGTAGCCGGCCCCGCGGTACAGCGCCACCGCCTCGGGTTGCAGCGGGCCGGTCTCCAGCCGCAGGGTCGTCCATCCGCGCCCGCGGGCGGCCTCCTCCAGACCCGCCAGCACCGCGCGGGCCACGCCGCGTCCCCGCGCGGCCGGGACGACGTACATCCGCTTCACCTCGGCCGCGGCGCCGCCGAGCGGCCGGAGGGCACCGCAGCCCAGCGGCGTCCCGTCGTCGTCCCGGGCGAGGAGGACGACGGCCACGTCGGCGGCGGTCGGTGCGTGCCCGGGCTCGAGCTTCCCGCCGTAGCGCGCCCGGACCTCGGTCTGCTGGTCGGTGGTCAGCCGCTGCACGTCCGGGTCGTCCCAGACCGCCGACTCGATGATCACCCGCCCATCCTCCGCGACCGCCCCGGGCCCGGCTGCGGAGGTACCGTCCGCGGGAAGCCGCACCCGAGGAGAACCGTGCCCGTCGACCGCGAACTGCCCACCCCCGAGGCCGAGGACCTGCTCGCCCTCACCCGCGAGATCGCCGACGCGGAGCTGGCCCCCAAGGCGGCCGCGCACGAGCGCGAGGAGCGGTTCCCGCGCGAGGTGTTCCGCCTGCTCGGCGACGCCGGGCTGATGGGCCTGCCGTTCGGCGAGGACGTCGGCGGCGGGGGGCAGCCCTACGAGGTCTACCTGCAGGTGGTCGAGGAGCTCGCCGCGCGCTGGGCCAGCGTCGCGCTGGGCGTCAGCGTGCACACGCTGTCCTGCTTCCCGATCGACCGGTTCGGCAGCGAGGCGCAGCGGCGCGAACTGCTGCCCGGCATGGTGGGCGGGCAGCTGCTCGGCGCCTACTGCCTGTCCGAGGCGCACGCCGGCTCCGACCCCGCCGCCATGCGGGCCGCCGCCCGGACCGACGGCGACGGGTGGCGCGCCGCCGGCGAGAAGGCCTGGGTCACCCACGGTGGCCACGCCGACTTCTACTCGACGTTCCTGCGCACCCCGGACGACGGCGAGCGGGCCATCTCCTGCTTCCACCTCACGCCCGATCTGGCCGGTCTCAGCGCCGCCCCGCCCGAGCAGAAGATGGGCCTGACCGGCTCCACGACCGCCGCCATCCGGCTGGACGACGTCCCGGTCGGTGCCGACCGGCTCGTCGGTGAGCGGGGCCGCGGCATGGGGATCGCGCTCGCGGCGCTGGACTCCGGGCGGCTGGGCATCAGCGCCGTCGCCGTCGGGCTGGCGCAGTCCGCGCTGGACCTGGCCGTCGGCTACGCGATGGAGCGGGAGGCGTTCGGCCGCCCGATCGCCCAGCACCAGGGCGTCTCCTTCCTGCTCGCGGACATGGCGGCGGCCGTGGAGTCCGCGCGGGCGACCTACCTGGTCGCCGCCCGGCGCAAGGACGCCGGCAAGCCGTACTCGCGGCAGGCCAGCATCGCCAAGCTGGTGTCCACCGATGCGGCCATGAAGGTGACCACCGACGCCGTCCAGGTGCTGGGCGGCGCCGGCTACACCCGCGACCACCCGGCGGAGCGCTACATGCGCGAGGCCAAGGTCATGCAGATCTTCGAGGGCACCAACCAGATCCAGCGGATGGTCATCGGCCGCTCCCTCACCGCCGCGAGCGTGCCGCCGGCCGGCTGATCGGGCGGGGTTCCACGTGGAACCCACCGATGGGTGGACGACGGCGGACGACCGGGGGCCGATACTGGGAGCCACCGTCCCAGGAGAGCTCGATGCCCGAACCGCACCTGCGCGCCTCCGACGCCGACCGCGCCACCGTCGCCTCCGTCCTGGGCGAGCACATGGCCGCGGGGCGGCTGACCGTCGCCGAGTACGAGGAGCGGCTCACCCGCGCCTACGCCGCGAAGACCTACGGCGAGCTAGCCGAGCTGACCACCGATCTGCCGGGCGGTGGGGCACCCGCAGTCGCGAGCGGGGCCACGGCCGCCGACAGGGAGACCCGCCCGGCGCGGTGGAGCCCCGACTGGTCCGGGGCGGGCGCCGAGGAATGGCGGTCCTGGGCGGGCACCGCGGCGATCGTCACCGCCATCTGGGCGACCACCTCGCTGGCCAGCTGGGAGTTGCTGTACTTCTGGCCGATCTGGGTCATCGTCCCCTGGGGCGCGGTGCTGCTCGTCCAGATCTTCTGGGGCGACGACGAGGACGAGGACGAGGACGACGACGAGCCGGGGCCGCGGTCGCTGCCCGGTCGCTGACGGCGGCGGGAACCGCGGCGCCGCCCGTGCGATGCTTCGCCGGCGGCCCCGGAACCCGGGCCTGCACCGTTTCGCACCCCACTCCGGGAGGCCCGCGTGACCGGCGACATCGACCTCGGGACAGCGGAACCCGGCCAGGTGCTGTGGGAACCGTCGGCGGAGCGGCGGGAGAACTCGCAGCTCACGACCTTCGCGCGCCGGGTCGAGTCCCGGTACGGCGTGCAGGTCCCGGACCACGAGTCGCTGTGGCGCTGGTCGGTCGACCACCTCGAGCAGTTCTGGGCCGAGGTGTGGGACTTCTTCGACATCGCGCCGGGGACGTCCTACGACGCGGTGCTGGCCGACCGCAGCATGCCCGGCGCCGTCTGGTTCCCGGGTGCCCGGCTGAACTACGCCGAGCACATCCTCCGGCGCGGCGAGGGCCGCGGCGGGGAGACCGCGCTGGTGGCGGTGGCCGAGGACGGCACCACCTCCGAGGTGACCTGGGACGAGCTCACGCGGCAGGTCGGCGCGGTGGCGACCGCGATGCGGCGGATGGGCGTCCGCGAGGGGGAGCGGGTGGTCGGCTACCTGCCCAACGTGCCGCAGGCCGTCGTGGCCTTCCTCGCCGCGGCCAGCATCGGCGCGGTGTGGTCGGCCTGCGGGCCGGAGATCGGCCTGCAGAGCGCTATCGACCGGTTCGCCCAGCTCGAGCCGGTGCTGCTGATCGCCGTCGACGGCTACCGCTTCGGTGGCCGCACCCACGACCGCCGCGAGCTGGTGGGCGAGCTGGCCGCCGCGCTCCCCACCCTGCGCGACGTCGTGCACGTGCCGGTGCCCGGCGTGGAGCAGAGCGGCACGGGCACCCCCTGGGCGGACCTGCTGGCCGAGCCGGGCGAGGCCGCGCCGGTCCAGCTGCCGTTCGACCACCCCCTCTGGGTCGTCTACTCCTCCGGCACGACCGGCCTGCCCAAGGGCCTGGTGCACGGGCACGGCGGGATCCTGCTCATGGCGTCGTCGCAGCGGCTGCAGAGCGATCCGCAGCCCGGTGACCGCGGCATGTCCTACACGTCCACCACCTGGATCATGTGGAACGGGATGGTCAGCGGCCTGCTGGGCGGGGGCACGGCGGTGCTGTACGACGGCAACCCGATGTACCCGTCGGTGGACCGGCTGTGGCAGCTGGCCGAGGAGCACCGGCTGACCAGCCTGGGGGTCAGCCCCGGCTACCTGCAGGCGTGCGAGAAGGCCGGCCTGCACCCGGCGCGCGACCACGACCTGTCCGCGCTGCGCAGCCTGGGCGTCACCGGCTCCCCCCTGCCGGCGGGCTCGTTCCGCTGGGTCTACGACGAGCTGGGGCCCGACTTCGTGCTGCGGGTGTTCAGCGGAGGCACCGACTTCGCCGCGACGCTGGTGGGCGGCTCGTCCTGGCTGCCGGTGTACCTGGGCGAGATGTCCGGCCGCCAGCTCGGCTGCCACGTCGAGTCCTGGGACGCCGAGGGCCGCCCCCTGGTCGACGAGGTCGGCGAGCTGGTCATCCTGTCGCCGATGCCCTCCATGCCGCTGCGGATCTGGGGCGACGAGGACGGCCGGCGGTACCACGACGCCTACTTCGACACCTATCCCGGCGTGTGGCGGCACGGCGACTGGCTGACCGTCACCAGCCGCGGCAGCTGCGTCATCCACGGCCGCTCGGACTCCACGCTCAACCGGCACGGCGTGCGGATGGGCAGCTCGGACATCTACCAGGCGGTGGAGGCGCTGCCGGAGGTGGCCGAGGCGCTGGTGCTCGGCGTCGAGCAGCCCGACGGTGGCTACTGGCTGCCGCTGTTCCTGCGCCTCGCCGACGGCGCCGTGCTGGACGAGGAGCTCGTGGACCGCATCCGCGCGGCCGTGCGGACCCAGGCCTCACCCCGGCACGTCCCCGACGAGGTGCTCGAGGTGCCGGCGATCCCGCACACCACCACCGGCAAGAAGCTCGAGGTCCCGATCAAGCGGATCTTCCAGGGCGTCGCGGTGGAGCGGGCGTGCAACCTGGGCGCCGTCGACGACCCGGCCGCGGTCACCTGGTTCGCCGACCTCGCCGAACGCCGGCAGCGCGCCGACCGCTGAGCCCGACCGGTCCCCGCGCCGGTCACCGCTGCCGGGAACGACGAAGGGCTCCCCGGATCGGGGAGCCCTTCGCGTGCTGGGTGGGCAAGGGGGGAGTTGAACCCCCACGTCCTTTCGGACACACGGACCTGAACCGTGCGCGTCTGCCATTCCGCCACTTGCCCTGGCGAGCGACGACACTAGCAGCCCGGGGCCGCGGACCGGGCCAGGGGTGCGATCGCCCTCCCGCCACCGGCACAAACGTGCCCGGCGGCGCGCGTTGGCCGGACCACGCTGCGCCGCCCGGCTACGATCGCGAGAAGCACAGGAATGTCCGGCCGAGCGCGAGGGAGCGACCGTGGGTGTGCTCCAGCGCTTCGAGCGGCGCCTCGAGGGCATGGTCGGCCTGGCGTTCGCCCGCCTCTTCAAGGGCAAGGTCCACCCGGCCGAGATCGCCAAGGCCCTGACCCGCGAGGCCGACGAGCAGCGCTCCGTCATGGGCGAGGGCCGCATCCTCGCCCCCAACGTCTACGTGGTCCGCCTCGGGGACACCGACTACGAGCACCTGGGCCAGTGGTCCGACCAGCTCGCCGGTGAGCTCGCCGACATGGTGTCCGAGCACATCGACGACGAGGGCTATTCGATCTTCGACGCCGTCCGCGTGCACCTCGAGCTCGACAGCGACCTCCCCACCGGGGTGTTCGAGGTGTCCTCCGAGGTCGCCGACCCGGCGGCGCCGGGTTCCCGGGCCGACCTCGCCTCCGCCGGTGCCGCGCCGGTCAACGGTCACCCGCCGCTGCCCCCGCTGCCGCCCCTGCGCGGGCACGCCGGCGACACCGGCAAGGTCGGGCCCCCGCCGCTGCGCCCGGGCGGCCGCTCGACGGTCACGCACGCCCTGGTCGTCGACGGCCCCGGTACCCGGCACGAGCTGTCCGCCGGGCGCAACGTGATCGGCCGCGGCACCGAGGCCGACATCCGGCTCCCCGACACCGGCGTGAGCCGCAAGCACGTCGACGTCGTCCTCGACGGCGGCGTCGCCACCGCGGAGGATCTCGGATCGACCAACGGCACCCTGGTCAACGGCCGGCGGATCACCCGTCAGCCCCTCTCCGACGGCGACGTCATCCGGATCGGCCACTCGGTGCTGGTGTACCGGCGGGACGGCGCGTGACGAGGTCGTCGAGGTCACGCATGAGCAGGGCGGTACCGGGCACGACGTCGCTGATGGCGAGCGAGGTGACCGGGTGATGGCCGAGATCGTGCTGCAGGGTTTCCGCTTCGGGTTCCTCCTCCTGCTGTGGCTGTTCATCTTCGCCGCGTTCCGCGTCGTGCGGGCCGACCTGTTCGGCGGTCGCGTCGGCCGGGTGGCGTCCGTCCCGCCGCGGGCAGCTGCTGCCGGCAAGAAGCGCGGCAGCAAGGGCCCGCGCACCCTGGTCGTCACCGCGGGCCCGCTCAGCGGCACCAAGATCACCCTCGGCGAGCAGCCGATCCTCATCGGCCGGGCGGACGACTCGACCCTGGTGCTCACCGACGACTTCGCCAGCTCCCGTCACGCCCGACTGACCAACCGCGGCGGGCAGTGGTACGTGGAGGACCTCGGCTCCACCAACGGCACCTATCTCGACCAGCAGCGCGTCCAGGGGCCGCTGCTGATCAGCCCCGGCCAGCCGATCCGCATCGGCCAGACCGCGCTGGAGCTGCGCTCATGAGTCTCGTCCTGCGCTACGCAGCGCGTTCCGACCGCGGACTGATCCGCGGCAACAACCAGGACTCCGTCTACGCCGGACCGCGGCTGCTCGCCGTCGCCGACGGGATGGGCGGTCACGCCGCCGGCGACGTCGCCAGCAAGGTGGTGATCGCCGCCCTGCAGCACCTGGACGACGACACCCCGTCCGGCGACATGCTGCAGGCCCTCCGCCAGGGGGTCTTCGAGGGCAGCGAGCACCTGCGCGAGGTCATCCGCGACTCCCCGCAGCTCGAGGGCATGGGGACGACGCTCACCGCGATCCTCTTCGCCGGCGGACGGCTGGCGCTGTGCCACGTGGGCGACTCGCGCGCCTACCTGCTCCGCGACGGCGAGTTCACCCAGATCACCCACGACGACACGTTCGTGCAGACGCTGATCGACGACGGCCGGATCACCCCCGAGGAGGCCAACAGCCACCCGCAGCGCTCGCTGCTGCTGCGCGCACTCAACGGGCAGGAGGTCGAACCCGACCTCTCCATGCGCGAGGCCCGGGCCGGCGACCGGTACCTGCTGTGCTCCGACGGCCTGTCGGGTGTCGTCAGCGAGGAGACCCTCGCCGACGCGCTGGCCGACCCGGACCCGCAGAGCACCGCGGACCGCCTCATCGAGCTGGCGCTGCGCAGCGGCGGCCCCGACAACATCACCGTCATCGTCGCCGACGTCGTGGACGACGACGGCCGCGGCGTGCTCATGGAGCCGGTCGTCGACGGCGCCGCCGGCGACCACATCGGCCAGCGCCAGGTCGACGCCACCTCCGCGGCCGGCCGCGCCGCACTGGCCGATCCCACGCCGCCCCCGCCGCCGCAGCCCGCACCGCCGACGGGCGGTGGCCCCTCCGCCCGCCGCCGCCCGTTGCGACTCCTCCTCGGGGCGGGGATCCTGCTGACCGTGCTCGCGGCCGGCGCGATCGGCACCTACGTGTGGGCCCTGCAGCACTGGTTCGTCGGCGTCGACGAGGAGCAGGGGCAGGAGCAGGTGGCGGTCTTCCGCGGGCTCGACGTCTCGCTGCTCGGCCTGGACCTCTTCCGGGTGGACCAGGACGCCGACCTCCCCGTCACGGACCTCACGCCGGCGGCCCGCAACCGCGTGCAGGGCGGGATCACCGCCGACGACGCCGACCACGCCGAGCGCATCGTGTCCGCGCTGCGGGACCAGCGCCTGGAGCTCTGCCCCACCGAGGACGACGAGCCGGCCGACGCCGCACCGACCGACGGCGAACCGACCGACGAGGCCGGCGCGCCCGGCACGCCGGGGCGCACCACCGCAGCCGCCACGTCGACCGCGGCGACGTCGTCGTCGCGGCCGGGGGTGGACTGCCGGGAGCCCGAGTGATGGCCGGGCCGACGACCGACCCCCGCGCCGCTGCCTCCGGCACGGCCGTCCCCACCCGTCGGGGCACCGAGGCCCTGCTCCTGCTCTTCGCCGTCGTCATCACGCTGGCCGCCCAGTGCATCGTCGACCTCACCGTCACCGGCTCGCTGCGTCCCGAGCTGGCCACGTTCGGCATCTGGTTCACCGCGCTGTGGACCGGGGCGCACCTGGTCGTCCGGAAGTTCGCGCCCTACGCCGACCCGCTGCTGCTGCCCTGCGTCGCCGTCCTCACCGGCCTGGGGCTGGTGATGATCCACCGGCTGGACATCGCCGAGAACGCCGGCAGCGGGGACGCGCCCGTGCAGCTGCTGTGGGCCACCATCGGGCTGGCGCTGTTCATCGCCGTGCTCCTGGTGGTCCGTGACCACCGGCTCCTGTCCCGCTACGCCTACATCCTCATGCTGGTCGGCCTGGTGCTGCTGGCCATCCCCGCCGTGCTGCCCGCGTCGATGTCGGAGGTCTACGGCGCCAAGATCTGGATCCGCGTCGCCGGCTTCTCCATCCAGCCCGGTGAGTTCGCCAAGATCGCCCTGATCGTCTTCTTCGCCGCCTATCTGGTGGACAAGCGGGACGTCCTGGCGCTGGCCAGCCGCAAGGTCATGGGGCTGGAGTTCCCCCGTGGCCGCGACCTCGGGCCGGTTCTCGTCGTCTGGGTCGTCTCCATCCTGGTCCTGGTCTTCGAGCGCGACCTGGGCAGCTCGCTCCTGCTGTTCGGGATCTTCGTCGCGATGATCTACGTGGCCACCGAACGGGCCAGCTGGGTGGTCATCGGCCTCGTGCTCTTCGCCGGCGGCGCCACGATCGCCTACCGCGCCTTCGCCCACGTGCAGGCCCGCGTGGACACCTGGCTGGACCCCTTCGCCTACTACGACGGCGCGGGCTACCAGGTGGCGCAGTCGCTGTTCGGTCTGGGCACCGGCGGGCTGTTCGGTGCCGGGCTCGGCGGCGGACGGCCCGACGCGGTGCCCATCGCCAAGAGCGACTTCATCGGCTCCGCGATCGGCGAGGAGCTGGGCCTGTTCGGCTTCGCCGCGGTGATCCTCGTCTACCTGATCCTCGTCGAGCGCGGCCTGCGCACCTCGCTGATCGTGCGGGACCCCTTCGGCAAGCTGCTGGCGGCCGGCCTGTCGTTCGCCGTGGCCTGGCAGCTGTTCGTCGTCCTCGGTGGGGTGACCGGCCTGCTGCCACTGACCGGGCTCACCACCCCCTTCCTCGCCTACGGCGGCTCGTCGCTGGTGGCCAACTTCGGTCTGGTCGCCCTGCTGGTGCGGATCAGCGACGCCGCCCGCCGGCCGGCCACGCCGCACGTGGCCCCGCAGCGGCTCACCGATGCGCCGACCGAGGTGGTGACGCCGTGAACGCGCCGCTGCGCCGCGTGGCGATCAGCGTGCTGGTGCTCTTCACGCTGCTGATCCTCAACATCAACTACATCCAGGTCGTCCGCTCGGACGAGCTGCGCGAGGACGGCCGGAACACCCGGGTGCTGGCCGACGAGTACTCCCGCGAACGCGGCGCGATCGTCGTCGACGGCGAGCCGATCGCGATGTCGGTGCCCACCGACGACCGGCTCAAGTACCTGCGCCAGTACCCGCAGGCGGCCCTGTACGCGGCGGTGACCGGCTACTACTCGGTGATCTACGGCGCCACCGGCATCGAGAGCGCGGAGAACGAGCTGCTGACCGGCACCGACGACCGGCTCTTCGTGCGGCGGATCTCCGACCTGTTCACCGGCCGGGACCCCTCCGGCGGCGACGTCGTCCTCACCCTGGAGCCGGCCGTGCAGCAGGCCGCCATGGCCGGCCTCGAGGGCCAGGTCGGCGCGGTCGTGGCCCTCGATCCCACCACCGGCGCCGTCCTGGGGCTGGCGAGCACCCCGACCTACGACCCCAACCTGCTGGCCGGCCACGACCTCGACGCCGTCCGCGACGCGGCGGCCCAGCTCGAGGCGGCCGACCCCGACCCGCGGATCAACCAGGCGATCAGCGAGCGCTACGCCCCCGGCTCGATCTTCAAGGTCATCGTGTCGGCGGCGGCGCTGGAGGAGGGCTACACGCCCGAGACCGTCGTGCCGGCGCCCCAGGTGTTCGACCTGCCGCAGTCCAGCGGGACGCTGGAGAACTTCAACGGCTCGGCGTGCGACCCGAGCGGTCAGCAGCCGCTGATCGACGCGCTCACCATCTCCTGCAACACCGCCTTCGCCCAGCTGGGCATCGATCTGGGCGAGGACGCGATCCGCGACATGGCCGAGGCGTTCGGGCTCGGCCAGGACGACCTGGAGATCCCGCTGGAGGTCGCCACGAGCACGCTCGGCGAGATCGAGAACGGCGACCAGCTGGCCAGGACCTCGATCGGCCAGCAGGACGTGCAGGTGACCCCCGTGCAGGCGGCGATGATCGCGGCGGCCGTGGCCAACGACGGCGTCCTGATGAAGCCCTACCTCGTCGACCAGCTGCTCGCGCCGGACCTCACGGTCATCGACGAGACCGACCCGGAGGAGCTGTCCCAGCCGGTGTCCGAGCAGGTCGCCGACCAGCTGACCGAGATGATGACCAGCGTCGTGGCCAACGGCTCCGGGCGCAGCGCGCGGATCTCCGGCGTCCAGGTGGCCGGCAAGACGGGGACGGCGGAGAACGAGGGCCCCGACCACAACTGGTTCATCGGTTTCGCGCCGGCCGAGGAGCCCCGGATCGCCGTCGCCGTCTTCGTGCGCAACGGTGGAGGGACGGGTGGTGGCGTGGCCGCACCGATCGCCCGCCAGGTGATCCAGGCCTACCTCGACGGGCAGGAGGGCTGATGACCCTGGCCACCGGCAGCCTGCTCGCCGGCCGCTACGAGATCACCGCCCCGATCGCCGTGGGTGGCATGGGCGAGGTCTGGAAGGCCCGCGACCAGGTGCTCGACCGCATCGTCGCGGCCAAGGTCCTCAAGAGCGAGTACACCGACGACCCGAGCTTCCTGGCCCGCTTCCGCAACGAGGCGCGGCACACCGCGGCGCTGTCGCACCCCAACATCGCCTCGGTCTACGACTACGGGGAGACCGTCGACGACACGGGCACCAAGAAGCTGGCCTTCCTGGTCATGGAGTTCGTCGAGGGCCAGCCCCTGGTGACGATCCTGCACGAGGAGGGGCGGCTGCCGGTCGACTGGACGCTGCACGTCCTCGAGCAGTCCGCGGAGGGCCTGTCGGCCGCGCACCGCGCCGGCGTCGTCCACCGCGACATCAAGCCCGGCAACCTCATGGTGCGCCCCGACGGCGTGGTGAAGCTGACCGACTTCGGCATCGCCCAGGCCCGGGACGCCACACCGCTGACCCGCACCGGCATGGTGGTCGGCACCGCCCAGTACCTCTCCCCCGAGCAGGCCCAGGGCATGGAGGTCAACGCCGCCTCCGACGTCTACTCCCTCGGCGTCGTGGCCTACGAGTGCCTGACCGGTGGCCGGCCGTTCGACGGCACCTCCCAGGTGGCCATCGCGCTCGCGCACATCAACCGCCCCCCGCCGCCGCTCCCGGCCGAGGTGCCGCCGGCGGTCCGGCTGCTGGTCGAGCGGGCGCTGGCGAAGGACCCGGCCGACCGGTTCCCCGACGGCGGGGCGTTCGCCGCCGCGGTCCGGCGGGTCGCCGCCGGCGGGACGCCCGCACCGGTGGGCCCCGCGACGGCCCCGACCCAGGTGGTCGGCGGCGGCTTCGCCGACGGCCGGACCACGGTCCTGGCGGCGCAGACCGGCGCGCTGACCGGCACCCGCGCCCTGTCCCCCACGACCGGTGCGGGCGCCATGCCCCCGCTGCACGGGCCGGCGGACGACGACGACTGGGGGGCCCACGACGACGGCCCCCCACCCGCCAAGCGGCGCCGCTGGGCGTGGCTGCTGGTGGCGCTGGTCGTGCTCCTGCTGGTCGGCGGAGGCACCGCCCTGCTGATCAACCAGGGCAGCGGCACCGACGGCGGCCGCACCGCCACCCCGACGGGGCCGACGAGCGACATCACGGCGCCCGCGGCCGGCGTCGTCATCGGTCCGGCCAGCGCCTACATCGGTCAGGACGCCGACGTGGTCGCCGCCCAGTTGAGGGCCGACGGGCTGACGGTGGAGCAGGAGGAGGCCGACGACGCGACGCTCGCCGAGCTGGGCATGGACCTCGACGAGAACGCCGTCGCCGCGATCACGCCGTCCGGGACGACCGTCGATCCGGCCACGACCACCGTGCTCCTCACCGTCGCCGAGGACGGTTGGACGGTCGAGGAGGAGGAGCCGGAGCCCGAGCCCGAGCCGGAGCCGGTCGACGAGGAGCCCACTCCCACCCCGGAGGTCGAGGAGCCGACCCCGTCGCCCGCCACGAGCCCGGCGGAGACCCCTACGTCGGCCTCGAGCAGTGCGCCGGCACCATCGACCTCCGAGTCGGCCGCACCGTCGCCGACGGTCCAGCCCGGCCAGCCCGGCGAGGGCGGCGGTGGCGGCGGTGGCGGTGGCGGTGGCGGTGGCGGCGGGACCTCGACGGCTTCCCCACCCGGGGACGTGGGTGCCAACGCTCCTGAGGCGGCTGCTGCGGAAGTGAACGGGTGACCTGGCTGACCCTTCCCGGTTGCCCGGGAACGCGCCGTCCCGCCGCTAGGCTCGCCGACGGCATCCTGCCCGCAGCGCGCCCTGTCCGCTGCCCGCGCGCCGCGATCCGTCCCCGGACGACGCACGCACCTGCTCGAGAGGACCTCCGATGACCACGCCGCAGGTGCTCGGCGAGCGCTACGAGATCGGCGGGGTGCTCGGCCGCGGCGGCATGGCCGAGGTGCACCTCGGCCGCGACCTCCGGCTGGGGCGCGAGGTGGCGGTCAAGGTGCTGCGCAGCGACCTGGCCCGCGACCCCTCCTTCCAGGTCCGCTTCCGCCGGGAGGCGCAGGCCTCGGCCTCGCTGAACCACCCGGCCATCGTCGCGGTGTACGACACCGGCGAGGACCGCACCGCGCTCGGCGCCACCCCCTACATCGTCATGGAGTACGTCGAGGGCGAGACGCTGCGCGACGTGCTGCGGCGCGAGGGCGCGCTCTCCCCCGAACGTGCGATGACCCTGGCCGCCGACATCAGCGGCGCCCTGGACTTCAGCCACCGCAACGGCATCGTGCATCGCGACGTGAAGCCCGGGAACGTGATGATCACGCCCCAGGGCACCGTCAAGGTGATGGACTTCGGCATCGCGCGGGCGGTCTCCGACTCCGCCGCGACCATGACCTCGACCGCCGCCGTCATCGGGACCGCGCAGTACCTGTCGCCGGAGCAGGCGCGCGGCGAGAGCGTCGACGCCCGGTCCGACGTCTACTCCCTGGGCTGCCTGCTCTACGAACTGGCCACCGGCGCGCCGCCGTTCACCGGCGATTCCCCCGTGTCCGTGGCCTACCAGCACGTGCGCGAGGACCCGCGGCTGCCGTCGTCGATCAACCCCGCCGTCCCGCCCGAGCTGGACGCGATCCTGCTCAAGGCCATGAGCAAGAACCCGGCCAACCGCTACCAGTCGGCCGCGGAGATGCGCAACGACCTGCTCCGGGCACTGGCCGGCCAGCGCGTGGAGGCCACCCCCGTCATGGGGGACGCCGAGAAGACCGCCATCATCGGCGCCACCCCGGCCCACTACGACGACTGGGACGACGAGGAGGAGCAGGCCCAGCGCCGCAAGCGCCGGATCATCATCGCCGTCGTCTCGGTGCTGGCCGTCCTGCTCCTGGGCGGGGCGATCGCGGCCGCGGTGTCGATGAGCGGGAACGACACCGCCGACGACCCGGTCGCCACCCAGGTCCAGGTTCCGGCGTTGCAGAACCTCCCCGAGGCCGAGGCGCGTACCGCCCTCACCGACGTCGGCCTGGAGGTCGGCGAGGTCACGCAGGAGATCACCACCGACAGCGCCCAGGTCGGCACGGTGCTCGACAGCAACCCGGCGAGCGGCGCCCAGGTGCCCCAGGGGACGGCGGTCGACCTCGTGGTCGGCATCGAGCCCGACAGCGTGCTGGTTCCCGACGTCATCGGCTTCGACGAGGACCAGGCCCGGGCCGCCCTCGAGCAGGCCGGCTTCACCGGCAGCATCAACACCCGCCAGGTGGACTCCCTCGAGGAGGAGGGCTCGGTGGCGTCGATCGACCCGTCTCCCGGCCAGTCGGCCGCGACGGACGCGACGATCACCCTCGGGCTCTCCACCGGCTCCATCGACCTGCCCGACGTCGTCAACCGCACCGAGGCCGACGCCCGCGGCGTGCTGACCGCGGCCGGCTTCCGCGAGAACCAGATCAGCACCGAGCAGGTCGACTCGGACCAGCCGGCCGGCACCGTCGTCGCGACCACCCCCCGTGGGGGGAGCGCGGCCTCGGCCGACACCCGGATCGTGCTGGACATCTCCGGCGGCCCGGCCGAGCCCGAGACGGTGCAGGTCCCCGACGTCACCGGTGACACGGAGTCGGTCGCCCGGGCGGCCCTCCGGAGCGCCGGCTTCACGGGGCGCTTCACCACCGTTCCCTACACCCCCGAGCCCGGCGACACGGACGCGGTGGCCGGGACCGTGGCCGAGACGGATCCGTCCGCGGGCGACGAGGTGCCGCTGGATCAGCCCATCACGATCTACGTCTTCAGCTCCTCCGCGGGCGGCGGCGCCACCGAGACCGGGCAGCCCGACGCCGACGGCTGACCGCCTCACCCACCACGACGAAGGGCTCCTCCCGATCCGGGAGGAGCCCTTCGTCGTTCTGCGCGCAGAACGGTCAGGCGGTGGCCGCGTTGAGCCGCTCCGCGGCCGCGGAGGCCGCTTCCAGCGCCGCGGGGTCGGGTGTCAGCCCGCAGGAGGCCAGCCAGGTGGCCAGCATGCGGTGACCGCCCTCGGTCAGCACCGACTCCGGGTGGAACTGGACGCCCTCGATGGGCAGCTCGCGGTGGCGCAGCGCCATCACGATGCCCGAGGGGGTGTGCCCGGTGACCTCGAGCTCGTCGGGCACCGTGGCGGCGTCGACGGCGAGCGAGTGGTACCTGGTCGCGGTGAAGGGCGAGGGCAGCCCCGCGAGCACGCCCGTGCCGTCGTGCACGACCTGGCTGGTCTTCCCGTGCAGCAGCTCGGGAGCGCGCACCACCTCGCCACCGAAAGCCTCGGCGATCGCCTGGTGCCCGAGGCACACCCCGAGGACGGGCACGCCCTGCCCGGCGGCGGCGCGGACCATGGGCACGGTCACGCCGGCCCCCGCGGGCGTCCCGGGGCCCGGGGAGAGCAGCACCCCGGCCACGTCGAGGTCGGACAGCTCGTCGACGGTGACGGCGTCGTTGCGCCGCACGATACAGCGCACCCCGAGCTGGCCGAGGTACTGCACGAGGTTGTAGACGAAGCTGTCGAAGTTGTCGACGACGAGGACGGGACGCCCGTCGGCGGTCCCGGCGGGGTGGCCCTCGGCGGGGTGGCTCTCGGCGGGCACGGTTCTCCCGGGTGTCGGCTCTGTCGGGCGCTGCGGCTCAGCCTGCGGCGGCGTACTGCAGGGTGAGCGGCCCATCGTAGGCGGGGAGCTCCACCTGCGGCTGCTCGCGGACCTCGTAGGTCAGCCCGAACGCGTCCACCACCTGCCGGAAGACGGCGATCTGCGGTGAGTCGGCCAGCTCCTCCCGCGCCGCGGCGGCGTCGACCACGGCGGTGACGACGAAGGGCGGCGAGTAGGTGCGCCCCTGCAGGAGCAGGGTGTTCCCGACGCAGCGGACCGCGCTGGTGGCGATCAGCCGCTGGTCCATGACCGCGACCCCGGTGGCACCCGCGGCCCACATGGCGTTCACCACCGCCTGCACGTCGGACTGGTGGATGACCAGGTCGTCGGGCCGCGCACCCACCGGGAGGGTGCCGTCGGGCCGGCGCGGGGCGTCGTCGAGGGTGATCTTCAGGCCGGTGCCGCTGACCGCGGAGAGCCCGGCGGCGGGGGCGCCCTGCTCGCCCGCGGTGCGGGCCTCGGCGACGGCGCCGTCGCGGGCCGCGGCCTGCTCGGTGAGCAGCTCGGAGCGCCGCTGCAGCTGGGCCAGGCGCCGCTCCTGGGCGGCGATCGCGTCGTCCCGCTCGCGGATCAGGGCGGCGAGCTCGGTGACCTCGCCCGCGCGCAGGTCGGTGCCCTGCGCGGTCCGTCCGGAGGTCGCGAAGAGCACGCCGGCAGCCATCGCCACCACGGGCACCAGGGCGCCCCAGGCCGACAGACGGGCCACGGGCACCTCCGGCGGATCGGGGCGGGACGACGGTCATCGGGCACTCCGCCACCGTGGCGGCGCCGTCGTGCTCCCCCCACAGCTTAGGCTGGACTCCGTCGCGGCCGGTGAGGACGCACCCGGCCACCCGGAGGGAGCAGGTACGTGCCCAAGTCGAAGGTGCGCAAGAAGTCGGTCTACACGCCGCCCGAGGGAGTGCTGCAGGCGCGGTCCGCGGAGCAGGCCCGCATCGCGCAGCCCAGCCCGCGCTGGTACGTCGTGCTGATGATCGGGCTGATGCTGCTCGGCCTGCTGTGGATCGTCGTCTACTACATCGCCGGCGACGAGATCCCGTTCATGGTCTCGCTGGGGGCGTGGAACTTCGCCATCGGCTTCGGCGCCATGGTCGCCGGACTGATCATGTCGATGCGCTGGCGCTGAGGGAACGCCCCCGTTCCCCACGCTTCACACGCTCAGCGCGGGCCCCTGAACGGGGCCGAGGCCCTCGTCCCTGCCGGGACGGGGGCCTTCGTCGTCCTGCGGCCCCTGTCCCGGGTCCCGCCCCGAGCCTCCGAGGGCCGAGGCCCGTCCGGAGGCTCGCCGGCGAGCCCGCGAGCCGGGGAGGGGATGGGGTCATCCAGGGGTTCTTCCATGTGCACAGCCGATCGCGTCCGTCCACAGGTCGACATGGCGCCCCGCCCCCAGGGTTGTCCACCGGATGTGGAGGGACGGGACCGGCCCGTACCGCTCTGACCTGCACGGATTCCGCGGCTGGGACGCATGTGACGGATCATCCGCGCGCGTAACTACACCTGTGTGAGTCTGTCCCCAGCTGTGTACGCAGCTGTGGACGAGTCGACATGTCCGCCGCTGCGGAGCGGTGGACGCAGACCCTCCATACCCGCTCTGACCTGCGACGACACCTCGGAGCCCGGAGACGACCGCAGCCCCCGACGCGCGTCGTGGCGTCGGGGGCTGCGCTCGGTGGTCCCCAGGGGGACCGCCGTGGATCAGGCGTCGATGAGCTCCAGGATGGTGGCGTTGGCCATGCCGCCGCCCTCGCACATCGTCTGCAGGCCGTACCGGCTGCCGGTGTTGCGCATCCGGTGGATGAGGGTCGTCATCAGACGGGCGCCGGAACCACCCAGCGGGTGGCCCAGCGCGATGGCCCCACCGTGCGGGTTGAGCCGGTCGGCGTCGGCGCCGGTCTCCGCCAGCCACGCCATCGGCACGGGCGCGAAGGCCTCGTTGACCTCGTAGACGCCGATGTCGTCGATCGAGAGCCCCGAGCGGTCCAGCACCTTGGCCGTGGCCGGGATCGGCGCGGTCAGCATGATGACCGGGTCGTCGCCGGCCATGACGGTGGTGTGGATGCGCACCAGCGGGGTGAGCCCCAGCTCGCGGGCCTTCTCGCTGGTGGTGACCAGCAGGGCCGCGGAGCCGTCGGAGATCTGGCTGGCGTTGCCGGCGCTGATGACGCCGTCTTCCTTGAAGGGGGTCTTCAGGGAGCCGAGCTTCTCCAGCGTGCCGCCGGGGCGGATGCCCTCGTCCGCGCTGACCAGGCCCTCGGGGGTGGCGATCGGGGCGATCTCCTCCTCGAAGGCGCCGTCGGCCTGCGCCTTGGCCGCCTTCTCGTGGGAGCCGAGGGCGAACTCGTCGAGCTGGGTGCGCGAGAAGCCCCAGCGCTCGGCGATCATCTCCGCGCCGACGCCCTGGTTGATCTGCACGCCGTCGTAGCGCTCGGCGAACTTCGGCCCCATCGGACGACCGGCACCGCTGGCCGGGTTGCTCGCCGACCCCATGGGCACGCGGCTCATCGACTCCACGCCACCGGCGACGACCACGTCGGCCTGGCCGCTGATGACGGTCGCGGCGGCGAAGGCCACGGACTGCTGCGACGAGCCGCACTGGCGGTCGACGGTGGTGCCGGGGACGGCCTCGGGCCAGCCGGCGGCGAGCACGGCGTTGCGTGCGACGTTGAAGGTCTGCTCGCCGACCTGGCTGACACAGCCCCAGATGACGTCCTCGATCACGGCCGGGTCGATGCCCGTCCGCTCCACCAGGCTGCTGAGCACGTGGGCGGAGAGGTCGACGGGATGCACGCCCGACAGACCTCCGCCTCGCTTGCCCACCGGCGTGCGAACGGCGGCACAGATGACGGCATCGCGCATGGACCTACTCCTCGTCGACGATTCGGGGCGAGGCCAAACGGTCCGCCCTGACTGTCATCGTATGACCCAGGCCTCTTCTGGCAAGGTCCCCCCGTGACCTGGACCACCCGGACGCCCGAAACGGCGCTCTCGATCGCGATGGGTCTGCTGCTCGCGGCGGGAGTCCCGGTCGTGGCCGACGTCCCCGGCCGGATCCTGCTGACCCTGGGCGCCGCGCTGTTCCTGGCGCAGGCGGCGCGGGACCTGCTGCAGCGCCCACGACTCGCGGCCGGCCCGGACGGGATCCGGGTGCGCCGGCTCTCCGGCGGGGTCCACCTGCCGTGGGGACGGCTGCACATCGGCGTCCGCGAGACCCGTCGCCTGGCTCTGCGGACGGTCACCCTCGAGCTCGACACCGCCGCCGGCCCGGACGACGACGACGGGGTGCTCGTGGTGCTGGGCCGCCGGGACCTCGGCGCCGATCCGGCCGCGGTGGCCCGGCGACTGCGCCAGCTGGACCCGACCGTCTAGAGGTCCAGCACGGTCAGCGTCGGCACCGTCAGGGCGACGACGAGCAGCACGACGCCCAGCAGGGCCAGCGCCGGCACCTGCAGGTGGGACCGGCGCCGCAGCAGCAACAGGACGCCGGCGGACAGCGCGCCGGCCACCAGCCCGCCGAGGTGGCCGAGCAGCGAGATCCCGGGCAGGAAGCTGATGAAGACGTTGATCGCGAGCAGGGTGAGCAGACCGCGGACGTCCTGCCGGCTCGCCAGCATCAGCACGCCCAGAGCACCGAGGAGCCCGTAGATCGCGGCCGACGCTCCCGCGACCACGACCCTCGGGTCACCCAGCAGCTGGATGGCCACCGCGCCGCCGAGCGCCGAGACCAGGTAGACGGCGAGGTAGCGCGCCCAGCCCAGCTGCCGCTCGAGTTCGGAGCCGAAGAGCAGGAGGGCGAGCATGTTGAACGCCAGGTGCACCGGGCCGATGTGCAGGAACGCCGCGGTGAGGACCCGCCACCACTCGTCCAGGTAGTGGACGCCGGCCGGCCACTGGGCGAGGTCGACGAAGACGGGCGACCGCTGGTTGTCCGCCGGGGAGTTGCCCACCGAGAAGGCAGACACCGCCGTGACGACGAACATCGCCAGGTTGAGCGCGATCAGGCCCAGGGTGACGACACCCCATCGACGGCCCGCCGACCGCAGGGTGCGCGGACTCGCGGTCCGGACCGTGGCGTTGCCGGCTGCGACGCACTGCGGGCACTGGAAGCCGACCGAGGCCGGGACCATGCACTCCGGGCAGATGGGCCGCCCGCAGCGCGTGCAGGAGATGCCCGTGGGCCGGTCGGGGTGCCGGTAGCAGGTGGCAGGCAGGGGCGCCGGCCGGTTCCCCGCGCCGGCGCCCCCGTCGTCCGGGGTGGTGGTCAGCTGCGCTGCACCTCGACGGACTCGATCACCACGTCCTCGAGCGGCTTGTCGCCGCGTGCGGTCGGCACGGCGGCGATCTTGTCCACGACGTCGCGGCCGGCCTGGTCGGCCACCTCGCCGAAGATGGTGTGCTTGCGGTTCAGGTGCGGGGTCGGGCCCACGGTGATGAAGAACTGCGAGCCGTTGGTGCCGGGGCCGGCGTTGGCCATGGCCAGCAGATAGGGCCGGTCGAAGGCCAGCTCGGGGTGGAACTCGTCGCCGAACTGGTAGCCCGGGCCACCGAAGCCCTGACCGAGCGGGTCGCCGCCCTGGATCATGAAGCCGGAGATGACGCGGTGGAAGATCGTGCCGTCGTAGAGCCGGTCGGTCGTCTTCTGGCGCGTCTCGGGGTGCGTCCACTCGCGGGCACCCTCGGCGAGGTCGGCGAAGTTCGCGACCGTCTTGGGGGCGTGGTCGGGGAACAGGTCCACCGTGATGTCGCCGTGGTTGGTGTGCAGGACCGCGCGGCGGGCGGGAGTCGATTCAGTCACCCCTCCACTCTCCCACTGCTCCGCGCCCGGTGAGGCGGCCGGTGTGCTCAGCTCCCGGAGCAGGCGGCCGAGAGCTCCCCGTGGAAGGCGAGCACGAGGGGTGCGCCGGTGCACACCGTGCTCAGGCCGGGCTCCAGGGCCTCCGACGCGGTGCCGCCTCCGGGGGACCGGGCGGAGAGGAGGGACTCGAGCAGACCGGGCCCGCTGATCCGGTCGACGCGGGTGTCCTCGGGGTCGATGCCGTTCATCTCGGCGGCGTACCGGTAGGCCTCGTCCCGGCCCATGACCCGGTCGACGAGGCCGCGCTCGACGGCGGTGGCGCTGTCGAACACGAACGCGCCCAGGTCGTCGACGATGGTCTGCGCCGGGATGCCGCGGGCCTCGGACACCCAGCCGACGAACTCGGCGTACTCGCGGTCCAGGCCGGCGCCGAGCACCGCCCGCTCCTCCTCGGTCAGGTCACGGTAGGGGTTGCCGAGGTCCTTGCCGCGGCCCCGGGACAGGTACTCCTCGGTGATGCCGCCCTCGGTGGTCACACCCGGCTCCAGCAGCGAACCCGGGATGCCGGTGACGTCCCGGAAGCGCTGGAAGGGCCCCATGATCACGCCGATGCTGCCGACGAGGCTGCCGTGGTCGGCCACGATCTGGTCGGCCCCGGCCATGGCGTAGACCCCGCCGGAGGCGGACATCCCCTGCACGTGGGCCAGCACCTGGTGCCCGGTGCGCTCCTGGTAGCGCTGCACGGCGTCGGCGATGGCGCGCGAGCCGTAGATCGTGCCGCCCGGGGTGTTCACCTCCAGGATCAGCCCGTCGGCGTCGTCCTCGTCCAGGTCGTCGATGGTGTCGGCGACCTCGTAGCCGTAGGTGGCCCCACCGAAGACGGCGCCGTCGCTCTCCCCGCCGAGGATCACCCCGGTGACCGGGACCGCGAGCAGCCTCGACTCCGCGGAGGACTCGCCCCAGGCCAGGTCGGTCGCAGGACCGCTCGTCGTGTCCCCGCTCCCCCCGGAGACCAGCCCGACCAGGGCCAGCACCATGACGACGACCAGCCCCACGCCCACCACACCGAGGCCCAGCCCGGCGCCGAGGCTCGCCCCCAGGCCGAGGCCGAAACCGCGCCGGAAGGGGCTGGGCTGGCGCACGAACGGAGGGGGCGCCGGGCGCCAGCCGGGCGGTGGCGGTGGCGGTGGCGGCGCGGCGGGCCGTGCCGGCGCGGCGGGTGGCGGCTGCTCGGTGCTCACGTCGGGACCTCCGGGGTCTCGGGACAGCGGGACGAGACGGTACTGACCCGGATCGCAGGCGGGCTCCGACGCGCCGTCCCGTTCGGACCCCGTGACCGGTCCCTGCGGTGGAGTGCCGTCGGACGGCGGGTCCGGTGCCGAGGAGTGGAGACGAGGGGAATCGAACCCCTAACCCCCGCCTTGCAAAGGCGGTGCTCTGCCAATTGAGCTACGTCCCCGGCGGGGCCGGGGCCCCGGGTGGATCAGCGTGCGGTGGGAGTGCTGACGGCCTGGGGGCCGCTGGTGGCCTCGCGCCAGAGGTCGGCCTCGACCTTGCCGCTCGAGCGCTTGCGCACGGCAACCACGGCTCCGACGGCCGCTGCGACCAGCGCCAGCTTCTTCAGCACGCGGAAGACCTCCTGGGCGGTCGGTGCGCCGTGGTGCGCGGCGTGCGGTACCGGAGGCACCGGCACACGGGTGGGCCTGGGAGGACTTGAACCTCCGGCCTCATCCTTATCAGGGATGCGCTCTAACCGCCTGAGCTACAGGCCCGTGAACCTCGAACAGCGTACCTGGGACGACGAGGACCCCCGGAGGGGGGTCCTCGCTCAGTCCCGCTCGGAGAGGGTGACCTCCAGGCCGCCGACGAGGTCGGAGCACATGTTGTAGATGAAGGTGCCCACCGTGCACAGCGCCGTGAGCAGCACGATGTTGATGGCCCCGATGATCGCCGCGCCGCCGAACACGACGCCCGGGGTGAGCACCTCGCTGCCCTCGCCCGCGTCGCTCTCGGTGCCCAACTGGCCGAACAGCTCGTTGAGGGTCTCGAAGACGCCGAGTCCGTTGAGCACCAGGTAGAGCACGCCGACGGCGACCATCCAGATGAAGAACAGCGCGATCGACAGGACCAGCGAGATCTTCAGCGCCGACCAGGTGTCGATGTGCCGCAGCTGCAGCCGGGCCCGTCGCGGACCGCGGCCGGAGGAACGTCCCGGACGTCCCTTGGCGGCACCCGCCTGGGCCCGGTCACCCGACGGGGCATCCCCGCCGGAGGGCGGAGCCGGTACCGGGGGCACCGCGACAGGCGGAGCGCCAGCGGGGGTCGCACCGGCGGCGCGCTGGTTGCCGGTGACCGGGATGGACTGCGTCCCGGTCGCGGGGCCGGCGGGCGGCCTCTGCGCCCGGGCGGCAGCCTGCGTCCCCGTGGTGGGGATGGACTGCGTCCCCGTGGTCGGGATCGACTGCGTCCCCGTGGTCGGGATCGACTGGGTGCCGGTGCCGGGAGCGGGCTGCCCGGAAGCCGGCTGACCGGTCGCGCCCTCCTGCCCGGAGGGCGTCCCCTTCCCACCCTCGACGGGCGCGCCGCCACCGGACGGGCCGTCTCCACCGCGGGACCCGGTGCGCACCGAACCCTGTGGCCGGTCGCTCATGCCAGTCTCCCGTTCACCTGCGGCACAGACCGCTCCTTCGGGACCGGCGCCCGGGCAGCGCTCGCGCGTGCCCGGGGCCCGATCAGTTCGTCACCTGGTGTCACCCTAGGCCGACGGCTCGTCGTTGTCCGTCGTACGAGCGATCGCCACGATGGACACGTCCTCCGGCAAGTTCATGAGCTTGACGCCCATTGTCGCCCGATCCTTGTTGTGCCGCACCCCGTTGACCGGCGTCCGGATCACGCCGCCGCCCGAGGTGATGGCGTACAGCTCGTCCCCGAGCGTCACCGCCAGGGCGCCGACGAGGGCACCCTTGCGCGCCTTCGGGTCGGCCGTCAGCACGCCCTTGCCGCCCCGGCCCTGGTTCGGGTAGTTCTCGATACCGGTCCGCTTGGCGAAGCCGCGCTCGGTGGCGACCAGGACGTCGACGCCTTCCTGGACGACCATCATCGACAGCAGCCGGTCGTCCTCGGACAGCGAGATGCCCCGCACGCCCTCGGTGGCCCGGCCCATCGGCCGCAGGGCGGCGTCGTCGGCGGTGAACCGGATCGACATCGCCTTGCGGGTGACCAGCAGCAGGTCCTGGTCCTGGTTGATCAGGACGGCCCCGACGAGCTCGTCGCCGTCGCGCAGGTTGACGGCGATGACGCCGCCCTGGCGGGGGGAGTCGAAGTCGGTCAACCGGGTCTTCTTGACCTGCCCCTTGGCCGTGGCGAGCGCCAGGTACGGCGCCACCGTGTAGTCCTTGATCTGCATGACCTGGGCGATCTTCTCGTCCGGCTGGAACGCCAGGATGTTCGCCACGTGCTGGCCGCGGGCCGTGCGGTTGGCCTCGGGCAGCTCGTAGGCCTTGGACCGGTACACCCGGCCCTTGTTCGTGAAGAACAGGATCCAGTCGTGGGTGGAGCCCACGAAGAAGTGGTCGACGATGTCGTCCTGCTTCAGGGCCGCGCCCATCACGCCCTTGCCGCCGCGGCGCTGCGACCGGTAGAGGTCGCTCTTCGTCCGCTTGGCGTACCCGGTGCGGGTGATGGTGACGACGACCTCCTCCTCCGCGATGAGGTCCTCCATCGAGACGTCGCCGTCGTTGGCGACGAACTGCGTGCGGCGGTCGTCGCCGTACTTCTCGACGATCTCGGCCAGCTCGTCCCTGATGATCTGCCGCTGGCGCAGCGGCTTGTCCAGGATGTCGAGCAGGTCGGCGATGCGGGCCTCGATCTCGGCCAGCTCGTCGAGGATCCGCTGGCGCTCGAGGGCCGCCAGCCGGCGCAGCTGCAGGTCGAGGATCGCGATGGCCTGGATCTCGTCGACGTCCAGCAGCTCCATCAGGCCGGTCCGCGCCTCGTCGGCCGACGGGCTGCGACGGATCAGCGCGATGACGTCGTCGAGGTGGTCGAGCGCCTTGCCGTAGCCGCGCAGGATGTGCGCGCGCTCCTCGGCCTTGCGCAGCCGGTAGCGGGTACGCCGCTGGATGACCTCGATCTGGTGGTTCACGTACTCGCGCACGAGCTCGTCCAGGCGCAGCGTCCGCGGGACGCCGTCGACGATGGAGAGCATGTTGCAGCCGAAGGTGGTCTGCAGCTGGGTGTGCTTGTAGAGGTTGTTCAGCACCACCTTGGCGACGGCGTCGCGGCGCAGCGTAAAGACCAGGCGGCGGCCGACCCGGTCGCTGGACTCGTCGGCGATGTCGGTGATGCCCTGGATCCGGCCCTCCTTGACCGCCTCGCCGATGGACTCGGCGAGGTTGTCCGGGTTCACCTGGTAGGGCAGCTCGGTGCAGACCAGCTGGACCCGACCGCGGGAGTCCTCCTCGACCGTGACGACGGCGCGCATGCGCACCGAGCCGCGGCCGGTCCGGTAGGCCTCCTCGATGCCCTCGCGGCCGACGATCAGGCCGTGGGTCGGGAAGTCGGGGCCCTTGATCCGTTCCATGCAGGCGGTGAGCGCCTCCTCGGCCTCCGCATCCGGGTTGTCGAGCATCCAGAAGACGGCGGCCGCGACCTCGCGGAGGTTGTGCGGCGGCATGTTGGTGGCCATGCCGACGGCGATGCCGGCGGAACCGTTGATCAGCAGGTTGGGGATGCGCCCCGGCAGGACCAGCGGCTCCTGGTTCTTGCCGTCGTAGTTCGGCTGGAAGTCGACGGTCTCCTCGTCGATGTCCCGGAGCATCTCCATGGCCAGCGGCGTGAGCCGGGCCTCGGTGTACCGCATGGCCGCGGCCGGGTCGTTGCCCGGCGAGCCGAAGTTCCCCTGCCCGTCGATCAGCGGGTAGCGCATCGCCCACGGCTGGGCCAGGCGCACGAGGGCGTCGTAGATCGAGGTGTCGCCGTGCGGGTGGTAGTTACCCATCACCTCACCGACGACGCGGGCGCACTTGACGTAGCTGCGGTCGGGTCGGAACCCCTGGTCGTACATGGCGTACAGCACGCGGCGGTGCACCGGCTTGAGGCCGTCGCGGACCTCGGGCAGGGCCCGGCCCACGATGACGCTCATCGCGTAGTCGATGTAGCTGCGCTGCATCTCCTGCTGGAGGTCGACCGGTTCGACGCGGTCGCGGGGTGGGGTCTCCGTCACGGTTCAGGTCTCCACAGGTCGGTGCACAGAGGTGGACAAGTTCGCTGGTCAACCGGGCCGTCGGGCGCCGGCCCGGTGCTGTTCACCGGCCGGCCGCCCGGCGGTCCGGTCAGACGTCGAGGAAGCGGACGTCGCGGGCGTTGCGGGTGATGAAGCTGCGGCGGGCCTCGACGTCCTCGCCCATGAGCACGCTGAACAGCTCGTCGGCGGTGGCGGCGTCCTCGAGGGTGACCTGGAGCAGGATGCGCGTCGCGGGGTCCATCGTGGTCTCCCACAGCTCCTTGGCGTTCATCTCGCCGAGACCCTTGAACCGCTGGATCGCGTCGTCCTTGACCCTCCGGCCGGACTCGGCGGCCGCGCTGAGCACGGCGTCCTTCTCCCGGTCGGTGTAGACGTAGTCGTCGGCGTGCTTGCCGCCCCACTTGATCTTGTACAGCGGGGGCTGGGCCAGGTAGACGTGCCCGGCCTCGACCAGCGGCCGCATGAAGCGGAACAGCAGGGTCAGCAGCAGCGTGCGGATGTGCTGGCCGTCGACGTCGGCGTCAGCCATCAGGATGATCTTGTGATACCGCAGCTTCGACACGTCGAACTCGTCGTGGATGCCGGTGCCGAACGCGGTGATCATGGACTGGACCTCGTTGTTCTTGAGGACCCGGTCGATGCGCGCCTTCTCGACGTTGATGATCTTGCCGCGGATCGGGAGGATCGCCTGGAACATCGAGTCGCGGCCGGACTTGGCCGATCCACCGGCCGAGTCGCCCTCGACGATGTAGATCTCCGAGTCGCGGGGGTCGGTCGAGCGGCAGTCGGCGAGCTTGCCCGGCAGCGAGTTGTTGCTCAGCAGGCTCTTGCGGGCCAGCTTGCGGGCGTCCTGCGCCGCACGGCGGGCGCGGGCGGCGGACGAGGCCTTGTTGATGATCATCTTGGCCTCGCTCGGGTTGGCCTCGAACCAGTGCCCGATCTGCTCGTTGCAGACCCGCTGCACGAAGCCCTTGACCTCGGTGTTGCCGAGCTTGGTCTTGGTCTGGCCCTCGAACTGCGGGTCGCCCAGCTTCACCGAGACGATCGCGGCCAGACCCTCGCGGATGTCCTCACCCGTGAGCTTCTCGTCCTTGCCCTTGAAGAGCTTCTTCTCCTCGGCGTACCGGTTGACGATCGAGGTGAGCGCCGTCCGGAAACCCTCCTCGTGCGTGCCGCCCTCGTGCGTGTTGATGATGTTCGCGAACGTGTAGACCGACTCCGAGTAGGCCTCGGACCACTGCATCGCGACGTCGATCGACATGGCCATGTCGTTCTTGCCGGTGCCCTCGGCGGAGAAGCTGACGACCGACTTGTGGATCGGCGACTTCTTGGCGTTGATGTGGGCGACGTAGTCGATGAGGCCGGCGTCGTACTTGTAGGTGACCTCGGTGGCCTCGAACGCCTGGTCCTCGGCGCCCGCCTCCGGCGCGGCCTCGGCGACCGAGACCTCCTCGGCCATGCCGGTCTCGACCTTGCTGTGCCCGGGCCGCTCGTCGCGCAGGACGATCGTCAGGCCCTTGTTGAGGAAGGCCATCTCCTGCAGACGGCGGTTGATGGTGTCGAACGAGTAGGTCGTCGTCTCGAAGATGTCACCGTCGGCCCAGAAGGTGATCGCGGTGCCCTGCTTCTTCGTGGGGCCGACCTCCTCCAGCGGGCCCGGCTTGGCGTAGGCGTAGCTCTGCTTCCACTCGGTCCCGTCGCGCCACACGTTGACCTCGAGGCGGGTGGACAGGGCGTTCACGACCGTGACGCCGACGCCGTGCAGACCGCCGGAGACGCCGTAGCTCTTGCCGTCGAACTTTCCGCCCGCGTGCAGGACGGTCATGATCACCTCGACGGTGGGCCGCTTCTCCACCGGGTGCATGTCGACCGGGATGCCGCGGCCGTTGTCCTCGACCCGGACGCCGCCGTCGGCCAGCAGCGTCACCCGCACGGTGTCGCAGTAGCCGGCCAGCGACTCGTCGACGGAGTTGTCCACGACCTCCCACACCATGTGGTGCAGGCCGCGCTCCCCGGTGGAGCCGATGTACATACCGGGGCGCTTCCGGACCGCCTCGAGGCCTTCGAGGACGGTGATGGAACTGCCGGAGTAGGCGTTCTCGGTCTGCGGTGCTGCGACCACGGGGGGCCTTCCTTTCGCGCAACCGGCACGCGGATCCCCGGTGCTGACGGGGGACGACGCGCAGAACGGCACTGGCCCCTCGGGGCGCAGAACGACGCTGAGCCGGTTGCTGGCGGTTTCTGCTGTCGAGGATACCGGGTCCACTGACAGGAATGGCGCCGTCCACGCCCTCACGTCGTGTCTGAGCCCCTTCCGGCACCTCCGCCACCACCTGTCCTGCCCCGGGTATCGACACGCCGTCCTCGGGGGGCTCACACCCGCAGCGTCGGATCCGGCGCTCGAAGGGGCGGTCGGCGCCGGGCCTCCGGGCCCCGGAGGCGGCCTGCCGGCGCCGGTCCGGCGGTCCAAGGGCGCAGTTCCTGCCCGGCCTCGCCCGGCTGGCGTTCCACGTGGAACACGACCGGGGGACGACGTCGCTGCGACAGCAAGCCACGTTCCACGGGATCGTCCCGGGCGGGATGATCTGCGGCCATCACCCGGGGGCCGAGCAGCTGGAGTGGGCGCCGTCGCCCTCCTCCCTGATCCCAGCGCGGGTCAGACGAGGAGCTGGGCGGTGGCCAGCTCCCGGTAGAGCGGGCTGGTCTCCACCAGCTCCGCGTGGGTGCCGCGGGCGACCACCCGACCCTGGTCGAGCACCACGATCTGGTCGCTGTCGAGGACCGTGGACAGCCGGTGGGCGACCACCAGGAGCGCGCGGTCGGCCGCTGCGGCCGCGAGCGTGTCCCGGAGCAGCCCCTCGTTGCGGGCGTCGAGGCTGGCGGTGGGCTCGTCCAGGAGCAGCAGCTCCGGTCGGCCAAGCAGGGAGCGCGCGATGGCCAGGCGCTGGCGCTCCCCACCGGAGAGCAGCACGCCCTCGTCGCCGACCAGCACGTCCAGGCCGCGCGGGGACCGGCGCACCACCTCGGTCAGGCCCACGTCGGCGAGCACCGCCCACAGCTCGGGGTCGGTCGCGTCGGGCCGCGTGAGCAGCAGGTTGTCGCGCACCGACCCGGCCAGGACCGGCGCCTCCTGCTCCACGTAGCCGAGCCGGGCACGCAGTGCCGCACGGGGCACGTCCCGGACGTCGGTGCCGGCCCAGCGGACGGCGCCGGCGGCGACCGGGTAGAAGCCCTCGATCAGCGCCAGGATCGTCGACTTCCCCGCACCCGAGGGCCCGACCAGCGCGACGCGGCTCCCGGCCTCGACCTCGAAGGAGACCCCGCGCAGCACCGGCGTCCCGTCCGGATAGGCGAAGGAGACGTCGTCCAGCTCCAGCAGCGGCGCACCTGCCCGCGGGGTGACGGTGCCGGCCCGCTCCGGGCGCTCGTCCTGCTCCGGTTCCAGAGCCAGCACCTCCTGGATCCGGGCCAGGGCACCCAGCCCGGTCTGCAGCTGCGTCCAGGCCGAGATCGCCTGGCCCAGCGGCATGACCAGCAGGAACAGGTAGAGGATGAAAGCCACCAGGGCGGCCACGGTGATCGAGCCGTCGGCCACGCGGTAGCCGCCGACGCCGAGCACCGCGAGGAACGCGCCCTGCACCGCGATCGACCCGGCGGGGGAGACCAGCGACTCCAGCCGGGCCAACCGCACGCCGGCCTCGTACGCCCGCCGCGCACTGCCTCCCACGGTGGCGACCTCGCGGGAGGTGGCACCGCTGGCCCGGATGGTGCGCACCGCCGACAGCGCGCGCTCCACGGCGGCCGTCATCGCGCCGACCTCCTCCTGAGCCTGCCGCGACAGCCGGCGCACGCCGCGGGAGGCCAGCACCGCCACGGTCACCCCGATGCCGACCGAGAGCAGGGTGAGCAGCAGCAGCCAGACGTCGACCAGCGCCATCGCGACCACCGCGCCGACGGCGAGCACCGCCGAGCCGACCACGTCCACGACGCCGGAGGTGACCGTCGCGCGCAGCAGCGTGGTGTCGGCGCCCACCCGCGACATGAGGTCGCCGGTGCGCCGCCGGTCGTACTCGGCCACCGGGAGCCGCAGCAGCCGGTCGGCGAGCAGCTGCCGGGTGGTCAGGACGACGCCCTCCGCGGTGCGCTGCAGCAGGTACTGCTGGAACGCGCCCAGCGCCGATGCGGCCAGGAGCACGACCACCAGCAGCGAGACGGTGGGCAGCAGCGCCTCCCCCGAGCCGACGACGTCGATGACCCTGGCGACCAGGGCGGGCTGCGCCAGCGCCGCGGCCGCGGCCACCAAGGACAGCGCCGCCGCGGCGGCCAGCGCACGCCGGTGCGGCCGCAGCAGGGGCAGCAGCTCCCGCGGACCCGCGCCGGGGGACGCGGGCCCGGCGTCGGACCGGTCGTGGGCGCTCAGCGGACGAGCCGCGTCAGTAGCCGACGGCGAGCGCGCCGACGAGCGCGGTCAGCAGCCGCGTGTGGTGCTCCAGCAGCTCGGGACGGTGCCCGTCCGGGCGGATCGCGGCCAGGAACCCGCCCGTCGTCCAGAACTCGTCGCCGTCGTCGGTACCCAGCAGCAGGCGGCGCACCTCGGGGTCGCCGGCGATCCGGCGCACCTGCGGGCCGTCCTCGGCGGCCAGCAGCGTCCAGCGGCGCTCGAAGTCCGGATCCTCGGAGGGGATCTGCACCATGCCGCCCACGCCGTGCTTCCACAGCCGGGCCGGGGACAGCCGCAGCGCCGGGGGGGCGCCCAGCAGCGGCGCCGCGGTGATCGCGTACTCCGGCACCACGTGCCGCCCGGACATGTAGACGGCGTCGAAGGCGACGAGCTCGAGCGATCCCGCGCGCCCGCGCAGCACGCTGCCGGGCCGGTGGTCCTTGGTCAGCCGGGGTGGCGCCGAGGCGATCAGCTCCGCGAGGACGGCGTCCTCCGGCGCGGTGCCGTCGGAGATGGTCCAGCCGCGCTGGAGTGCCCAGCCCTGCGCGCCGACGACGTCGCCCTGGTACGTGAACGCCCGCTGCATCTCGGGGTCCCGCTGACGGCGGCCGCCGAACAGGCCCCGCCGCTCGGGCACCGGGGCCTCGCCCGCGGGAGCACCCGGGGGCGCCCACGAGGGGTCGACGCCGGACGGTCCCGGCGTCGCGGCCGGCCGCTCGGGCTCGGCCGGCGGGAGGTCCCAGCCGGCGGGCCGCCAGGCCTCCGGGTCGACGGAGTGGTCGCTGTCGCGTGGCTGCTTGCGGCGGTCCACGAAGTTCGGCGGGTCCTCCGGCGGCCCCTCCTGCGCCGGCGGCTCCCCGGCCGGCTCGTCGCCGCCGAGGTGAGCGGGCTCCTGCCAGGCCCGGCCGGTGTCGTCGTCGAAGCCGTCGCGGTCCCGAGGCGTGCTCATCGCTGCCCTTCCGTCGTGGTGCGGTGCCTATCCGTACGTGTCGCGCGGACCCCGGCCGCGCACGGAGCGCGGGCCCTTCTTCCAGCTGGGGGCCGTCGGTCCGACAACGCGCAACCGGGTCACGACGTCCCCGCCCACCCCGGCCCGCAGCTTGCCCAGGATGGTCGGCGCCAGCAGCCGCAGCTGGGTGGCCCAGGCCGTCGACTCCGCGACGATCAGCAGCTCCCCCTCGGTGAGGGTCTGCGGAGCGCAGTGCGCGGCGATCTCCGGCCCGACGAGCATCTCCCACCTGCCGAACACCGCACCGGTCCGGGTGCGCTCGGACCAGTCCTGCGCGTCGACGAGCGAGTCGACCAGCCGGCCCAGCGGCTGGGGGTCGTCAGCGCCGGGACCGGGGCCGCTCCAGCTCCGCCGGGGCCCGGCGATCCGGCGGCGGGTCGGGCGCGGGCGGGCAGCGGAGGGGGGGGGGGGGGGGGGGGGGGCGGGGGGGGGGGGGGGGGGGGCGCCGGGGGGCGCGGCGGGGGGGGGGGGGGGGCCCCGCGCGCGCCCCCCCCCCCCCCCCCCTCGAGGGCGGCCCGGGCGATGTCGCTCGGGCGTGCCGGCCGGTCTTCGCTCATGCGACCTCCCCGGGGTCGAGCACCCGCACTTCGCCGGCGCCGACCTCGACCCGGCCGCCGCGGAGCTCGGGCGGCACGTCGTCGAGCACCGCGGCGGTGATCAGCGTCTGCTCCGCCGAGCGTGCCACCTCCGCGAGCGCCGCGCGTCGCTCGGCGTCCAGCGTGGCGAAGACGTCGTCCAGGACCAGGATCGGGTCCTCGCCGTCGGCCCGGAGGAGCGCGAAGGTCGCGAGCTTCAGGCCCAGCGCCAGGGACCAGGACTCGCCGTGGCTGGCGAAGCCCTTCGCCGGGGCGGGGCCCAGGTGGATGACCAGGTCGTCGCGGTGCGGCCCGACCAGCGTCATCCCCCGGTCCAGCTCGTCACCCCGGCGCTCGGCCACGCGCTCGCGCATCGCGACGGTCAGCTCCTCCGCCGTCGGCAGCACCGCGTCCGGGCGCAGCGCCGCGCCGTCGCCGGCCAGCGGCACGGTCGAGGAGTAGCCGAGACCGGCGACGAGGGCCCCGTCGCCGGCCACGCGGGCGTAGGACTCCGCGACCTGCGGCGCGAGGTCGGCGATGAGACCGAGCCGGGCGGACAGGAGCTGACCGCCCAGGTCGGTGAGGTGGCCGTCCCACACGTCGAGGGTCTCGATGGCCTTGCCGCGAGCCAGCCGTGCGGTCTTCAGCAACGCGTTGCGCTGCTTGAGCACCCGGTCGTAGTCGGCCCGCACCCCGGCCAGCCGGGGCGTGCGGGTGACCAGCAGCTCGTCGAGGAACCGCCGGCGCTCGGTCGGGTCGCCGCGCACCAGCGCGAGGTCCTCGGGCGCGAAGAGCACCGTGCGGACCATGCCCAGCAGGTCCCGCGGCCGCTGCAGCGGTGCCCGGTTCACCCGTACCCGGTTGGCCCGCCCCGGGTTGATCTCGATCTCGACGAGCAGCTCGCGGTCGCCGCGGCGCAGCGCCGCGCGCACGACCGCCTGCGCGGCACCGTGGCGCACCAGGGGTGCGTCGCTGGAGACCCGGTGGCTGCTCATCGTCGCCAGGTAGCCGACGGCCTCGACCAGGTTGGTCTTGCCCTCCCCGTTGCGGCCGACCAGCACGGTCGGGCCCGGGGACAGCGGCAGGTCCACGCGCTCCCAGCTCCGGAAGGAGCCGACCTGCAGGTGCCGGACGTACACCTCGGCCCTTCAGCTCGCAGGAATGATCGGACGGGGGCGGATCAGGCGGGGCTCTCGGCCTCGGACTCCGCGGACCGGATCGCGTGCCCGCCGAACTGGTTGCGCAGCGCGGCGACCGCCTTCATGGTCGGCGAGTCCTCCTGCCGGGAGGAGAAGCGGGCGAACAGCGAGGCCGCGATGGTCGGCATGGGGACGGCGTTCTCGATCGCCTGCTCGACGGTCCACCGGCCCTCGCCGGAGTCCTCGGCGTAGCCCCGCACCCGGTCCAGCGCCGGGTCCTCGTCCAGGGCCCGCACCAGCAGGTCGAGCAGCCAGGAGCGGATGACCGTGCCCTGGGTCCACGACCGGACGACGCCGGGCACGTCCTCGATGAGGTCGACCGCCGCGAGCAGCTCGTAACCCTCGCCGTAGGCCTGCATCATCGCGTACTCGATGCCGTTGTGGACCATCTTGCTGAAGTGCCCGGCGCCCACGGGGCCGGCGTGCACGAAACCGGCGCCGGGTAGCTCCTGCCCGGCCTCGTCCACCGGTGCCGGGGGCTTCAGCGCGTCGAAGACCGGCTGGACCTTGGCGACGTCCTCCTTCGTGCCGCCCACCATCAGGGCGTAACCGTTCTCCAGGCCCCAGACGCCGCCGGAGACCCCGGCGTCGATGTAGCCGATGCCCTTCTCGCGGCACATCACGTCGTGGACCTGGTCGTCGGTGTACTTGGAGTTGCCACCGTCGATGATCACGTCACCGGGCTCGAGCAGGCCGGCGAGCTCCTTGACCGTCTCCCGGGTCGGTTCGCCGGAGGGCACCATCACCCACACCACGCGGGGCGTGGACAGCGCCTCCACCAGAGCGGGCAGGCTGTCGACGTCGCGCTTGTCCGGTGAGCGGTCGTACCCCACGACCTCATGGCCGGCCCGGCGTACCCGCTCGGCCATGTTGCCGCCCATCTTGCCCAGCCCGATCAGTCCCAGCTGCACGACGGTGTCCCCTCTCGGCGTTCTGTCCTGGTCAGTGCCCCATCGTGCTCGCCCGGGCCGGGCCTCGCCGGGTGGCGGTCAGCCGGGCAGTCGCACCGGCATGATCAGGTACCGGTAGCTGCCCGGACGCGGAGCCGGTGCCCCGCCGTCGTCGGCCGGCTCCTCGACGCCGGAGAGCACGGCGGGCTTGAGCGGGCTGGTGAAGTCCATCCGCGCGCGGTCGGTGTGCACCGCGGCCAGCCCATCGAGCAGGAACGTCGGGTTGAAGCCAATGGTCAGCGGCTCGCCGTCGAAGTCGACGTCGCAGCGCTCCTCGGCCTGCCCCTCGTCGTCGGTGCCGCCGGCCCGCAGGGTGACCTGGCCGGGGGTGAACTCGCAGCGCAGGGGGGTGCCGCGCTCGGCGACCAGGGCGACGCGCTTGGCGGCGTCGGTGAACAGGCCGACCGGGAGCGTGGCGCTGGCCGCGGACTCGCTGGGCATGATCGCGCGGTACTTGACGAACTCGGCGTCGAGCAGCCGGGTGGTGGTCTGCCGGTCCTTGCCGGAGAGGCCGAGGATGCCCTCCCCGGAGCTGCCCGAGGACAGCGAGACGGTGATCTCCGGACCGCTGGTGAGGGTCTTGGCGGCGTCGGCCAGGGTGCGGGCCGGCACGAGGACCGCTGCGGACAGGCCCGCGGTGTCGGGACGCCAGGCGAACTCCCGGACCGCGAGTCGGTAGCGGTCGGTGGCGGCGAGGGTGATCTGGTCGCCCTCGATCTCCAGCCGGACACCGGTGAGCATCGGCAGCGTGTCGTCACGCCCGGCCGCCACCGCGACCTGCGAGACGGCCTCGGCGAAGACGTCGCTGTCCACCACACCGGCCGAGGACGGCATGGAGGGCAGGGACGGGTAGTCCTCGACGGGCAGCGTCGGCAGGCTGAACCGGGCGTTGCCGCAGGTGATCGCCAGCCGCGGGCCGTCGGCGGTGATGTCCACCGGGTGCGGCGGCAGAGCCCGGGTGATCTCGGCCAGCAGCCGGCCCGGGACCAGGACGCGGCCGCTCTCGCTGGCCTGGACGTCGGCCTCGGCGCGCGCGGACACCTCGTAGTCGAAGCCGGACACCGACAGCTGGCTGCCGTCGACCTCGAGCAGGATGCCGGCGAGGACGGGGACCGACGGTCGCGGCGGCAGGCTGCGGGCCGTCCACGCCACGGTGTCGGCGAGCACCTCTCGTGCCACCCGGAACTTCATCTGTCCATCCACCCGATCTCTTCTGCGTCCACGGTGCGCCGGACGTCGAGGCGGAGGCTCCCACCCCCGGTGCGGTGCTCATGGTGCCTGCTCGGGTGCCTCCGGGGGAAACCCTGTCCCCTGTCGGGTGCTCTGCCCAGCGCTCCGTCGGTGCCGGTGCGCTCCTGGAGCACGGCCCGAGCGGAGCGCCCCCAGCCTGAATGTGGTTCGAGAAATTCTGGGTAGAAGTACTTCATCCTCGTCATCACACGTGTGGAAGCTGGGGACCGGGCGCCTTTCCGCAGGTCAATGCCCCACCAGCCCTGTTGGCCCGCTGTGGGCGGTCACCGTCGTCCTGTTGTCGACACGTGGACAACTCGACCGCCGTGCACAGACACCGCCCGCCGTCCACCTGCACTCCCCTGGTTGCCCCCTGTTCGTCCCCATGCCGTGTGCACGTCCGCCGGCCCGGTTCGGCGTCCGCCGGGGCCGGTCTCCCGGCTCTCGGGCATACGCGCAGGTCACGGGGCTGTGGAGGGCGCGGGCGCCGGTCGGGCGGGCGATCGGTGCGGGGCTCGCGGACCGGCTCCGGCACGGATCTCCCCAACCTGTGCACATTCCTGGGGACAACTTCTCGACGTGTCGACCGGATGGTCGGCCGATGACCGGCCTCTGACGCGCAGGAACAGGGGTTCCGCTGTCCACGGAGTTCCACACAACTGTGGACAGCGACATGTCGACCGGTCCGCGTCGTCCGCCCGACGTCCCGCTGATGCCCGCGCGACGAGCCCCGCCGGCCGACCGCGGACATGCTGTGGAACAGCGAGCCTCGTCGTCGACGGCGAGGGTCACCACCACATCGCGCGGCCGAGCCACGAGGGGGCCCGGAGGGTCCCGCGCAGGGCCGACCGACGCGCTCGTCCCAACGGGGGGACGGCACGTGGCCGCGGTGTCGTCCGGTGCGGATCGCGGGCCGAGTGGGGCCCGGAGGGTCCCGCGCAGGGCCGACCGACGCGCTCGTCCCAACGGGGGGACGGCACGTGGCCGCGGTGTCGTCCGGAGGACGACAGAGTTATTGCCGGGCGCGGCTCTTGATGCGCGCGGTGAGCTCGGTGACCTGGGTGTAGGTGGCCCGGCGCTCGCTCATCAGGTTGGTGATCTTCTTGACCGCGTGCATGACCGTGGTGTGGTCCTTGCCGCCGAACGAGGCCCCGATCCGCGGCAGGGAGAGCTCGGTCAGCTCCCGGCACAGGTACATCGCGATCTGCCGGGCGTTCACCAGCGTCCGGCTGCGGTTGGAGCCCTGCAGCTCCTCCATGGTCACGGAGAAGTACTCGGCGGTGGCGGCCATGATGATCGCCGCGGTGATCTGCGGCCCCTGCTCGTCGCTGATCAGGTCCTTCAGCACCAGCTCGGCCAGGGGCAGGTCCACCTGCTGCTTGTTGAGCGACGCGAACGCCGTCACCCGGATGAGCGCGCCCTCGAGCTCGCGGATGTTGGTCTGCACCTTGCTGGCGATGAACTCCAGCACCGCGTCGGGCACCTGTAGCCGCTCGCCCCACGCCTTCTTGCGCAGGATCGCGATGCGGGTCTCGAGATCGGGCGCCTGGACGTCGGTGATCAGGCCCCACTCGAAGCGGGTCCGCAGCCGGTCCTCCAGCGTCGTCAGCTTCTTCGGCGCGCGGTCGGAGGTGATCACGATCTGCTTCGACGCGTTGTGCAGCGTGTTGAAGGTGTGGAAGAACTCCTCCTGCGTCCGCTCGGCCCGCTCCAGGAACTGGATGTCGTCGATCAGCAGGAAGTCGATGTCCCGGTAGCGACGGCGGAAGTCCTCGGCTCGGCCGGAGTGCACCAGGTTGATGAACTCGTTGGTGAACTCCTCGGTGCTGACGTAGCGCACCTTGACGTTGGGGAACATGCGGGCGGCGTAGTGCCCGATCGCGTGCAGCAGGTGGGTCTTGCCCAGCCCGGACTCGCCGTAGATGAACAGCGGGTTGTAGGCGCGGGCCGGCGCCTCGGCCACCGCGACCGCCGCGGCGTGGGCGAACCGGTTGCTGTTGCCGATGACGAAGGAGTCGAAGACGTACTTCGGGTTCAGCCCCGGGTCCAGTCCCGCCGGCCGACCGGCCTCGGGCCGTCGCCGTCCCCCCGAACGTGCGCCGCGCTGATCGCCGTCGGGCGAGGAGAGGTCGAAGGGCAGCACGTCAGCAGATCGGCCGTCGCCCGAGCCGCCCCAGTCGTGGGACGCCGGCTCCCCGCCCCATGCGGGGGTGGCCCAGTCCTCGGGAGCTCCCCGGTCGACGGGGCGCAGCTCGCGCACCTCTGCCTCCGCGCGGGCCTTCCGGTCGTCGGCGGGCTCCCGGTCCCAGGGTGCCGAGCCGACCGCGTCGGTGCGGACGCCGAACGCGCTGCGCCCGTCGTCGGCGCGGTCGCGGGTGACCCGGTCCTCCTCGGCGCGCCGTGCCTCGAGCGCCGCCTCGGCGGCCGACCAGGGACGGCGGGTCGGTCCGTCGTCCTGGACCTCCGGAGCAGGGTCCTCGGGAGCGTCCTCGAGCTGGATCGCGACGCGGATGTCCCGGCCGAACTGCTCGGACAGCGCCTCGGCGAGCACCCGGCGCATCCGGGACTCCAGCACGGTCTGGGTGAACTCGTTCGGTGCGGCGAGCACCGCGGTGCCCTCGACCAGTCCCAGCGGACGGGTCAGGTTCAGCATGGCGTTCTGCTGCGGGGACAGGCTGGTGGCCAGCCGTTCGCGGATCTGGTCCCAGACCGTTGGCAGATCCGGCGCGTCGTCCGCCATGCCGTCGTCCTCCCCATGTGTTCGACCCCGATCGGCCGGTTCCCTCGAGGGCCGCGTCCCGTCAGCCTGGTGCCTGGCGGGGATCCGCGCTCCGTGGCCGGCGGGCACGTGCGGACATCCGTGTTCCACACGGGTGTCCACAGGCTGTGCACGACCGGTGCCGTTGCCACCGTGGCCGACGAGAGCCCGGGGTCTGTCCAGCTTTTCCGCTGGTCAGCGCCCCGTCGTCGGGATCCACGGGCGCTTCGGGGGTCGGGAGACCGAGGGGTCGGCCCACGCGCCGTGACCCTGTCGTCCGGTGCGGGGCGACGGCGACGCTAACAGCCTCGTCCACAGGGCGGCAACGATGCATCCACCGCTTCCGGCGCGTCGCGACGGCGTGCCGTTCCGGGGCGGTGGCACCGCCGGGGCATCATGCGGAGTCCGGACCGATCCCGGGCACCGGCAGCCTGGATTCCTCGGCTATGCTGTCCGGAGTCCGTGACGGCTGTTGCCGCCATGCCCGCTCATCCGGCGCTGGCGTGCACGTGTTCGTCCGCGGAAGACCAGCTTCCGGGGTCCGGCTGGGTACGGCTCGCGCCGTTCGTGCCGGCACCCCCTGCGCGTCCGCCCACCGGGGACGCGCACCGCCGAACGTGATGTGGGAGTACCTCGTGAGCAAGCGCACCTTCCAGCCGAACAACCGTCGCCGGTCCAAGACCCACGGCTTCCGGCTGCGGATGCGCACCCGTGCGGGCCGCGCGATCCTCGCCGGCCGCCGGCGCAAGGGTCGCGAGAAGCTCTCCGCCTGACGTGCTGCCCGCGCAGGCACGCCTGCGCCGGCGCCCGGAATTCACCGCGGTCGTCCGGTCCGGCCGACGTGCCGGGCGGCCGACCATGGTGCTCCACTTCCTCCCCGAACGGCCCGCCCGAGCGGGCGGCGACCCGGCGCCCGGTGATGGTGCGCGTCCGGTGGCGCCGTCCGGTGCGCGGGCCGGTTTCGTGGTGGGCAAGGCGGTGGGCAACTCCGTGGTCCGTCACCGCGTGACCCGCCGGCTGCGGGCCGCCGTCCGTGCCGAGCTGGACCGGCTGCCGGCCACGGCGGACCTGGTCGTCCGGGCACGCCCCGAGGCGGCGGACGCCGACTCCGCGGTCCTGCGCCGCGACCTCGCCCGCGGGCTGGACCGGCTGCTCGACCAGCGGGCCCGCCCGTGAGCGGCCGGGCACCGGTGCGCCGGGCGCTGCTGGCCGCCGTGGGCTTCTACTCCCGGGCGATCAGCCCGGCGCTGCCGCCGCGGTGCCGGTTCTACCCGACCTGCAGCGCCTACGCCGCCGAGGCGATCGACCGCCACGGAGCGGCGCGCGGCAGCTGGCTGGCCGTCCGCCGGATCCTCAAGTGCGCGCCCTGGCACCCCGGTGGCCTGGACCCGGTTCCCCCTGCCGGAACCCGCGAGCCCGCCCGCGCGTCGAGCACTGCGGTGCCGGCGCCAGTGGCACCCGAACCTGCACGTGCCACCCCGCCGGCCTCGCGCCGGGCGAACGAGGAGACCTCCGTTGCTTGACTGGCTGTACACCGCGATCGCCTGGGTGATGGCCCGGTGGCACGACGTGCTCTCCACCTTCCTCGACCCGGCCGGTGGCCTCACCTGGGCGCTGTCGATCGCGCTGCTGGTCGTCACCGTGCGGCTGCTGCTCTTCCCGCTGTTCGTCAAGCAGGTGAAGTCGCAGCGGGCCATGCAGGAGCTGCAGCCCGAGATCGCCAAGCTGCGCAAGCAGTACGGCAGCGACCGGCAGGGCATGAGCCAGGCGATCATGGCGCTGCAGAAGGAGCGCGGGGTCAACCCGCTGGCCGGCTGCCTGCCGATCCTGCCGCAGATCCCGATCTTCATCTCGCTCTTCCACGTGCTGCGCCGCCTCGCGCCGGACAAGGAAGGGCTCTACAGCTGGACCGACGAGCTGACCGATCAGGCGTCCCGCGCCGACCTGTTCGGGGCGCCGATCTCCGCGTCGTTCAACATGAGCGGTGCCAAGGAAGAGGCGATCCTGGCGCTGGACGGGGTGACCTACGGCAGCATCCGCCTGGTCGCGCTGATCCTCATCCCGCTGATGTGCGTGACCACCTACTTCACGCAGAAGCAGATCATGAAGCGCTCCGGTCCGGTCGAGGGCCAGGCCGCCACGGTGCAGAAGCTGCTGCTCTACGGCATGCCGCTGAGCCTCTTCGTCACGGGGTTCTTCTTCCCCATCGGCGTTCTCATCTACTGGGTCGTGAACAACTCCTGGACCTTCGGCCAGCAGTTCTTCATCCTGCGCAAGATGCCGCCGCCCGGGTCGGCCGCCGCCAAGGCGAAGTCCGGTACCGACAAGCCGGCGATCGACCCGAAGACGCTCGCTCCCAAGCCGGGCGCCAAGCCGGTCCGGCCCAAGCCCGGCGCCAAGCCCGCGACCGCCGCCCCCGAGAGCACCGTCGACGGTGCGAACGGTGCGAACGGTGCGAACGGTGCGAACGGTGCGAACGGTGCGAACGGTGCGACGGCCAGCGGTGCGGCCGACGGACGCCCCGCCGGGCCCTCCGCGAACGGTGCGGGCAACGCCCCCCGCGGTGGCGCCGGACGGGCGGGCCAGGGCCCCGCGAACCGGGGCAAGCGCAAGCGCCGTTGACGGCGCACGCCGGACCACGGTCCGGACCATGACCACCGGGGCCGACCCGGATGCCCGAACCGACAGTGGAGGAACCTCCGTGAGTGCCCCGCAGCAGCACCCCACCGACAGCGCCCCCGCGCTCCCGGACGCCGACGCCGCCAGCGACGACGCCCTCGTCGAGGCGGCAGACCTGGACTCTGACGGGGCGGGTGGGGCCCCAGGGTCCACCGGTCCGCGTGGGGAGGCCCTGCTGGTCCAGGAGGGGGACGTCGCCGGTGACTACCTCGAGCGGCTCCTCGACATCCTCGACGTGGACGGGGACATCGACCTCGACGTCGAGGGCGACCGCGCCTCCGTCGCCATCGTGGGCGGCCGGCTCAACGACCTGATCGGGCCGGACGGCGCCACGCTCGAGGCCTTGCAGGAGCTCACCCGGCTCGCCGTCGCGCAGTCGACCGGCGTGCGCAGCCGGTTGATGCTGGACGTCGGCGGCTTCCGCGCCAAGCGCCGGGCCGACCTGACGGCACTGGCCGGCGAGACCGCCCGCCGGGTCTCCAGCAGCGGGCAGCCCGAGCGGCTCAGCCCGATGAACCCGTTCGAGCGCAAGGTCGTCCACGACGTCATCGCCGGTGTCGATGGCGTGCACAGCGAGTCCGAGGGCGAGGAGCCGAACCGCCGCGTCGTGGTCCTGCCGGACCGGTGAGCCGTCCAGCGAGTGAACCGGTGGGCGGAGCAACCCCGCCGGCGCGGCTGACGAGCGCCGGCGAGGAGCACTCGTGAGCGAGCCGACACCCGACGCCCCGCCGCCGCCCGAGGTGGCCGGGGAGGTCTTCGGGGACGCGCTCCCGGCCGCGTGCGCCTTCGTCGCGAAGCTCGCCTCCGCGGGAGTGACCAGGGGGCTGATCGGGCCGCGCGAGGTGGCCCGGCTGTGGGAACGGCACGTGCTGAACAGCGCGGCGGTGGCCGAGGCCGTGCCCCAGGGTGCGCGCGTGGTCGACGTCGGCAGTGGAGCGGGACTGCCCGGGATCCCCCTGGGCCTGGCCCGCCCCGACGTCGCCCTCACCCTGGTCGAGCCGATGGCGCGCCGCGTCGAGTTCCTGCAGGAGGCGGTCGCGGAGCTCGCCGACGCGCAGCGCACGCCGTGGCAGGTCATCCGCGGGCGGGCCGAGGAGCGGTCGGTGGCCGGCTCCGTCTGTCCCGTCGACGTCGTCACCGCCCGGGCCGTGGCTCCGCTCCCCCGGCTCGTCGGCTGGTGTCGCGGTCTGTTGCGTCCGGGCACCCAGCTGGTGGCCCTCGTCGGTGCCCGTGCACTGGCGGAGCTCCCGGCTCTGGTCCCGGAACTGGAGGCGGCGGGCATGCGGGACATCCACCCGCGGGCGGTCGGTGCATCCCTGGGGGCTGCTGCCACTACCGTGGTCGTCATGACGCGTGGGGCACGGTGACGGCTCTCCCCCGCGAGGTGACGGCGGGCCGTTCCACGACCCTGTTCCACGTGGAACAGGTACAGCTACCCGACCCGTTCCACGTGAAACGGCACCAGGAGGGACTGCGATGACCGACCCGGGCGAGCGGCTGCGGAGCAGCCTCGCGGCCGACCAGTCGTCCTCCGGGGGCGTGGCGGACTTCGACAGCCCCATCGCGATGGAGGCGTTGCGGGCGACCCGCGTGCTGCACGCGGCCGACCAGGATCCCTTCCCGGTGCCCGCGCGGATCCGCATCATCACCATCGCCAACCAGAAGGGCGGCGTCGGCAAGACGACGTCCACGGTGAACCTCGGCGTCGCCCTGGCTCTCTACGGCCTGCGGACGCTGGTCATCGACCTCGATCCGCAGGGCAACGCGAGCACGGCCCTCGGTGTCGAGCACACGGTGGGGACGCCGTCGATCTACGACGCCCTGGTCGGCGACAGCACGCTGACCGAGGTGGTGCACCCGACGACGGCGAGCCCCCACCTGCTCTGCGTCCCGGCCACCATCGACCTGGCCGGCGCGGAGATCGAGCTGGTGTCGGTCGTCGCGCGCGAGCACCGGCTGCGCCGGGCGATCGAGGGCTACATCGCCGCCCTCCCGCCGGAGAAGCGCCCGCACTACGTGCTCATCGACTGCCCGCCGTCCCTGGGCCTGCTCACGCTCAACGCGCTGGTCGCCGGCGACGAGGTCCTCATCCCCATCCAGTGCGAGTACTACGCGCTCGAGGGGCTGGGTCAGCTGCTCAACAACATCGACCTCGTCCGGCAGCACCTCAACCCGGGCATCGCCGTCCGCACCATCCTGCTCACCATGTACGACGGCCGGACCAAGCTCGCCGACCAGGTCGCCGACGAGGTGCGCAACCACTTCGGCGACGTGGTGCTCGACGCGGTCATCCCGCGCAACGTGCGGGTGTCGGAGGCGCCGGGCTACGGCCAGTCCGTGCTCACCTACGACCCCGGCTCGCGCGGGTCCACCAGCTATGTCGAGGCAGCCCGCGAGCTCGCCCACCGCGGCGTGGAACTGCCCCCGATCGACCGCACCAGCACGCCGGGTGCGGCGACGGCCTTCGCCGTCGCCGATGGCGTGAACACGCAGGACGGCCAGTGAGCTCGATCCCCAACGAGGAGCCAAGATGAGCAAGCGCGGTGGACTGGGTCGCGGACTGGCCGCCCTCATCCCGACCGGCCCGCCCCCGTCGGCGCCCACTGCTCCCCCGCCGTCCACGGAGCCGGCTGACCGGTCCCGGGCGGACGAGGCGCCATCGGCGGCTGCACCGTCCCCGGTGAGCCTGGTGCCGCCGCCCGCCGAGCCGTCGGCGGCCGACCGCCCCACGCCCGACTCCCCCGACATGCCGGCCACGCCGGCCGCCGGGGTCGACGTCGGCACGACGCCGCCGGTCGAGGCGCCGGGTGCCCTCGGCGTTCCCGGGGCGCAGCTGCGCGAGGTCTCGGTCGACGACGTCGTCCCCAACCCGAAGCAGCCCCGCCAGGTCTTCGACGACGAGGCGCTGGAGGAGCTCAGCCACAGCGTCAAGGAGTTCGGCCTCCTGCAGCCGATCGTCGTGCGGGAGAACCCCGGCGCCGACGGCGGCACGGTGACCTACGAGCTCATCATGGGTGAGCGCCGGCTCCGCGCCGCCCGCGCGGCCGGGCTCGAGACTGTGCCCGCGATCGTTCGCGACACCACCGACGACGCGATGCTCCGCGATGCCCTGCTGGAGAACATCCACCGGGTCCAGCTCAACCCGCTCGAGGAGGCCGCGGCCTACCAGCAGTTGCTGGAGGAGTTCGGCGCCACCCACGAGGAGCTGGCCAGCAAGATCGGCCGCAGCCGCTCGCAGGTCACCAACACGATCCGGCTGATGAAGCTGCCGGTGAAGGTGCAGACCCGGGTGGCCGCCGGCGTCATCTCTGCCGGGCACGCCCGCGCGCTGCTCGGGCTGCCGGACGCCGACGCCCAGGACGCCCTGGCGACCAGGATCGTGGCCGAGGGCATGTCGGTGCGGGCCACCGAGGAGGCGGTCGCGATGGCCGCCGCCGAGCGCCCCACCGCCAAGCGCCGGACCCGCAACATCTCGGCCCCCGGGGTCGAGGAGCTGGGCTCCCGGCTCTCCGACCGGTTCGAGACGAAGGTCAAGATCCAGATCGGCCGGTCCAAGGGGAAGATCGTGGTCGAGTTCGGCTCGGTCGACGACTTGCAGCGGATCATCGGCGTGATGGCCCCCGAAATCACCGGACGGCGCCCGGAGGCCTGACCAGCGCCTATCCAACGACGAGGGCCCCGTTACGTCACAGACGTAATGGGGCCCTCGTCGTTGTGTGAAGGGTCAGCGGGGCGAGGAGGCCCGCGCCGCGAGGAGGCGGGCGATGACGTCGCCGAGCTCGTACCCGGCGGCCTCGACGGCCATCGGGAACATCGACGTCTCGGTCAGACCAGGCGACACGTTCACCTCGAGGAAGTGCACCTCGCCGTCCGGGGTGACGATCGCGTCGGTGCGGGACAGGTCGGCCAGCCCGAGCACCTCGTGCACGCGGACCGCGACCGCCGCGGCCCGGGCGGCGACGTCGTCCGGGATGCGGGCCGGTGCGTGGTACTCGGTCAGGCCGGGGGTGTAGCGGGCGGTGTAGTCGAAGACGCCGGACTCCGGCTCGATCTCGACGGCCGGCATCGCCTGGGGGCCGTCGCCGAGGTCGACGACGGCGAGCGCCACCTCCACGCCCTCCACGTAGCGCTCGACCATCACGGTGTCCCCGTAGGCGAAGCAGCTCACCATGGCGGCCGGGAGGTCCTCGACCCGGCTGATCTTCTGCACGCCCAGCGCCGAGCCCCCGGACGCGGGCTTGACCATGAGGGGCAGCCCCAGCCGGGCGACCATCAGGTCGAGCACGGTGCCGGCGCCGAGCTCGCGGAAGGTGCTGTGCGGGAGGGCCACCCAGTCGGGAGTGGTGATCCCGGCGGACCGGACGACGGACTTCGCGGCCGGCTTGTCCCACGCCAGCCGGCAGGCCGCCGCGGGGGAGCCCACGTAGGGGACGCCGGCCAGGTCGAGGACCGCACGCAGGGCGCCGTCCTCACCCGTGGCGCCGTGCAGGGCGATGAAGACGGCGTCGGCGGGCGCAGCCGCGAGCCCGGGCAGCAGCTCGGCGTCGGCGTCGCGCAGCTCGGCGTCCAGACCGGCGCGGGTCAGCTCTTCGACCACCTGGGTGCCCGAGGAGAGCGAGACCTCGCGCTCGAAGGTGAGCCCACCGGCGAGGACGACGGCGCGCAGCGGGTGCGGGTCGCTCCCGGTCTCGGGGGCCGGTGCGGGTGCGGACTCGGTCATCGGCCGTCCTCGTAGGCGTTGCTGTTGGCGGGGCCGACGATCGTGCCGGAGCCGGTGAACTCCGGGCCCGGCCGGATCGCGCGGAAGCTGCCGGTGTCGACGGAGTCGAAGGTGCTGTGCAGGTCCAGCTCCGCCTCGATGACCCGGGCCAGCCGCCGGACGCCCTCGCGGATCTGGTCGGGCTCGGGGTAGCAGTAGGACAGCCGCATGTACTCCTGGCCGCTGCCGTCGGCGTAGAAGCCGATGCCCGGGACGTAGGCGACGAGCGCGTTCACCGCCCGCGGCTGCATGAGCTTGGCGTCCAGGCCGTTGGGCAGCTTCAGCCAGACGTAGAAGCCGCCGTCGGGCCGGGTCCAGGTGGTACCGGCGGGCATCAGCGTCTCGAGCGACTCGAGGCAGGCGTCCCGGCGCTCGCGGTAGAGCTCGGTGAACAGCTTGATCTGCTCGCGCCACGGCTGGGTGTCGAGGTACCGGGCCACGGCGTACTGGGTGAGCGACGGCGGGCAGAGCACCTGCGCCTCCGTCGCCAGCACCAGTTTCTCGCGGACGGCGAGGGGCGCGAGCACCCAGCCCACCCGCAGGCCCGGCGAGAACGTCTTGGAGAACGAGCCGAGGTAGATCACCCGCTCGGAGTTGCGGGCCCGCAGCGCGCGCATGGGCTCGTGCTCGAAGCCCAGCAGGCCGTAGGGGTTGTCCTCGATGACCAGGAGGTCGTACTTCTCGGCCAGGGCGACGATCGCCTGGCGGCGAGGCTCGGTGAGTGTGACGCCGGCGGGGTTGTGGAAGTTCGGCACCGTGTAGAGGAACTTGACCCGGTCACCGTTCGCCCGGCACTCGAGCAGCGCTTCCTCGAGGGCCTCGGGGATGAGACCGTCGTCGTCCATCGGCACGTGCCGGACGCGGGCCTGGGCGGACTGGAACACGCCCAGGGCACCGACGTAGGAAGGTGCCTCGGCCAGGATGACGTCACCGGGGTCGACGAAGACGCGGGTGACCAGGTCCAGCGCCTGCTGGGAGCCGACCGTGACGACGACCTCGCTGGGCGAGGCGTCGGTGATGCCCTCGAGGGCCATCACGTCGCAGATCCGCTCTCGCAGGCGGGGATCCCCCTGGCCGGAGCCGTACTGGAGGGTCTGGGCGCCCATGCCGGAGACCAGGTCGCCGATCATCGAGCCGACGGCATCGAGGGGCAGCGCGGTGACCGCGGGCATGCCGCCGGCCAGCGAGACCACCTCGGGCCGGCTCACCACGGAGAACAGCGCCCGGATCTCCGAGCTCTTCATCCCATGGGTACGTGCTGCGTAGCGGTCGGCCAGCGGGTCCAGCCGCGGATGCCGCGGGGAGGGGTGGGGCGCACCGCGGTGCGCGCCCTGCTGTCCGGAACCGGCCGACGAGCCGGGCGGGAGAGTGGCCACCTTCGAGAGTCTAGGCCCGGGGGGAATCGAGTTCCGGGACGCCGAGCGGACCGCCCCGTCACATCCGCTCCACGCTGCCCTGCAGCCCGGGATCGGCGTCCTCCCTCACGGCCGGGTGTCCTCCCTGACCGTGCACCGTGAGGGAGGACCCTCGACGATCAGGTCACCTGATCCCGGGGCGCCGGAGGACGACGGTGTCACGGTCCGCGGTGTCGTCCGGAGGACGACGGTGTCATGGCCGTCAGACCGGCAGGACGAAGGTCCCCGTCGGGGGATCGGCCTCCGCGGGCAGGAACAACCGCTGCACCGCCGCCAGCACGCCGTGGGCGATCGAGGCGCGCAGCCGGGCGTCGAGCAGCAGCAGCCGGTCCACGGGGTGCGAGAGGTAGCCGCAGTCCAGCCGCACGGACGGCATCCGGGTCATCCGCAGCAGATCCCAGGTCTTGAAGTGCGACCCCAGGTCCAGGAGCCCGGTGCGGGCGACGACCTCGCGGCGCGCGAGGTTGGCGAACTGCTCACCGACGGTGGAGGAGGCGCCCGATCCGGTGCCGTAGTAGTAGCTGGCCACGCCACGGGCGTGCTCGGACGCGTGCGCGTCCAGGTGCAGGGAGAGGAACAGGTCGGCGCGGGCGTCGTTGGCGAAGGCGGTGCGCTCGGCCGCCGTGGGGTTCTGGTTCCGCCCGCGGGTGAGGTAGACCGTCGCTCCGGCGGCGGCGAGCCGGCCCTCGATCCGGGAGGCGAGGTCGAAGACGAGGTCGGCCTCGGTCGTCTCGCCGTAGGTGTGGCCGGGATCGGTGCCCCCGTGGCCGGGGTCGACCACGATCCGCCGGCTGATCAGGTGCGGGCCGCTGTCGACGAAGGACGCGCTCTGCCGCAGCAACTGGGGGCGTCCTCCGGTCACCTTCCGGCCGAGCTGGCGCAGGGCCCGCAGGGTGCCCGGGCCGCAGGTGCCGTCGGAGGTGAGGCCGTAGTCGCGCTGGAAGGCCCGGAGACCGGCCTCGGTGTCCCCGCCGAAGATGCCGTCGACCGGCCCGGCGTCGTAGCCGAGCTCGTGCAGGCGCTCCTGCAGGTTGATGACGTCGTCCCCGCGGATGGCGCGCTCGGGGTCGTAGCGCAGCAGCCGGTCGCCCAGCGACCAGCGTGCCTCGTTGAGCGCGCGGTAGGTCTCCTCGCCGACCCGCCCGTCCACCGACAGCCCGCGGTTCTGCTGGAAGTGCCGGACCGCGAGCTCGGTGGCGTCGTCGAAGACGGCGGAGTCCAGCGCCACGTCGGGAAGCGTGGCCATGGCGTGCGGTGGGCGCGGCGCGGACGCTCCGTCGGAGTCGGGCAGCAGCCCGAGGCTGCGCAGTGCGGTCTGCACGTCCGCCACGGCGGCGCCGCGGTCACCCGGACCCAGGATTCGCATACCGCCGTTGACTCCCATCGTGTCCCTGATTGTCGTCCTCGACGCCGCCTCGGCCCAGTCGGGGTCCCCCGGACGGCGACGGGTCCACCTGCCCGGGTGGACAGGTGGACCCGTTGTCACTCAGCGTGGCGGCCCCTGCCGGAGCAGGGGCCGTGCGTCACAGGTAGTCGGCGAGGTCGTTCAGGATCGCGCCCTTGGGCTTGGCGCCGATGATGCTCTTCACCGGCTGGCCACCCTGGAACACCGTCATCGTCGGGATCGACATGACCTGGTAGTCGCGGGCGATCTGCGGGTTCTCGTCGATGTTGAGCTTGGCGATGGTCAGCTTGTCGCCGTGCTCGGCCGCGATCTCCTCGAGCACGGGCGCGACCATCTTGCAGGGGCCGCACCACTCCGCCCAGAAGTCCACGAGCACGGGCTTGTCGCTGCCCAGCACGTCGGACGCGAAGCTGGTGTCGGTGACCGTCACGGTGTTGCCTGCCATCGGTCGTTCTCCCTCTCGTCGGCTTGCTCTGAGTCGATCAGCGCTGTCCTGTGGGGAGAACCCACGGGACGGTGGTTCTATGCCCGCTCAGCGCTCGTCGAAGGTGTCGGCGAGCCAGCGCTCGGCGTCGATCGCGGCCGCCGCACCGGTGCCGGCCGAGGTGATCGCCTGGCGGTAGATGTGGTCGACGACGTCGCCGCAGGCGAACACGCCCTCGATGCTGGTGCGGGTGGTCGGGTGCTCCACCTGGACGTAGCCGCCGTCGTCGAGCTTGAGCTGGCCGACGAACAGCTCCGTGCGCGGGTCGTGGCCGATGGCCACGAACAGTCCGCTCACCGGCAGCGTCTCGGTGGCACCGCTGCCGTCGGTCAGCTCGACGCCGGAGACGGTGCTGTCCCCCAGGACCTCGGTGACCTGCTTGCCCAGCGCCCAGCGGATCTTCTCGTTGTCCTGGGCGCGCTTCTGCATGATCTTGGAGGCGCGCAGCTCCTCCCGCCGGTGGACGACGGTGACGCTCTTGGCGAAGCGGGTGAGGAAGGTGGCCTCCTCCATCGCCGAGTCCCCACCGCCGACGACGACGATGTCCTGGTCACGGAAGAAGAAGCCGTCGCAGGTGGCGCAGGCGGAGACGCCGCGGCCCAGCAGGCGCTGCTCGTTCTCCAGGCCCAGGTACCGGTACTTCGAGCCCGTGGCCACGATGACCGCGTGCGCCCGGTGCACCTCGTCGCCGACCTTCACGATCTTCGGGGTCGCGGTGAGGTCGACCTCGGTGACGTCGCGGGGGACGAGCTCGGCGCCGAACTTCTCGGCCTGCGTGCGCATGTCGTCCATCAGCTGGGGGCCCTGGATGCCCGCCGGGAAGCCGGGGAAGTTCTCCACCTCGGTGGTCGTCATCAGCGCGCCGCCGAACTGGGAGCCCTCGAACACCAGCGGGTGCAGGTTGGCCCGGGCCGCGTACGTGGCCGCGGTGTAGCCCGCCGGGCCGGAGCCGATGATGATCAGGTCGCGCACGCCGTCGTGCTCGGCCGGCGGGATGACAGGGTCGACGATCTCCTCCGTCGTGACGGCGGGACCGGGCGTCGGGGAGTCACTCACGGGCTGCACAACGACGATCGTAGGGGCGGCATTCCGCCGAGGAGTGGCCCGCCCGGGGAGGATCAGCCGGCCGCCTGGACCGTGACCTCGCCGATCTGGGCGGAGAAGCCGTCGGGGCCGTCCACCAGGCCGGTGATCCAGAGCAGCACGTAGCGGGCCTGGGCCGGCTCGTCGAAGGAGAGCTCGGTGGTCTCCTCCAGCCGGCCGGCGGCGGCGACGTCGAAGCCCTCCAGGGCGCCGGCCGGGGCCTGTGCGGTCCGGACCTCCACGGTCGCGCCGGGCGTCGGGGTGGTCACGGTGATCCCGGCCAGCTCCTCGGCGCTGCCGAGGTCGTACAGCACACCGACACCGGGCTTGAGGTTGCCGAAGGCCGGCGATCCCCGGTAGGTCAGCGTCGACCACGTCGTCGCGGGGTCGCCGTCGTAGGTGAGCGGGACGTCGCCGTCGTTCTCCGGCTCCCCGTCGCCGCCCGGGTCGAAGATCCCGGCGCCGCTGATGGCCACGCCCGGGCCCGCGACGGGTCCACCGTCCTCGCCCCCGTCGGACGAACCGGCCGTCGGCACGCTGATCGACGGCGGCGCGTCCTCGTCGACCGAGCCGGCGACCGACAGCAGGCTGGTGCCCACCCACCACGCCAGCGCGATCACCACGAGCAGCGCGAGCAGGGGCAGGCCGACGACGAGCAGCTTGTGCCGGCGTGCGCCGTCCTCGTCGTCGTCGTAGGCGGTGGAACCGGTCCCCGGGTCGGAGTAGAGGTCGTCGGACAGCGGCGCGACGTCATCGGATGGCTGGTACGGAGCGCCCGCGTAGGCACCGGAGGTGGGGACGACCGACTGGGCGGTGACGGTGTCGCCCCCGAGGACGACCGGCGACACCGCGGTGCCCGGCCCGGCCGGGCGGACCGGGGGAACGGGCGGCAGGGTGCCGGGGTTCAGGCGGACGGGCGCCTCGGACCGCTGCCGGTCCGATCGCTGGCTCTCGTTCCGGTCGGCCCGGGAGCCGCCCGTCGACGGCCGGCTGCGCGGGCGTTCGGCCAGGATGGCCGCCATGGCGGCCACGCTGGACAGGGCCTGACCGGGTTCGGTCGACCGCGCCCGCCGGGCCAGCGCCACGAGGTCCGAGGGACCGCTCAGCGGCCGGGGCTCGCGCTCTCCGGGCCGGAGACCGGTGAGGCAGGCGTCGAGCAGGGCGCCCAGCGCCGCGACGTCGCCGTCGAACGAGCCGGTGGCCGCGGGCACACCGCGCAGGCCCACCAGGCCGTTGGGCCGCAGCACGACGTTCTCGGGGGTGAGTCCCCCGACGGCCAGGCCGACGCGGTGGGCCTCGGCGACGCCGTCGGCGAGACGGCGCAGCACGGTGCGCACCTCGCGCTCGGGCAGCGGGCCCTGGGCCAGCCGGTCGGCGAGCGTCTCGCCGTCGATCCACTCGTTGACGACGTAGGCCGCTCCACCGGGTGACGACTCGTCCCCCGGCGTCCCCACGCTGCCCTCGGAGGCGTCGTAGACCATCGCGAGGGCCGGGGTGGCCAGGCCGCCGGCGGTCAGGGCCCGGGTGATCCAGGCGTGCGCGGCGGGGCCCGCGGGGGTGTGCACGCGGACGGCGACGTCGCGGTTGAGGATCCGGTCCTTGGCCCGCCAGGTCTGGATGACGCCGGTCTCGGTCTGCTCGTCGGGCCCTACCTGGTCCAGTGGCCGGTAGCGCTCCGGGAGGCCGGTGACCGTGGACGTCATCGACACCGTCGACCTCCTGTCCTGCTCGAGCGGCCGGTGCGTCTGCACCGGCGTGGGCACCGCGTCCCGCGGAGGACCGGTCATCCGCGCCGGACGCGCGCTCTGACGGCTGCCAGGGGCTCGCGGATCTCCGGGACGCGGGCGACCACGAGACCTGCGAGAGCCGCGGCGCCGATGACCACGGTACCGAGCAGCACCCGGCCGAGCGACCCTGCCGTGGACGATCCGAGCAGGTCATCGGTCACGATCAGGACAAGCTTGCCGACCAGGCCCGCGGCCACCGCAGCCGCAGCCACCCGGGCCACGTGCACGAGGGCGTCCCCGGTGCGCAGCGCACCCAGCCGCCGGCGCAGCGCCAGGTCGCCGAGCACCCAGCCGGCCACGTAGGTCAGGCTCGTGACGAGCATCAGCCCGGCCACCACGTGCTCCGGCTCGACGAGGGCCGGGACGGCCAGCAGCAGCGGCACGCGGACGGCGACCATGCCCAGCTGGATCACCGTGGGCGTGCGGGCGTCCTTCATGGCGTAGAACACCCGGAGCTGCAGCAGGGTCACCGCCATGGGCAGCAGGCCGAAGGCGCCGATGGCCAGCGCCGTGCCGATCGCCTCCGCCTCCTCCACCGAGGTGTTGCCGCGGGCGAAGGCGACGATGCCCAGCGACGGGCCGAGGACGGTCAGCGCGGCAGCCACCGGCAGCAGGCCCACCGCGGAGAGGCGGGTTCCCAGGGACAGGTCGGAGACCACCCCCGGCACGTCGCGCCGCGCGGCGGCCCGGCTCATCCGCGGCACGAGGGCGGTCAGCAGGGCGACCCCGATGACCCCGTAGGGCATCTGGAACAGCAGGCTGGCGTTGGCGAGACCGAAGGAGCCGATGGCGTCCGGCTGGCGGCCGGCTTCGTTGGCCACCCGGGTGGCCACGATGACGCCGATCTGGCTGATCGCGACGTACCCGATGACCCACAGGCCCAACGTCCCCGCCTCGCGCAGGCCGGTGTTCCTGAGCCCCCAGCGGGGGCGGAGCGGCACGCCGACCTTGCGCAGCAGGGGCAGCAGCACGAGGGCCTGCACGGCGATCCCGAGCGTGGTCCCGATCCCGAGCAGCCACACCTGGAAGGGCGTGATGGTGACCGGGGAGAGGTCACCCGGGCCGCTCGCGGCGAGGAAGAGCAGGCCGGTCGCGATCACGACCACGTTGTTGAGGACGGGCGCCCAGGCGGGTGGCCCGAAGACGCCGCGCGAGTTGAGGATCGCCTGGGCCAGGGCACCGATGCCGTAGAACACGATCTCGATCAGCAGGATGCGGGCCAGCCAGTTCGCCAGCTGCACCTGTTCGGGGTCGTCCTGGATGCCGTAGAGGCGGGTCAGCAGCGGGGCGGCCAGGACGGCGAGCACGGTGACGACCGCGAGCCCGGCGATGGCGATCGTGCTCAGCCGCTGCGCGTAGGCGGTGCCGCCGTCCCGGTCGCGTTCCTGCGCGTGCACCAGCAGGGGGACGACGACGGAGGCGAGCACCCCGCCGAGCAGCAGCTCGTAGACGATGTTGGGCAGCGTGTTGGCGGTGTTGTAGGCGTCGCCGACCAGGTTGGCGCCCAGCGCGGCGAGCAGCACCATGCTCCGCAGCAGCCCGGTGATCCGGGACACCAGCGTGGCCACGGCCATGGTGCCCGCGGCGCGCAGGATGCCCCCGCTGGCGCCGGGTGCGCCCTCGCGCTGCTCGACGTCGTCATCGGTGTCGTCGACCGTCCGGGGCACCGGTGGCAGCACCGGCATCGGGAAGACCTGGGTCTCGTCGGCCGCGGGGACCCACCGGTGCCGCAGCGGCGGCAGCGGCGGGAGCGGTCCGGGCGCCGGCGTCCGGCGGGCACGGCCGGGCTGGGAGAGGGGGGCCTCGTGGCCGCGCCGGACCGGCGGCGGCACCGGCGGCAGCGGGGCGCGGCCGTCCTCGGGCGCGGCGAAGGCCGCACCCTCCGGCGGGGTCGCGCGGTAGGGCGGAGGGGGCAGCGGACGGCCCGCCGGGGGGCGCGGCCGGTCCGGGGTCTCGCGCCGCTCGTCGTCGGGGACCGTGCTCACACCGGGCTCCGCGTGGGACCGGGCGTCGGCGAACCGTCCGGGCCGAGCGGGGGGACGCCGGCGTCGGAGCCGGTGGCGCGGGCGCGGCGGCGCAGCAGGAAGTGCACCAGCCGGCGCAGGAACAGCAGGCCCAGCAGGGCGGCCGCGCCGATCGTGATGATCAGTGAGATCGGTCCGTAGGCCGTGCTGCGCACCTGCAACTCCACCCGCTCGCCCAGGGTGCCGCCCCCCGGCGTGGTGAGGGCGGCCGTGACCGCGACGCCGCCGGACTGGCGCATCGAGGTGGGTACCTGCAGCACCGTGCGGGAACCGGGTGCCAGCACCTGGATGCCGACGTCGCCGACCGAGATCGCGCGGTTGCCGCGGGAGCGCACCTGGGGGAGCACCCGCACCGCGAAGGGCAGGTCGTTGAGCACGGTCAGCACGAGGGGGGCGTCGCTCGAGGCCAGCGTGTAGGTGCCGTCGGCCGGTGCCAGCAGGGTCACGCTGTTCCGCAGCCGTCGCATGGTCGCGGCGAGGTCGTCGGCGGCCTCGCGGAATCCCATCGGGTCGTCGCGCCAGGCCACCGACGTGGCGCGGGACACCGCGGCGTCGAAGGCCTGCAGCGCGAGGGCGGCATCGCCGTCGACGGCCCCGGCGAGGTCGTCGCGCGCGGCCACCACCTCGTCGACGACGGCCAGGCCCGCGGGGTCCAGGCGGACCTGGTCGACCGGCTCGAGCAGCGCGCCGTCCTCGCTGCGCGGACCGGCGGCCAGGGACTCCACCGTGGCGGCACGGAGCCAGGGCAGCGTCGCGGTGTCGGCCATCATCGCGCCGACCCCGTCGGGACCGGCGTCGATCTCCCGGGGCGGGGCGACCAGCACGGTCTGCTCCGAGCCCGGCGGAGCCTGCGCCGTGAGCAGGGCCAGCTCGGCGAGGTACCGCTGCTGGGCCAGCCGGGGCCCGCCGTCGGTGTGCTCGCTGAGGGCCACCACGTCGCTCAGCCGCGCGTCGGCGACGAGCGCGTCCACGGCGCCGTCGGCCGTGGTCAGGGTGACGGGCGCGGCGGCGGTGGGGTCCTGCCGACCGACGGCCGACTCGCCGGTGGTCACCGCGCCGGGGGCGAGCACCACCTCGTCGATCCCGCCCTCGCTGAGCCGCGCCAGGCTGGAGGCGCTCAGCGTCCCACCGGGCGCCCAGGCCAGGTCCGTCCGCGGCTCCACGTCGAGGGCGCCGGCGAGGATGCGGGCACCGGCGCCGTCCTCGGGTGCCGGGAGCTCCGCCGCGGGGACGTCGGACCCGCCCGCAGGCAGGAGCGTCTCCTCGGCCGACGTCCCGGCGGGGGTGCCCGGCGGGTCCTGCGCGGTGCCCGCGGGGGTGCCGGGGAGGCTCCGGGCGACGACGTCGCCGAGGTCGGCGGCGTCGAGCGCGTCGACGTCCACGTCCCCGTAGGGGAGCGCCACCACGGGGTGGACGGCGGCGACGGCGCGCAGCCGCTCCAGGAAGGCCGCGGCCGCCGCGGTGCCCGCGCCCTTCCCGCCGGCCACCTCGTAGTCCCCGGCGGCCATGCGCTGCAGCGCCTCGACCAGCGCCGGGTCGATCGCGAGGGTGACCGGGAGGGCGGGCTCCGTGGCAGCCGCGCCGGGGAGCGTGCTGCGCGGCAACCGCTCGATGACGCCGAGGGCCCGGTCGAGCCGGCCCCCGTCCGACACCGACTCGGCGAGCCCGTCGTCGACGAACCGGCCGGCGGCGTCGCGGTGGGTGCGCTCGGTCAGCGGCCACAGCCACGCGACGGCGGTCGTGGCGGAGGGGAGGAGCGGCTGCTGGACGACGTACGTGGACAGCTCCCCCACCCGGCGGGTGTCGCCGTCGATGCTGCCGTTGACGTTGAGCAGCACCGGGTAGACGCCGTCGCGGTCCAGCCGCAGCTCGACGGAGTCCACCGTGTAGCTGAAGTCCAGCTCACCGCCCGGCTCGATGCGTCCCTCGATCGTCTGGAACGGCGGCACGACGGCGGTCGCCGGGTCCGGGTCGAGGTCCTCGGCGGCGAGCTCGGCCCGGCTGAGCAGCACGTCCCCGCGCTGCAGGCGGATGTTGACGTCCTCGACCGGCGCGGTCCCGGTGTTGGTCAGGGTGCCGGTCACGGTGACCAGCGAGCCCGGTGTCACGGTCCGCGGCTCGAACCGGCTGACCTCGATCTGCACCGGGCGCTCGGGATCGCGGGCGTCGTCCGCCGGGTCGTCCGCCAGGGCGGGCACGGGTGCCGCGGCCGGCGCGGCGGAGGCGGGCGGTGCGAGGACCGCGAGCGTCGCCAGCAGCAGGAGCGTGACGACGGTGCGCAGCAGCGCCCCGGGCCGGGTGCCGCTGCGGACGGAGCCGGAGGCGGCGGCAGGGCGACCACCGGCGCCACCGGCGGCCGACCGGCTCACGCGGTGTCGGCCAGCAGTCCGGGTGCTCGCTCGACGAGGGCACGTTCGTCGGCGTAGGCGAGCCGGCCGCTGAGTTCGTCCAACGGCACCCAGGCCACTTCGGTCACCTCGACGTCGGCGTCGGACAGGGCGCCACCGACGGCACGGAGGAGGAAGTGGTGCACGGTCTTGTGCACGCGACGGCCGTCGGCGACGAACCAGAAGTCGATGATGCCGAGGGGGGCGACCACCTCACCGATGATCCCGGTCTCCTCCTCGACCTCGCGGACGGCGGTGTCCTCGGGCGTCTCGCCGGCCTCGATGTGCCCCTTGGGCAGCGACCACAGCAGGCGTCCACGCCGGTCGGTGCGCCCGATGAGGGCGGCGCGCGGCCCGTGCACGCCGTCGTCGGCGACCACCAGGCCACCGGCGGACGTCTCGTCGACCCGGCGCAAGCGACGGCCGGGGCGCCCTCGTCCGCCGGTCCCAGCCATGCCAGGAGGGTAGCGCGACTGCTCGCACTACCCTGGCTGGTCGTGTCCGCCCAACCCCCGAGTCGTCCGAGCGAGGCCGGTGGACCGCGTCCGCCCGCGGAGCCCGTACCGCCGGCCGTGCAGCAGACCGTGCGGGACCTGGTCGACCTGTCCCCCGTGCTCGCGGAGACCGGGGAGCGCTTCACCGCCGCCGGCTTCCAGATCCACCTCGTGGGCGGCTCGGTGCGGGACGCGCTGCTGGCGTCCGCGTCGGGCGCTGGGCGGGCGGGGAACGGCACGGTCCCCGGCGACCTCGACCTGACCACCGACGCCCGGCCGGAGCAGACGCTCGAGGTGCTGCGCGGCTGGGCCGGTTCCACGTGGAACACCGGGATCGCCTTCGGCACCGTGGGGGCCGACGTCCGCGGCACCCGGCTGGAGATCACCACCTTCCGCGCCGACCGCTACGACCGGGAGTCGCGCAACCCGGAGGTCGCCTGGGGGGATTCCCTCGACGACGACCTGGCCCGCCGGGACTTCACCGTCAACGCGATGGCCGTCTCGCTGGGCCCCGACCGGACGGTGACCGACCCGTTCGGCGGGCTGGGCGATCTGATCCGACGGAGGCTGCGCACCCCCGGGCCGGCCGAGGAGTCCTTCGCCGACGACCCCCTGCGCATGCTCCGGGCCGTCCGCTTCGTGGCCCAGCTGGGGCTCGTGCCCGACGACGACGTGGTCGCCGCCATGACGGCGATGTCCGCCGCGCTCGGCCGGATCACCGCCGAGCGGGTGCAGGCGGAGCTGTCCAAGACGCTGCTGCAGGACGCGCCCCGCCCCGGGATCGAGCTGCTCGTGGCGACCGGCCTGGCCGACGTCGTCCTGCCGGAGCTGTCGGCGCTGCGCATGGAGATCGACGAGCACCACCAGCACAAGGACGTCTACTCCCACTCGCTGACGGTCCTGGACCAGGCGATCGAGCTGGAGAAGGCGGACCCGGACTCCGGGTCGCCGGACCTCGTGCTGCGGCTCGCGGCCCTGCTGCACGACATCGGCAAGCCGGCCACCCGGCGGCACGAGCCGAAGGGCCGGGTCTCCTTCCACCACCACGAGGTGGTGGGCGCCAAGCTGGTGCGCAAGCGGCTGATGGCGCTGAAGTACCCGAAGGACGTCGTCGAGGCGGTCTCCCGGCTCACGTTCCTGCACCTGCGCTTCCACGGCTACGGCCGCGGGGAGTGGACCGACTCGGCCGTGCGCCGGTACGTGACCGACGCCGGGGACCTGCTCCCCCGCCTGCACAAGCTGGTGCGCTCGGACTGCACCACCCGCAACCGGAGACGGGCCCAGGCGCTGGCGGAGACGTACGACTCCCTCGAGGCCCGGATCGCCGAGCTGTCGGCGGCCGAGGACCTCGCGAGGGTGCGGCCGGACCTGGACGGCAACGCGATCATGGAGCTGCTCGGGCTGCCGCCCGGCCCCGAGGTGGGCCGGGCCTGGCGCTTCCTCAAGGAGCTGCGGCTCGAGCGCGGGCCCCTCGATCGCGACGAGGCCGAGGAGGCCCTGCGCGCGTGGTGGGCGGCGCAGCAGCGCTGACCCGGGTCAGGCCGGGACGGGGACCGGGCGCCGGCGGATGCCGAGGTAGGCCGCGACGGCCAGCAGGTAGCCGGCGCCCACGACCAGGAGAACCGGCACCGACCGGCCCGACGGCGGCAGCACGAGGGCCGCGGCCAGGACGGCGGCGACGAAGGCGACGTTGAAGAGGGTGTCGTAGACCGAGAAGACCCGGCCCCGGAAGTCGTCGTCGATGCTTCCCTGCAGGGTGGCGTCCACGCAGATCTTCACGCCCTGACCGACCAGCCCGAGCACCAGCCCGCCGGCGATCACCGTGGGTGGCTGGAACGGCGCCCCGAGCAGCGGCTGGGCCACGGCGCCGACGAGCAGCAGCCCGACCGTCCAGCGGACCCGGCCGAACCGGCGCACGGCGGCGGGGGTGAGCACCGCCGCGAGCAGCGAACCGGCCGCGATGGCCGCGACCAGCTGGCCCAGGCCGGCCAGGCCGCCCGGGAAGAGGCCCGAGGCGTCCTCCAGCGGCCCCCGGTAGAGCAGCAGGGTCATGAGGGTCAGCAGGCCGAAGCAGATGCGGTGCAGGCCGATGGCGGCCAGCGAGGCCGCCGCGGCCGGCCGTGCCCAGGCGTGCCGTGCCCCGGCGACCATGCCCGCCGCGACGGTCCGGACCGGCGGGGCGCCGTCCCGGGCGACGGCGTCGGGCCCCAGGTGACCGCGGGTGAAGCCGGAGACCACCGCGGCGGCGGCGAGGTAGGGGGCGGCTGCCGCCAGGGCGATCGCCGCGTACCCGGCGTCCCCCGAGCCGGTCAGCTGCAGCAGCAGGAGCGCCGCGCCTCCGCCGGCCACCGCAGCGACGGAGCCCGACGTCGTGGAGAGCGCGTTCGCCGGCACGAGCGCGTCGGTGGTGTGCGGGAGCCCGGCCGACAGCGCCGCCAGCACGAACCGGTTGACCGAGACCACCACCAGCCCGGCGGCGTAGAACGGCACGCCGTCGACGCCGCCCAGCACCACCGCGGCCACGACCGCCACCAGCCCGGCGCGCACGAGGTTGGCCCGCAGCAGCACCGACCGCCGGCTCCAGCGGTCCAGCCACACCCCGGCGAACGGACCGACCAGCGACCAGGGCAGCAGCAGGACCGCGAAGCCGACGGCGACGTCGAGCGGATCCGCAGCGCGCTGGGGGTTGAACAGCACGGTGCCGGCGAGCGCGGCCTGGAAGACGCCGTCCCCGAACTGGGACAGCAGGCGGGTGGCGAACAGCCGCCGGAAGTCCGGCCGGACGAGCAGCGACCGCACCGTGGCCCCCGCGTCCCGCACCGGGTCAGCCTAGGAGGCCGGGGGACGAGGCCGACGGCGCCGCGGTGCGGCACACTGGGTCCGGTGACCCCGGTGCCCGATCCCGAGTCCGGCCCGCCCGCGCGACCCGCGACAGGTCGCCGCCGTGCGGCCGTGCCGGCGCTGTCCATCGGCCGGCTCGACGACGTGCGACCCGGCTCCCTGCTGGTGGCCATGCCGGGGCTCACCGATCCCACCTTCGCCGGCGCCGTGGTCTACGTCCTCGACCACTCGGAGACCGGCACGCTGGGCGTCGTCCTGGGCAGCCCCAGCCAGGTGGACATCCGCGACGTGCTGCCCGGCTGGTGCGACCTGGCCGTCGCTCCCGCGGTGTTCCACGTCGGCGGGCCCTGCGAGACCGACACGGCGCTCTGCCTGGCCCGGTGCGTCGGGCCCGCGCCCGAGCCCGGCAGCGGACTGCGGCCCGTCGCCGACGGGATCCACCTGGTGGACCTCGACGTCGCCCCGGACCCACTGGCCGGCCGGGTGCAGGGCCTGCGGGTGTTCGCGGGGTACGCGGGCTGGTCGCCCGGGCAGCTCGCCGGCGAGCTGGCCGAGGGAGCCTGGGCCTGCGTCCCCGGCTCGCCGGAGGACGTCCTGGCCGAGGTCTCCGGACCCGAGCTGTGGCGACGCGTGCTGGACCGTCAGACGGGACGGCTCGCCGTCCTCAGCACCGCCCCTTCTGACCCGTCGGTGAACTGAGTCCCGGTGCCCGAAGGCGCCGTCATCTGGTAGGAAGTACGTGGGAAGGGGCGGTCTGGGGAAGAGGCCGCCCCTTCCCGCATGTCCAGGGCGTGACATCGCCGCCCCGGCGGCGCGTCAGAGCCCCAGCGCCGCGGCGAGCTCGGGATGGTCGGCCACGGGGGCGGTCTGCTCCTCCGCGGGCAGGTCCAGTGACCGGCGGCCGTGGTCGGCCAGCGTCGTCGTCGCCTCCAGGTCGTCGGCGCCGGGACCGGCCGGCAGCGGCGTGGCGAACTGCACCAGCACGTCGTCGGTCGAGGACACGGCCACCGTGCGGCTGCCGGGCAGGCCGAACAGCTCGGTGGGCCGGCCGTCGATCGACCGTCGCCCCTGCCAGCTGTAGCCGTCGTCGAGGAAGGCGGCCGGGTCGTCGGCGTCGTCGGCGCCCAGGCCGAGCACGACGGTCACCAGGACGTCGACCAGCGGCGGCTGCTCCTCGTCCGTGGCGATCGGCCGGCTCAGGTAGATCTCCCCCGTCCCGGCCAGCGCCTCGGCCACGCCGGGCACGTCGCCGAGCCAGAGGTCGTCCCGGGTGAAGAAGACGGTGCGGGCCTCCTCGGTGCCCCCCGTGCTGGTCACCGCCTGCGCCCGGCCGGTGCCGGCCCGGAAGTCGACCTCCCCGGTGAGGGTCAGCACGGCCTGCCGCCCGTAGGGGACGGTGACCACGAAGTCGGCGCCGCCCTGCTCGTGGTTGCGCTGCAGCAGTCCGGCCAGCAGGGCCGCATCGGCCTCGGTGAGGGCGTCCCCGGCATCGCGGCGTGCGCCGTCACCGGCGCAGCCGGCGACCAGGGCCACCAGCAGCCCGAGTGCGGGGAGCGCGAGGGTCGGGGGCCGCATGGGCGTCAGCGTAGGGAGCGCACGGCCCCGAGCCCGGCAGACGCGACGAGGGCCCGCACTCCGGCAGGAGTGCGGGCCCTCGGTCAGGGTTCGTGCGTCAGCGCTCGATGTCGCCGCGGATGAAGGCCTCCACGGCGTCGCGCGCCTGGCTGTCGTCGTACTGCACCGGCGGGGACTTCATGAAGTACGAGGACGCCGAGAGGATCGGGCCACCGACGCCGCGGTCCTTGGCGATCTTCGCGGCGCGGACGGCGTCGATGATGATGCCGGCCGAGTTCGGGGAGTCCCAGACCTCGAGCTTGTACTCCAGGCTCAGCGGGACGTCGCCGAACGCGCGGCCCTCGAGGCGGACGTAGGCCCACTTGCGGTCGCTCAGCCACGGCACGTGGTCCGAGGGGCCGATGTGCACGTTGTCCTTGCCCATGTCCCGGTCGACCTGGCTGGTCACGGCCTGGGTCTTGGAGATCTTCTTGGACTCCAGGCGCTCGCGCTCGAGCATGTTCTTGAAGTCCATGTTGCCGCCGACGTTGAGCTGCATCGTGCGGTCGAGCTGCACGCCGCGGTCCTCGAAGAGCTTGGCGAGCACGCGGTGGGTGATCGTGGCGCCGACCTGGCTCTTGATGTCGTCACCGACGATCGGCACGCCGGCGGCGGTGAACTTGTCCGCCCACTCCTGGGTGCCGGCGATGAAGACCGGGAGGGCGTTGACGAACGCGACGCCGGCGTCGATCGCGGCCTGCGCGTAGAACTCGGCGGCCTGCTGCGAGCCCACGGGCAGGTAGCAGACGAGCACGTCGGCGCCGGACTCCCGCAGGGCCGCGACGACGTCGGCCGGCTGCTCGTCGGACTCCTCGATCGTCTCGCGGTAGTACTTGCCGAGACCGTCGAGGGTGGTGCCGCGCTGGACGGCGACGCCGAGCGGCGGCACGTCGCAGATCTTGATCGTGTTGTTCTCGCTGGCGACGATGGCCTCGGAGAGGTCACGGCCGACCTTCTTGGCGTCCACGTCGAACGCGGCGACGAACTCGATGTCCGAGACGTGGTACTCACCGAAGCGGACGTGCATCAGGCCGGGGACCGACGCCTTCTCGTCCGCATCGCGGTAGTAGTGCACGCCCTGCACGAGCGACGCGGCACAGTTGCCGACGCCGACGATGGCGACCTTCACGGAGCCCATGGCTCTCCTTCCCCTGGACCCTCATCGGGTCCGACGGACGCGGACCGGGTGCGGTCCGCGGATGACGGTGCAGGGGCCGCCGGTGCCGGTGCGGCGCCCGGCTCCTCGCGTCCTGCCGTGCTGCCCGACGCCTCGCGGCGTTCGGAATCGATCAGCTCCGAGAGCCAGCGGACCTCGCGGTCCACCGACTCCAGGCCGTGTCGTTGCAGTTCGAGGGTGTAGCGGTCGAGCCGCTCGCGGGTCCGCGACAGTGAGGACCGCAACCCTTCGCGCTGCCGCTCGACGGTGCGACGGCGGCCCTCGAGGATCCGCAGTCGCACGTCGGAGGCCGTGTGCCCGAAGAAGGCGAGGCGGACGCCGAAGAGCCCGCCGTCGTCGTACGCCTCCGGCCCGGTCTGGCTGACCAGGTCGTGGAAGCGTTCCTTGCCCTCCGCGGTGATCGTGTAGACCACCTTCCCGCGCCGGCCGGTGAGCGGGGGCGCGTCCGCCGGCAGCAGGGCGTGCGGGTCGGGTTCATCGCTGCTGATGAGCCCGGCCGCGCGCATCCGCTTGAGCGCGGGGTACAGCGAGCCGTAGGAGATGCTGCGCAGCCCGCCGAGCACCTGCGCGAGCTGCTTGCGCAGCTCGTACCCGTGCATCGGGGCCTGCTGCAGCAGACCGAGGATGGCGAACTCGAGCACCACGCCTCCTCGGGTCCCACAGTCGATGTATCGAGACGATACAACGATAGATGACATCTGCGACCCTCCGGGTCGCACCGCGGCCACGTGCCGTTCCCCGGCTGCTCGGAGCTCGGAGCTCGCCCCGACGCTCGTCGCCGAGGCCTCCGGCCCCGACTCCTCGCGCCGCCTCGCGGGGCGGTTCCTGTCCCGCGGTCCTCGGCTCCCGTCCCGGGCGCGCTTCGGGGACCCTCCGGGCCCCGCTCGGCGCGCCGGTGTGGCGCTCGTCGCGAAACCCCCGCGCACAGGCCCGGGACGTACATTGGCCGCCGTGCCCGGACGTCGAGCCGTCGTGGACTACTCGCTGCAGCGGCGAGCGGTCCTGGCGGAGGTGTACGCCGGGCGCACCGGGTTGTTCGAGGTCTGCGACGCCAGTCCCTACCTCTCCCGGGCAGCGAAGTACCACGGTGAACCGACCGAGACCTCCTGCCCGGTGTGCCGCAGGGAGCGCCTCACCCGCGTGAACTACGTGTACGGCGACCACCTCGGTCCCGTGGCCGGCCAGGCCAAGACCCCGGTCGAGCTGGCCCGGATGGACGCCGCCCAGGAGGAGTTCACCGTGTACGCCGTCGAGGTCTGCCGTGGGTGCGGCTGGAACCACCTCGAGTGCTCGTACGTCCTCGGTACCGAGCCCGTGCCCGGGCGGCAGCCCCGCCGGGGGCGGCGCCGGACCGCCAGGGACTAGCGACCGCCGCGGGACGGTTACGCCGTCACGGCGGGCCCCTCCGTCACAGCAGCCCCTACCGGGCGCCGCCGGACGGGGTCCTCCCCCGCATCCACAGCTGAAGACGCAAGGCTGCGACCGGGCATCCCCGTCGCCCACCACCAGTCAGGAAAGGGGAACTCCCGCGTGCCTCCCCACGACGAGACCTCGCCCGTCGGCCCGCGCGCCGGTTCGGTGCGCCGTCCGGCACCCACCCGCACCCGGAGCACCGGGGGCGGCGGTGGCGCTGCGCGTGGCGGCTCCGGCGCTCGCCGACCGGCGGTCCCGCCGCCCGGCCGCGGTCGCGCGACGACCGGCCGCGGTGCCGGTGGCAGCGCAGGCCGTCCCCCCGCTTCCGGCGGCCGTCCCCCCGGCTCCGGTGGCCGTCCCCCGGGCTCCGGCGGTCCCCCCGGGTCCGGTCGTCCGCCCGGCTCGGGCGGACGACCGCCTGGCGGCGGACGGCCGTCCGGGGGCAAGGGCCGCCCGGCCCGCACGAAGAAGCAGCGCCGCAGGCGCCGGCTCAAGATCGGCTTCGGCATCATCGGCGGGCTGTTCGTGCTGCTCGGCGTCTTCATCGGCGTGGTCTACGCGAGCACGGAGGTGCCCAGCCCCGACTCGATCACCAGCGCCCAGACGACGGTCGTCTACTACTCCGACGGCACCACCGAGATGGCCCGGCTGGGCGACGAGAACCGCACGAACGTCCCGCTGGACCAGGTGAGCGAGGCGGCCCAGCGGGCCGTGCTGGCCGCGGAGAACCGCGACTTCTACACCGACCCGGGCATCTCGGCGACGGGCATCGTGCGTGCGGCCTGGAACAACGTCACCGGTGGCTCGACGCAGGGCGGCTCGACGATCACCCAGCAGTACGTGAAGAACGCGATCCTGGAGAACTCCGAGCAGACGTTCAGCCGCAAGTTCCAGGAGCTCTTCCTGGCCATCAAGCTGGACAACAACTACTCGAAGGAGCAGATCCTCGAGAACTACCTCAACACCATCTACTACGGGCGCGGCGCCTACGGCATCGAGTCGGCCGCGAAGACGTACTTCGGCGTGCCGGCCGCCGAGCTCACCGCCCAGCAGGCGGCGGTGCTCGCGGTCCTGATCCGCAGCCCCAGCGCCTACGACCCGGAGAGCAACCGCGAGGGCTCGGAGGACCGCTGGGGACTGGTGCTCGACGCGATGGTCGAGGAGGGCTGGCTGTCGGCCGAGGAGCGCGCCCTGTCGGTGTACCCCCAGGTGCTGCCGAAGGTCGCCCCCTCGATGGGCATCCCGTCGGACTCGCAGGGCCACATCGTGGACCGGGCGCTGGACGAGCTGCGCGCCAAGCGCTACAGCGAGGACCAGATCTACGGCGGCGGTCTCAAGATCATCACCACGGTGGACAAGCGCTACCAGGACGCGGCCGTGACCGCGGTCAACGACGTCATGACCGGCGAGCCGGAGGAGCTCCGCGAGGCGCTCGTCGCCGTCGACCCGAGGACCGGCGCGGTGCGTGCCTACTACGGGGGGCAGGACGGACTCGGGTTCGACTACGCGCAGGGCAAGCGCCAGCCGGGGTCGTCGATGAAGCCCTACGCGCTGGCGACCGCGCTGAAGGACGGCATCAGCGTCACGGCGCGGCGGGACGGCAGCAACAACCAGAAGTTCGACGACCGCGAGGCCCCGGTGGTGAACTCCGGCGGCGTCTCCTGCGGCGCCTGCACCCTCCGCGAGGCCATGACCCGCTCCCTGAACACCACGTTCTACGGCCTGGCCGTCGAGGTGGGGCCGGCCGAGGTGCGCCAGACGGCGCTGGCGGCCACCGGCCTGCCCGAGGCATGGCAGGACGACAGCACCACGACGCTGGCCAACGCCACCGGCGTCACCGGTGGTGCGATCGGCATCGGTGAGTACGAGATGCGCCCGATCGACCAGGCGGTCGGTTTCGCCACCTTCGCCTCGGGCGGCATCCACCGGGACCCCTACTTCCTCGCCCGGGTGACCGACAGCGAGGGTGCGGTCCTGCTGGAGAACGCCGGGGACCCCGGTCAGCAGGTCATCGAGCCCCGCGTCGCCAACGATGTCAGCTACGCGCTCACCGACGTCGCCCGGAGCTCGAACCTGGCGCTGGCCGGTGGTCGCGAGGTGGCCAGCAAGACCGGCACGCAGGGCCTGAACCGGCAGGACAACTCCGACGCCTGGATGGTCGGCTACACCCCGTCGCTGTCGGCGGCGGTGTGGATCGGCACCGACGGGCGCGATCCCATCCGCAACTCGGGTGGCTCGATCATCTACGGCTCCGGACTGCCCGGTGACATCTGGCAGCAGTTCATGAACACCGTCCTCGAGGGCACGCCCGAGGAGGACCTGCCCGATGCCCCGCTGATCAAGGGGGACACCGGCGAGGGCGTGCCCGCGCCGACGCCGAAGCCGACCCCGAAGCCGTCGCAGGCGCCGCAGACCACGACCTCGGCGCCGCGGACCTCGACACCGGCGCGGCCGAGCACGACCGCCCCGACGGAGGAGCCGGCCGACACCGTCGAGGAGGAGACCGGCACCGGAGGCACCGACGGCACCGGCGGAACCGGTGGCACCGGCGGGGGCACGGGGGGAGGCACCGGCACCGGTGGCGGAACGAGCGGTGGCACCGGCGGCACCGGCGGCGGGACGGCCGGCGGGGCGCCCGCCCCGGCCGAGCCGGCGGTGCCGGGCGCCGGCTGACCGTTCCTCCACACTGACCGGGTGACCAGCACACCGTCGGGCCCGTCCGCATCCGCGGGCGGGCCCGCGGTGTCTCCCGACCGCGTCGTGCCGAGCTGGACCGATCCGGTCGCCGCTCAGGCCAGCGAGGCGGTGGGCGGCCCCTGGGGCCGGCACGCGGTGACCGGCCGGGCCCTGTTCTGGACCCCGCTGCGGATCTGCCTGCTGTTCGTCGTCCTGGCCCTCGCCCTGGCCTGGATCAAGCAGGCGCCGTGCGCCGGCGGCGACTGGAGCGGCTCCCGCCAGTACACCCACCTCTGCTACTCCGACGCCGTTCCGCTGTTCGGCTCCTACGGCCTGGGGTCCGGAGCGCAGCCCTACCTGGACGCGAAGGTCGAGTACCCCGTCCTCACCGGCGGACTGATGGCGCTGGCCGCCGCAGGGAGCCGGGGGTACGACAGCGCCGCCGCAGCGGTCGGGCTGCTCCCCGACGTGCCGCCCGTCGAGAGCTACTACGTGCTCACCTGTCTGCTGCTGTCCGCGCTGGCGCTGCTGCTGGTCCGCGCGGTGCTGGGCCTGGCCGGCCGGAGGCCGTGGGACGCCGCGATGATCGGCCTGTCGCCGCTGCTGGTGGTCCACGCGTTCACGAACTGGGACCTGCTGGCGGCCACGCTCTCGGCGTTCGCCATGCTCGCCTGGGCCCGCTCCCGGCCCGTGCTCGCGGGCGTCCTCCTCGGGCTGGGGATCGCCGCGAAGCTCTACCCCCTGCTGCTGCTCGGCACGCTGTTCCTCCTCTGCCTGCGGGCCGGCCGGCTGGCGGTCTGGTGGCGGACCGCGCTCGCCGCCCTGGTCGCCTGGGCCGCGGTCAACGTGCCGGTCGCCCTGGCGGCGCCGGAGAACTGGTCGTGGTTCTTCGTGTTCAGCCGTGAGCGCGGGGCCAACCCCGAGTCGATCTGGAACATGGCGATCTCCGCTGCCGGCGGCGAGCTGTTCGACGGACCGCTCGCCGAAGGGCAGACGCCGTCGGTGCTCAACGCCTGGGCGATGGCGTCACTCGTGGTGTTCGGCCTCGGGGTGGCCTGGCTGACCCTGGCGGCGCCGCTGCGACCGCGGGTGCCGCAGATCGCCTTCCTGCTGGTCGCGGGGTTCCTGCTGCTGAACAAGGTGTGGAGCCCGCAGTTCTCGCTGTGGTTGCTCCCGCTCGTCGTCCTCGCGCGGCCCAGGTGGCGGTCCCTGCTGCTGTGGCAGGCGACGGAGGTGCTGGTCTGGGTGGCGACGATGCTGCACTACCTGGGCGTCGACAACCGGGGCATCGAGGTCGAGTGGTTCTTCCTCGCCGTGGGCATCCGCGACGTCGCCGTCGTCGTCCTCATGGCCCTGGTGGTGCGGGACGTGCTGCAGCCGGACCGGGACGTCGTCCGGACCAGCTGGCCGGGAGTCGACGACCCCGCGGGCGGAGTGCTCGACCGTGCCCCGGACGCCCTCCGTGCGTCACCGCGGCCACGACCCGTCCGGGATCAGGTTCCCTGATCGTGGCGCGTCCTCCCCCACCGCCCACCGTGAGGGAGGACGCCGTACCGCGAGGGAGGACGGCGGGCGGTCAGCCCAGCGCGCTGCGCACGAGGGCGATCTCCTCGGCGTGGCTCGCGGCGTCGCCCGGGGTCTCCAGGACGACCGGGCAGTCGGCGGCGCGGGCCACCTCCAGGAGCAGCTCGGTCGGGATCTCCCCGCCGGCCAGCGGTGCGTGCCGGTCGCGGCTGGAGCCGTGCGGGTCCCGGCTGTTGTTGAGGTGCACGAGGTCCAGCCGCCCGGTGATGGCCCGCACGTCGTCCACCGCGGTGGCGAGGTCCCAGCCCGCGGCCCAGGCGTGGCAGGTGTCGAGCACGAAGCCGGCGCCGAACTCGCCGATCGCCTCCCACAGCCGGGCGATCGCCTCGAGCTCGCGGGCCATGGCGTTCCCGCCGCCGGCGGTGTTCTCGATGAACAGCGGGCAGGCGAAGCCCCCGTCCTTCGCCTGGTAGGCGAAGGTCTTGCGCCAGTTGTCCACGCCGGCGGCGGGGTCGTCCGTGGCCAGCACGTGCCCGCCGTGCACGACCAGGCCGGTCGCGCCGATCGCCGCGGCCGCCGCGGCGTGCTGGGCCAGCAGCTTCCGGCCCGGGACGCGGATGCGGTTGTTCGTCGACGCCACGTTGAGCATGTACGGCGCGTGGACGACGACGGCGACGTCGGAAGCCCGGAGGTCGGCCTCGTCGGGCCGCGGCTTCGGCGCCTTGTAGCTCTGCGGGTCGGTCAGGAAGATCTGCACGCCGTCGGCGTCCATCTCGGCGGCCGCCGCGAGCGGTCCCTCGTCCGCGGAGCCCACGTGTACGCCGATCGGGTGGTTGGCCACGCCGTCGAACCCTAGTTCTTCCCTGTTCGCAGGTTTAGCCGTAACCCCGATCACACATCATCGTTGCTGCAGCGTGACGGGGGTTACCCAGCAGCAGGTCGAGTCGGAGGTTCGGGGCACATGGCAACCGGTCGCATCCACCGGAGCGCACGGCGCGGGGTCGCCGTCGCGGTCCTCGGCTGGCTCTCCGTCGCAGCCGCCTCCGTCGTGCTGGCCCCGGCGGCCGGCGCCGCGCCGGCCGTGACGGTCCCGATCCGCGACCTCACGCCGCCCGTCGTCTCCGTCGACGGCGGCGGCACGGTCACCTTCGTCAACGAGATCCAGGACAAGACCGTCCAGGTCGGCGGCGGCCTGCTGCCCGCGCTGGTCTCCGTCACCGCCAAGACCGAGGTCGCCCTCGGCCTGCCGTCCGGCCGGCGGGTGCTGGCGCCGGGGGCCTCGGTCACCGAGACGTTCGACCGCACCTGCCTGACCTGCTCGATCACCTACACCTACCGGCTGCAGAGCAACGCCTCGCTGACCTCGGTGCTCACGGACGCGGCGCTGGGCCTGCTGCCCCCGCTGCCCGCCCCCACGCCCTTCGTGGTCAACACGCTCGTCCCGCTGCCCAACCTGTCGGGCGTCAACGTCCCGCAGCTCCCGCCGCTGACCCTGCCCGCGCCTCCCGCCGGTGTGCTGCCCACTCCGCCGCCGCCGACCAGCACCCCGCCGTCCACCGCTCCTGTCCCGGCCCCTGCGCCGGCACCCGCCCCGGAGCCGACGGCCGCGCCGCCGGTCGAGGGCGTGCCCGGCAACCAGTACGCGTACCCGACCGGCGCGGGCGCCGCCCAGCTCAGTCCGGGCACGGACTCGGCCGGTGCGGCCTTCGACCCGTCCCGCTTCCTCGGGTCCGGCAGCAGCGCCACGGGTTCGGCCGGCTCGGGCTCCGGCGGTCTCGCCGGCACCTACGACGGCGCCACCGTCCCGGTGTTCGGTCAGCTGGCGGGGCTGAACGGGTCCGACCTCGACGAGGAGGGTTCGACCCTGGACACGACCGCCGACACCGCCGCCAGCGCCGCCCCGCTGCCGGCCGCCGCGCTGGTCGCGGTCGTCGCCCTGGCCGCCGTCAGCGCTGCGCTCGTCCGCACCCACCAGGCCTCCCGCGCCGCGAAGTAGCCCCGAGCCGTCGCCGCGGCCGCCGTCCCTCCCCGGGACGGCGGCCGCTGCCGTTCCCGGGCTCCTGTGGACGACGCCCGGGGCAGGGAGGCCGCGCACTGGTAGCCTGGGCCCGCGCGTTCCGGCACTCCACGAGCTCGTCGGGGCGCGCAACGCATGTACGACCCTCCTGCTGCAGATCCCCTGCGGCCGCTGAGACCAGAGGAGGTGGGGTTCTCCGTGCGCAATTACGAACTGATGATCATCCTCGACCCCGATCTCGAGGAGCGCACCATCGCGCCCTCGCTCGACCGGTTCCTGACCGTGGTCACGAACGCCGGTGGCACCGTGAAGACCGAGATCTGGGGCCGTCGCCGGATGGCCTACGAGATCGACAAGAAGCCCGAGGGCATCTACGCGATCATCGACATCCAGGCCGAGCCGGCCGCCGTCCAGGAGCTGGACCGGCAGCTGAACCTCAACGAGTCGGTGCTCCGCACGAAGCTGATGCGCCCCGAGGCCCACTGAGCATGGCCGGCGAAACCGTCATCACCGTCATCGGCAACCTGACGTCGGACCCCGAGCTGCGGTTCACGCCGTCGGGTGCCGCCGTCGCCAACTTCACCGTGGCGTCCACGCCGCGCACCTTCGACCGTCAGTCGCAGGAGTGGAAGGACGGCGAAGCGCTGTTCCTCCGGTGCAACGTCTGGCGCCAGGTGGCCGAGAACGTCGCCGAGTCCCTCACCCGCGGCTCGCGGGTGATCGTCAGCGGGCGGCTCAAGCAGCGCTCGTTCGACACGAAGGAAGGCGAGAAGCGCACCGTCATCGAGCTGGAGGTCGACGAGATCGGCCCCTCGCTGCGCTACGCCACCGCGAAGGTCACCAAGGCCTCCCGCGGTGAGGGTGGCGGCGGCTTCGGTGGCGGCGGCGGTGGCGGCGGCTTCGGCGGCTCCAGCGGCGGCGGTGGCGGCGGTGCGAGCGACCCCTGGTCGACGCCGGCCGGCCCCTCCGACGAGCCGCCCTTCTGATCCCTCGATCCCTCTTCCACTGAACTCTCTGGAGTACTCCGGTGCCCAAGCCACCCATTCGCAAGGTCAAGAAGAAGGTCTGCCAGTTCTGCAAGGACAAGGCGACCTACGTCGACTACAAGGACACGACGCTGCTGCGGAAGTTCATCTCCGACCGCGGCAAGATCCGTGCCCGCCGCGTCAGCGGTAACTGCAGCCAGCACCAGCGGGACGTCGCCGTGGCCGTGAAGAACAGCCGCGAGATGGCCCTGCTGCCCTACACCTCGACGGCGCGCTGATCATGAGCACTCTGAAGCTGATCCTCACGCAGGAGGTCACCGGTCTCGGGTCCTCCGGCGACACCGTCGAGGTCAAGGGCGGCTACGGCCGCAACTACCTCCTGCCCCGCGGGCTGGCCATCAAGGCCACCCGGGGTGCCGAGAAGCAGGTCGAGTCCCTCCGCCGGGCCCGCGCCACCCGTGAGGTGCGCTCGCTCGAGGAGGCGCAGGCCGTGGCCGGGCAGCTGTCCGGTCTCAAGGTCCGCGTGCCGGCCCGCGCCGGTGACGGCGGGCGCCTGTTCGGCCGGGTCACCACCGCCGACGTCGCCGCTGCGGTCACCGCGGCCGGTGGCCCGGAGCTGGACCGCCGTCGCATCGAGCTGCCCAGCAGCATCAAGACCACGGGCCAGCACACCGTCACCGTGCGGGTGCACCCCGAGGTCAGCACCTCGCTGCCGATCGAGGTCGTCGCCGGCTGAACCGGCTCAGCGCGCCCTGAGCGCGTGCACCGTCCCCGAGGGGCGTCGGACCACGGTCCGGCGCCCCTCGTGGCGTTCCCGGGCACCTCAGGGGCCGGAGGGGCGTGCGCCGTTCCGCCCGGGAGATGGCCGATGTCGCACGCCCACGGGGCCGCTGCCGTGCGGGACCGCCGACGTCGCACTCCCGCGCGGTCGAGGCCGTGCCGATGTCGCCGATGTCGCCGCGTCGGCCTCCCCCGCCGGTGGAGCCGGCGGTGGACTCGGGGCTCTGCGCGGCTCCCCCTCGTCCCGTCGACACCACGCGTGCCAGCGGCGGAAAAAACTTTCCGGGAACTTCCTGTCCACAGGCCTGGGACGACGTCCGCGCAGGTGACCGGCTCGTGGCCGGAAGCCGACCCCAGCGTGTCCCCGGCCGTCTCCACATGTCGACACGCCTCCGTCCACCGACTTGTCCACATGTTGTGCAGATCGAGGTGTTGGACGCCGCCGCTCCGGGTTCCTAACGTCCCTCCCAGCTGCCGCCGGGCACGAACTGTCAGTGCCCGGCGGTAGCAATCATCCGAACACTCGTTCGGTACGGCGGCGCCCGCCGAACTCCCGGCTTCCCCACGGTGAGTGGCTCGCGGGCGCGCCCGCAAGGATGTGGAGGTATCCCCGTGGCGGTGGCCGACGAGTACAGCCGGCCGATGGCGTCGGCGCCGGAGTACGACCGGCAGCCCCCGCAGGACGTGCAGGCCGAGCAGTCGGTGCTCGGCGGCATGCTGCTGAGCAAGGACGCCATCGCCGACGTCGTCGAGGTGCTGCACGGCGCCGACTTCTACCGTCCGGCGCACCAGATCATCTTCGACGTCGTCCTGGACCTGTACGGCCGCGGCGAGCCGGCCGATGCGATCACCGTCGCCGCGGAGCTCAACCGGACCGACCAGCTGTCGAAGATGGGCGGCGCGGTCTACCTGCACACGCTCATCCAGTCGACGCCGACGGCCGCGAACGCCGGCTACTACGCCGCCATCGTCGCCGAGCAGGCCGTGCTGCGGCGGCTGGTCGAGGCCGGCACGCGCGTGGTGCAGCTCGGCTACGGCGCGGCCGGTGGGCGCGGCGACGTCGACGACATCGTCGACCGCGCGCAGCAGGAGATCTACGACGTCACCGAGAAGCGGATGAGCGAGGACTACTCCCGTCTCGCCGACGTCCTGCAGCCCACGATGGACGAGCTCGACGCCATCGCCTCCCGCGGCGGGGTGAGCCGGGGCGTGCCCACCGGCATCCGCGACCTCGACGAGCTGACCAACGGCCTGCAGGCCGGCCAGATGATCGTCATCGCCGCCCGACCCGGTGTGGGCAAGTCGACGCTGGGCCTGGACATCGCGCGCTCGGCGTCGGTCAAGCACCACATGCCCGCCGCCATCTTCTCGCTCGAGATGAGCAAGCACGAGATCACCATGCGTCTGCTGTCGGCCGAGGCGAAGGTCCCGCTGCACCACATGCGTGCCGGCTCGCTCAGCGACGAGGACTGGTCGAAGCTCGCCCGCCGGATGGGCGAGATCGCCGATGCGCCGCTCTACATCGACGACTCGCCGAACATGACCATGATGGAGATCCGGGCCAAGGCCCGTCGGCTCAAGCAGCGCAACGACCTCAAGCTCATCGTCATCGACTACCTGCAGCTGATGACCTCGGGCAAGAAGGTGGAGAGCCGCCAGCAGGAGGTCTCGGAGTTCTCCCGCGCCCTGAAGCTGCTGGCCAAGGAGCTCGAGGTCCCGGTCATCGCGATGTCACAGCTCAACCGTGGCTCGGAGCAGCGTCAGGACAAGAAGCCGATGCTGTCCGACCTCCGTGAGTCCGGCTCGATCGAGCAGGACGCCGACATGGTCATGATGATCCACCGCGAGGACATGTACGAGAAGGAGTCCCCGCGGGCCGGCGAGGCCGACATCATGCTGGTCAAGCACCGCAACGGCCCGACCGCGAACGTCACGGTGGCCTTCCAGGGCCATTACAGCCGCTTCGTGGACATGGCCAGCTGATCCCCGGCGGGACGGCCCGGTCGGCGGGCGGAGGAGGGACCGTGCACGAGGAGCCGTCGCGGGTGACCGACCCCGCGCTCGCGGCCGTGCGGAACGAGCTGGCGGCGCGGGAACCGCTCTTCCACCACCCGGAGCTCGGCACCTCGGCCGAGGAGCTGGACCGCCAGGCGGCGGCCGAGTTCGAGGAGGTGGGTGCGTCCGGGCGGCGGTACAGCCGCGAGTTCGTCCTGGCGACCGTCCGCGAACGGCACGAGCGCGGCGGAACGGACGACCCCTGGGAGACCGGCGACTTCCACTGCCTGCCCGTCGGGCCGGAGACCTACCTGCTGACCTACGACCTGCGACAGGGCAGCCGGCTCACCCGCCGGGCGACCATCTGGCGGCGCACGGCGGACGACTGGGAGGTCGTCTACCACCAGGGCACCCTGGTGAGCTGAGGGTCGCCCGAACTGTCGGACCCGCCCGCCAGGGTGGCGCCATGTTGCTGCTGACTGCGACCCGCGACGGTCAGGGTGACCGCGACGGGGACTTCTGCCATGCCATCGAGGGCGAGCTGGTGTTCGCCGGGTTCGTCTGCGCCACCGATCGGAGGGATCCGGCGGGTGGCTGTGGCTGCGGACGGGCGTTCTCGGGGCTGAACTCCCTGCGGGCCACCACGACCGCGCTGGTGCGGGACCTCGACCTGACCTACGACGACGTCCGCACGGCGCTGGAGGCCCACTTCGTGGCCGCCGGCATGGGGCCCGACGTGCTCGGCGCAGTGGACTTCGAGGACATGCTGGAGATGAGGTCGAGCAGACCATCCGCTACGCCCAGGTCTGGCCGCCGGGGACCGTCGTCGGCCGGCGGCTGGACTCCGTGCACCTGCGGTCGCCGGTGGTCCGCTGACCATCGGTTCCACGGGAAACATCGCCGGCTGCGCGGCGGCCCGCCACGACGGGTGGAGCAGAAAGCCCGAGGGGCCCAGAACCATCGCGGTTCTGGGCCCCTCGGGTACACCGGTCCGTGGACCGGCGTGCGTCAGGCGGCCGCGGGGCGGGCCTGCAGGGCGCGGCGCACCTTCTTGCCACCCGTCGTCATCTTCCAGAGCTTGCCCAGCTGGGAGGGCAGGTTCGAGGGCCGCGTCTCGGCCAGCCAGTCGTTGGGCAGCGACAGCCGGATCACCTTGTGCCAGGCGGAAGCGACCTGCTGCGGCAGCGGCGCCGAGTGGTACGTCAGGCCGTAGCGGTCGAAGATGTCCTTCACCCGCGGGGCGATCTCGGCGTACCGGTTGCTGGGCAGGTCGGGGAACAGGTGGTGCTCGACCTGGTGGCTCAGGTTGCCGGTCAGGATGTGCATGGCCTTGCTGCCCGAGATGTTCGCCGAGCCGAGCATCTGCCGCAGGTACCACTCGCCGCGGGTCTCGCCGTCGATGGAGGCCTTCTCGAAGGTCTCGACGCCCTCGGGGAAGTGCCCGCACATGATCACCGAGTGCGACCACAGGTTGCGGACGACGTTGGCGGTGAAGTTCGCGGCCAGGGTGGGCAGGAACGAGGGACCCGACAGCGCGGGGTGCAGGACGTAGTCCTTGGTCGCCTGGTTGCGGATCTTCTTCAGCACCTGCTTGGTGGCGGCGCGGAACTCAGGGTTCGAGCGGCGCTTCTTCGTCGCCAGGTTCTTGCCCAGCTCGAGGTCGTAGGCCGCGATGCCGTACTCGAAGAAGCAGGCGTTGACGAAGTTCCACACCGGCTGGGCCAGGTACAGCGGGTGCCACGGCTGGTCCTCGTCGACGCGCATGATGCCGTAGCCGAGGTCGTTGTCCTTGCCGATCACGTTCGTGTACGTGTGGTGCAGCTCGTTGTGCGAGTGCTTCCACTGCGCGGCGGGGCTGGCCATGTCCCACTCCCACGTCGTCGAGTGGATCTTCGGGTCCCGCATCCAGTCCCACTGGCCGTGCAGGATGTTGTGCCCGATCTCCATGTTCTCCAGGATCTTGGCCAGCGAGAGCCCGACGGTGCCCACGAACCAGGCCGGCGGGAACATCGAGACGAGCAGGACGGCGCGGCTGCCCAGCTCGAGCTTGCGCTGCACGTCGATGACGGTCCGGATGTACTTGGCGTCGTCCTCGCCGAGGCTGTCGCGCACCTCCTGGCGGATGGTGTCGAGCTCCTTGCCGATGAGCTCGATGTCCTCGGCGGAGAGGTGGGCGATCGGGTTCTCGGGCTTCTTCTGGATGACGGTCATGGTGCGACTCCTCGGGCTCGGACGGTCAGTGGTCGATGGAGCAGGCGCCGGCGGGGGCGCTGATGCAGGTCTGGACGAGGACGCCGTCGCCGACGTCCTCCGCGCTGGTGATCTCGCCGTTGCGCAGGTCGCGGACCGCGCCCTCGCGCAGGGGGAGGACGCAGCCGTAGCAGATGCCCATGCGGCAACCGCTCGGCATGAGCACGCCGGCATCCTCGGCGGCGTCGAGGATCGGCGTGGTGCCCTCGACCTCGATGGTCGTGCCGTTCTTCTCGAAGGTGACCGCGCCTCCCTCGCCGGCGCCGGCCAGGATGCGGGGGCGGAAACGCTCGGTGTAGAGGCGATCGGCGATGCCCACCGACGCCCAGTGCTCCTCGAGGGCCTCGAGCATGCCCACGGGCCCGCAGGCCCAGGTGGCGCGCTCGTGCAGGTCGGGCACCAGCTCGGCGATGGAGCGGGCGTCGAGCATCCCGGCGCTGTCGGTGTGCTGCTCGATCAGCCGGATCCGGCCGTCGGCGGCCAGCTGCCGCAGCTCGGCGCCGAAGACGACGTCGTCGGCGGTGGGTGCCGAGTGCACCAGGACGGTGTCGGCCAGCGATTCCGCGTGGTTGCGCAGGATGCCCATGACCGGGGTGATGCCGGACCCGGCGGTGACGAACAGCGCCTTGGCCGGGACCTCCTCCGGGAGGCAGAACTCCCCGGTGGCCTGGTCGAGCTGGATGATCGTGCCCGGCTGCACGCGGTGCACCAGGTGGTTGGACACCTTGCCGTCGGGGATGGCCTTCACGGTGATGGTGAAGCAGCCGTCGGCGCGGCCGAGCACCGAGGTGATCGAGTAGGCCCGCCACTGGCGGACGCCGTCGATGTCGATGCCGATGCGGACGTACTGGCCGGGGACGTGCGGCAGCCAGTCCTTGCCGGGGCGGATCACGATGCTGGCCGCGTCCCGCGTCTCGCGGTGCACGGCCTCGATGCGGCCGCGGAGGGCCGCGCCGGACCGGAGCGGGTCGAACAGGTCGAGGTAGTCGACGGGCAGCAGAGGCGTGGTCACCATCTCGGCCAGCCGCACGGCCCGCTCACGGAGCGTGGCCAGGGGCGACCGCACCGAGGTCGGGCGGGGAACGGTCGTCGTCATACCTAGAGGTTGTCCAACCTGCACATCAGTTACCTGTGTGACGGACGTGAATCAGCCGCTATGTTCTGTTCTCTGCGAACAAGAGAGGCGCGGCATGGCGGACCCAGCACTGAGCATCCCGGCCCCGGTCGCCGACGAGATGCGACGTGAGCTGCCGGCGGTCGCCGAGCAGACGGTCGCCGCGATCGTCGTCGAGGTGCCCAGCTACACCGACGCGTTCAGCGGCGAGATGGGCCGGAACATCGAGAACGCCGTCCAGCTCGCCCTCGGCGGCTTCCTGGAGCTGGCGTCCGACGGCGGGCACGGCGACGCCAGCACGCCCATCCAGCCGGCGCTGGACGGCGCCTACGCGCTGGGCCGGGGCGAGGCCCGCAGCGGTCGGTCGATGGACGCGCTGCTCGGTGCCTACCGGGTCGGCGCACGGGTGTCCTGGCGGCACATGGCCGACAGCGGGGTGCGGGCCGGTCTCTCCGCGGAGCAGCTCGCCCACTTCGCGGAGCTGGTCTTCGCCTACATCGACCAGCTGTCGGCCTCGAGCGTCGCGGGCCACAGCGACGAGCTGGCCACCACGGGGCGGGTGCGGGAGCGCTACCGCGAGCGGCTGGCCAACGTGCTCCTCGGCCACGGGTCGCGCCAGGAGAAGGAGGCGGCCGCCGAGCGGGCCGACTGGCCGCTGCCGCGGACGCTGACGGCGGTGATCGTGCCGGAGGCGCGGGTGCGGACCGCGCTCGGCTCGCTGGACGCGCGGACCCTGCGGCCCACCGAGGAGGTGCCCGGCGCCGGCGCCTCCGGCGAGCTGGTGACCCTCCTCGTCCCGGACGCCGAGGGCCGCTCCCGGCCGGCGCTCATGCGTTCCCTGCGCGAGGCGGAGGCGGTGGTAGGTCCCGCGCGGCCGTGGGACGAGGTCGACGCCTCCTACGCGCGGGCGCTGCGGGCGCGGCAGCTGGGGTGGACGGCGGCCGAGGGCGGTCCGCTGGACACCGAGGCACGACTGGCCGAGCTCGTCCTGCGGGCCGACGAGTCCGCCCTGGCCGACCTGCGGGCCCAGGCGCTCGCCCCGCTGGACGGGCTGAGCGAGAGCGCCCGGGAGAAGCTGACCGAGACGCTGCGCTCGTGGCTGCTGCACCAGGGCCGGCGTGACGCCGTCGCCGCGGAGCTCTTCGTGCACCCGCAGACCGTGCGCTACCGGATGACCCAGCTCCGCCAGTTGTACGGTCCGCGCCTGGAGGACCCGGGCACCGTGCTGGCGCTGGTGCTCGCGCTGGGTGTGGAGCCCGCGAGGACGGACGGGTGAACGTCCTGATCGTGCACGGGTGGGAGAACCGCCGGCCGGAGGGGCACTGGCAGCGCTGGCTGGCCGAGCGGCTCGCCGGCGACGGGCACGAGGTGCGGTACCCGCAGTTCCCGGAGCCCGACGTCCCGGTGATCGGCGACTGGCTGGACCTCCTGCGGTCGGAGCTGGGCGCCCTCGGGAGCGACGGCGAGCGGGTCCTGGTGTGCCACAGCCTCGCCGTCCTGCTGTGGTGGCAGGCGGTGCCCACGCTGGGGGCGCTGCAGCCCGACCGGGTGCTGCTGGTGGCGCCGCCGTCGGCCGACGTGCTGCGCGAGCACCCCGAGGTGGCGGCCTTCGCCCCGGCCGGCATCGAGACGACGCCGCTCCCGGCGGACCTGCGCGCGCGGGTGCGGCTGGTGGCGAGCGACGACGACCCCTACTTCCCGGGCGGTGCGGCGGCGCTGTACGCCGGCACCTTCGGCATCGACGCCGACGTGATCCCCGGCGGCCGGCACCTGGACCTGCCCGCCGGCTACGGCTCGTGGCCGTCGGTCCGGGCGTGGTGCACGGACCCGTCGGTGCGCATCGAGGCCCGGTGAGTGCGCTCGTCGCCGCGGTGGCGCGGGAGACCGGCGTGCCGATGGACGTCCCGGTCGAGGTGCACGGGGAGACCGGGCTGGGCGGACCGCTCGCCGTGTCCGGGCTCGTGCTCGGCGCGGTCGCGGCGCAGCTCGCCGCGGCGCGGGTGCTCACCGGGGACCGCGCTCCGGTCCGGCTCGACGCGGCGCATGCCGGCCTGGCGGTGCGCAGCGAGCGGTACGCCCGGCTGGGTGGGCGTCCGGTGGGCATGGGCTTCGCGCCGCTGTCCCGGTTCTGGCGGACCGCCGACGGCTGGCTGCGGCTGCACGGGAACTATCCGCACCACCGGGCGGCTGCGGCCGCGGTCCTCGGCTCGGACGACGTCGACGCGGTGGCGGCCGCGGCGAGCGGATGGGCGGCCGAGGAGCTGGAGAGCGCGGTGGTCGCGGCCGGAGGTGCCGCGGCCGCCGTCCGGACGCCGGAGGAGTGGGCGGGCTCTCCGCAGGGGCGTGCGGCGGCCGGGCTGCCGCTGCTGAGCCTGCGCCGGGTGGCCGAGGGTGCGCCGCGGCGACGTGCGCTGCGCGGACTGCGGGTGCTGGACCTGACGCGGGTCATCGCCGGGCCGGTGGCGACGCGGGTGCTGGCCTCGCACGGCGCGGACGTGCTGCGGGTGGACGGGCCCCGGCACCCCGATCTGCGGGACGGCCTGGTGGACACCGGCGCCGGCAAGCGGCACGTGGTGCTGGACCTGGCCGACGCACGGGAGCGGGCGCGGGTGGAGGAGCTGCTGGCGGTGGCGGACGTGGTGGTGCAGGGCTACCGGCCGGGCGCGCTGGAGGCCTTCGGCATGGATCCCGCGGCGCTCGCGGAGCGGCACCCGCACCTGGTCGTCGTCCGGCTGTCGGCGTGGGGGCTGCGCGGGCCGTGGGCGGACCGGCGGGGCTTCGACTCGCTGGTGCAGGCCGCGACGGGCATCGCGATGCTGTACGGGACGCCGGAGGAGCCGGGGGCGCTGCCGGCGCAGGCGCTGGACCACGCGACCGGCTACCTGGCGGCCGCGACGGTGCTGGCGGCGCTGGTGCGGCAGCGCGACGAGGGCGGCGGCTGGTACGGCGAGCTGTCGCTGGCGCAGACCGCGCACGAGCTGCTGGCCGCCCCGCGGGACCCGTCGGCGCCGGCCCCGGCGCCCGATCCCGGCCCCTACCTGCACCGGCTGGACTCGGCCGACGGCCCCGTCGAGGTCGTCGCGCCGCCCGGTTCTCCACCGTGGACGACGGCGGCCGTGCTGCCGCCGGCGGCTGCCCCGGTCTGGCACCCCCGGGCAGGATCGTCGCCGTGACCGTGGACCTCTCCGCCGCCGCCGCGTTCCTGGCATCCGCCGGCCGGCTGCTCGACCGCCGCCGCTTCGACCTGCTGACCGGGTCGGGGGATCCCGGCGCCGTGGTCGCCGCCGTCGACGGCTACCGGAACGCCGACGGTGGCTACGGCTGGGGTCTGGAGCCGGACCTGCGCTCGGGGAGCAGCCAGCCCGGCGGTGCGCTGCACGCGCTGGAGGCGTTCGCCGACCTGGCGCCGGCCACGACGCCGCGGGCCGCGCAGGTCTGCGACTGGCTGGCCTCGGTCTGCCTGCCCGACGGCGGGCTGCCGTTCGCGCTGCCGGTGCCCGATCCGGCGGCGTGCGCACCGTTCTGGGCGCAGGCGGATCCGACGACGTCCTCGCTGCAGATCACCGCCGTGGTGGCGGCGACCGCCCACCTGGTGGCGGCGGCGGACCGGGCGGTGGCGGAGCACGCGTGGCTCGCGCGGGCGACGGCGTACTGCCTGGGCGCCATCGCGGCCCTGGACGCGTCGGTCAACGCCATGGAGTTGGCCTTCGCGGTGCAGTTCCTCGACGCGGCGGGCCGTTCCGGTGCGGCCTCGGACGAGGCGCGGGCGCTGCTGGACGGGTTGCGAGAGCTGATCCCGGCCGACGGGACGCTGCACGTGGCCGGGGGCGCCGAGGACGAGTTCATGCGGCCGCTGGACTTCGCGCCCCTCCCCGGTGGGCCGGCCCGGGAGCTCTTCGCGCCGGCCGTGGTGGACGCCGAACTGGACCGGCTGGCCGCGGGGCAGCAGCCCGACGGCGGCTGGACCGTCGATTTCGACAGCTACTCCCCCGCCGCCGCCCTGGAGTGGCGCGGCCACCGGACGGTGAACGCGCTGGTCCTGCTGCGCGCGAACGGCCGCCTCTGACCCCTGCCCCCGGTCGACGTGGAGCGCCGATGCGCCGTCCTGCCGCCGCGAGTGGCGCATCCGCGCACCCTGTCGGCGGGCCTCAGACCGGGCGCAGCACCGCGACGAGGAAGTCGGCGTCCGGGGTGAAGGGCCGCAGGTCCCAGGTGGACAGCAGCAGGTCCTCGGCCCAGCCGGTGGCCCGCGCGTCGGCCAGGAACTCGTCGAACTCGTAGCCCCGGCCGGCCCCGAAGCCGATCGCGGCGCGCCCGTCGGCGGCGACGTGGCCCCGCATCCGGCGCAGCACGTCGGTCCGGGTGCTCTCGGCCAGGAACGTCATGACGTTGCCGGCGCACACGATGGCGTCGAAGGCGGCGTCGATCCCCTGCGCGGGCAGGTCGAGCTCGGCCAGGTCGCCGACGAGCCAGCGCGGGCCCGGGTGGTCCTCCTCGGCCGCGGCGATCAGCACCGGGTCGGCGTCCACCCCCACCACCGAGTGCCCGACGTCGTGCAGGAACGCGCCCACCCGGCCGGGCCCGCAGCCGGCGTCGAGCACCCGCGAGCCGCGCGGCAGCATCGCGTCGACCAGCCGCGCCTCGCCGACGAGGTCCATCCCCTGCTCCGCCAGCGTGCGGAACCGCTGCACGTAGGCGGCCGAGTGCTCCGGGTCCTCCTCGGTCATCCGCAGCCACGCGTTCTGTTCGGTCACGGGTCCCGTTCTACACGGGGTCCAGCAGGACGCCGGGGTTGAGGACGCCGGCCGGATCGAGCGCCCCCTTCGCGGCCCGCAGCGCGGCGGCGAACGGCTCGGGGCGCTGCCGGTCGTAGCCGGGGCGGTGGTCGCGGCCGACGGCGTGGTGATGGGTCACCGTGCCGCCCAGCCGGGTCAGCACCTCCATGGCGGCGGTCTTGACGTCGTCCCACATGGCGACCTCGGAGCCGGGCCGGCCGATGCCCACCACCGTGAAGTAGGGCGCCGGCCCGTCGGGGTAGACGTGGGTGAACCGGCAGTTGACCAACCCAGTGGCGCCCGTGACCTCCTGCAGCGCGGCGCCCACCTCGTCCTGCACCGCCGCGTACAGCTCCTCGACGCGGTCCCACGTGGTCGCCGTCTCGAAGGTCTCCACGATCGCGCTCATCCGCGCCAGCCCGTCGCGGCCGTAGGGCGCCCGCAGGAACGACGACCGCCACGCGTCGGCCGTCGCGTCCCGGGCGCCCTCGCGACGCGGGGCGACGACCCCGCCGGCGTCGCGGGCCAGGCCGGTGAGCTCCTCCAGCCGGCTCTCCACCGGGTGCGCCGCCGACTCGACCCCCAGTACCAGCACGCAGCCCCCGGACGTCGAGGCGCCGGAGGTGGCCGCCTCGCCGGTGTCCAGCAGCCGGCAGTTGGCGGGGGCGAGCCCCGACTGCGCGATGGTGCGGACGGCGCCGATCGCCGTCGCCATGTCGGGGAAGGTCACCGACGCCGAGGCCTTGAAGCGGGGCCGGTCCTGCAGGCGCATCCACGCCTCGGTGATCACGCCCAGCGTGCCCTCGGAGCCGAGGAACATCCGGTCCGGCGACGGGCCGGCACCCGAGCCCGGCAGCCGCCACGACTCGCTGATGCCGACCGGTGTGACCACGCGCATCGACTCGACCAGGTCGTCGATGTGCGTGAGCACCGTGGCGTAGTGGCCGCCGGCCCGGGTGGCCAGCCAGCCGCCGAGCGTGGAGAACTCGAAGCTCTGCGGGAAGTGCCGCAGCGTCAGGCCGTGCGGGCGCAGCTGCTCCTCGAGCACCGGCCCGAGCGCCCCGCCCTGGATGCGGGCCGCGCGGCTGACCCGGTCGATCTCCAGGACCCGGTCGAGCGCGGTGAGGTCCATCGACAGCCACGGCCGGTCGCCGCGGTACTCGACGCCGCCCACCACCGAGCTCCCGCCGCCGAAGGGCACCACCACCACGCCGGCCGTGGACGCCCAGTCGAGCAGCCGCACCACGTCGTCCTCGTCCGCCGGGTGGGCGACGGCGTCCGGGGCGCCCGGCAGCTCGCCGGACAGCGCCCGGACGACGTCGCGGTAGGCCTTCCCGTAGGCGTGCCGGGCCCGGTCGTCGTGGTCGGTGGACACGGGCAGCCCGTCCGGCGCGGTCACCCGGGACGTGGGCAGGACGACGTCGGCCAGCCGTGGGACCGGGCGCGGGCGGTCGGGCAGCCCGGGCAGCGCCGCGGCGCGGGCGATGCACTCCTCGTCGTTCAGCGCCTGGTCGGTGGTGCCCCAGCCCCACCACGAACGTTCCGTCATGCCGGCGGCCTCCAGTCGGGGGGATCGGCGGCCTGCAGCAGCGGGTCGTCCGCGGCGAGTGTGCGCACCGGTCCCGGTGTGGTCAACGGCCCCTCGAAACGGACCGTCACCCGGCCCAGCCCGCGGCCCCACACCCAGCCGGCGCCCAGGTCCTCGTGTCGCACGTCCTGCCCCGGCCACCAGCGCTTGTCGGCGGGCAGCGGCGGCTCGGGAGGGGCGTCGTCCGGCACGGCCTCCTCGGTGGCGGCCATCGGCGAGCCGTCGTCGTCCTCGGCGAAGAGGTCGCCCTGGGCGTAGAGCGACAGACCGGACACCCCGACGCCGAGCAGCCGCAGGCCGCCCTCGGCGCCGGCGTCGGCCAGCAGCCGGCGGGCGATCGCGGCGATCTGGCGGGGGTCGTCGGTCGGCTGGGGCAGCGTCTGCGAGCGGGTGAGGGTGGTGAAGTCGTAGCGGCGCAGCTTGAGCGTGACCGTGCGGCCGGAGAACGCCGAGTCCCGCAGCCGCTTGCCCACGCGGGTGGCCATCGAGTCGATCTCCCGGCCGAGGACGGCGAGGTCGGTGAGGTCGCGTTCGAAGGTCTCCTCGTGCGACACCGACTTCGCCTCGCGGTCGGGCACCACGGCGCGCTCGTCCTCCGCGCGGGCCAGCGCGTGCAGGCCGGCCCCGTGCGCCCGGCCGGCGAGCGCGACCAGGTCGGCCAGCGACTTGGCGGCCAGGTCGCCCACGGTCTTCACGCCGACCTGGTGCAGCCGCTCCGCCGTCGCCGGGCCGACGCCGCCCAGCCGGGTCACCGGCAGGGGGTGCAGCAGGTCCAGCTCCGTGCCCGGCGGCACGACGACCAGCCCGTCGGGCTTGTGCAGGTCCGAGCCGATCTTGGCGACGAGCTTCGACGACCCGATGCCCACCGAGCCGGTCACTCCCCCGGTGGCCGCGGCGATGCGGGCCTTGAGGGACCGCCCCAGTTCCGTCACACCGTCCACCGAGAGGTCGTGTCCGCCGGCGGCCAGGTCGACGTAGGCCTCGTCGATCGAGACCGGCTCGACCAGCGGTGACAGCTCGCGCAGCAACCCCATCACGACGTCGGACGTCCGGCGGTAGGCGGCGAACCGGCCGCCCAGGAACGCCGTGCCCGACGGGCAACGCCGCCGGGCCTCCGCCGTCGACATGGCCGAGCGGGCGCCGTAGGCCCTGGCCTCGTAGGACGCCGTGGCGACGACGCCGCGCCCGCCGACGCCGCCGACGACGACCGGCCGCCCGCGCAGCGAGGGCTTGTCCCGCTGCTCGACCGCGGCGAAGAAGGCGTCGAGGTCGAGGTGCAGGATGCTCGCCTCGCGCCTCACTCCCCCATTGTCGGCGCTGCTGGGTCGGCCGCGGTCACCCCGCCGGGTCGAGCAGCTGGTCGAACACCGCGCCGGTGGCCTGGGCCTGGACGTACTTGTCGACCACGTCGACCACCCAGTCCCCGCCCGACCACCGCAGCGGGCGGTACAGCCCCAGGGCGGTGTTGGCGACGAGGTCGCCGGCGTAGACCACGGCGAAGACGCTGTGCACCGCCCGCTGTCCGCGCAGGCCCCGGGCGGCGGCCACCGCGTAGGCCGTGCCCCACAGGCCGGACAGGGCGAAGTGTGCGGCGTAGTTCAGGCGCTTCCGTCCGGTGGAGGAGCGGGGGTGGACCGGCGTCACCGTCTCGGCGAGGTCCGCCGGGGCGAAGCTGTCCCGTCGCCCGGTCAGCGGCATCTCGATCAGCTTCTGGAAGGCCGTCATCACCACCGTGCCGGCGAGGCCGGCGACGAGGCCGCGTGGCAGCAGGGTGGCGGTGGACGTGGGAGGCGTGGCCATGCGGCGGCCGGTACCCCGTCCGCCGGCCCTTCATGTGGAAACGGGTGCTGCGGCAGCCTGCCCCCGCCACCCGAGCGCCGCCGGAGGCCCCGTTCACCCGACGGTGGATTTCCTTGCCGCTGCCGTGCCGCAACTGGAAGGGTGCTGGTCACAGGCCGACGGGAGGGCGCACGGAGTGGCAGCGGTCTTCCTCGTCATCGGCGTCCTCGGCCTGGTCGTGCTCGTCCTCTCGCTGTTCGTCGGCGAGATCGGCGACCTGGGCATCGGCGACGTCGACGCCGACGGACCCTTCTCGGTGCCGGCGATCGCGGCCCTGCTCGGCGGGATCGGCTTCGGCGGTGCGGCCGCCACCAGTCTGCTGCCCGGCGACCTGCCCGACGCCGTCGCCGCCCTGCTCGCGCTGGCCGTGGGCCTCGCGGTCGCCGTCCCGCTCGCGTGGGGGGCGATCCGGCTGTCCCGCGCGCTGAAGGACATGCCGACCCAGCCGACGCTGACCCGCCACTCCCTCGTCGGCGCCCAGGGCGTCGTCGTCTCCGCCGTGCCCAGCCCGGGCTACGGCGAGGTGCGGCTGACCCTCGCCGGCCAGCAGCTCAAGTTCTCCGCCCGCAGCGACGTACCGCTGCCCACCGGGACGCCGGTCTACGTGGTCGAAGCCCTCAGCGACACCGCGGTCGAGGTCGTCTCGACCGCCCCCGAAGCCCATCCCCTGCCCGGAGGCGAATCCCCGTGACGCTGGTCTACGCCATCGGCGGCATCGCCGTCCTGGTCGTCCTGCTGGTCCTGCTCGTGCTCTCCCGCATCAAGGTGGCGGGCCCGAACCAGGCGTTCCTGGTCACCGGCCGGCAGGGGCGGCAGGTGACCAGCGAGTCCGGCGTCGTCTCCCGCGACTCCTCGGGCCAGAAGGTGGTGATGGGCGCGAGCGTCTTCGTGCTGCCCGTCGTCCAGAAGCTGCACACGATGGACCTGTCCAGCCGCCGGATCCCGGTCGGCATCCGGGGCGCGGTGTCCAAGCAGGGCGTGAAGTGCGACCTCGAGGGCGTCGCGATCGTCAAGGTCGGTGGCACCGAGGACTCCATCCGCGCCGCCGCGCAGCGGTTCCTGAACCAGCAGGAGGGCATCGACACGTTCACCTCGGAGGTGCTGGCCGGTGCGCTGCGTTCGATCGTCGGCCGGCTGACCATCGAGGAGATCATCCGCGACCGCGCGGCGTTCGCCTCCGCCGTCGCCGAGGAGGCCGAGTCCTCGCTGACCGGCCAGGGCCTGGTCCTGGACACCTTCCAGCTGCAGGACATCCAGGCGGAGGGCTCCTACCTCGCCGACCTCGGGCGCCCCGAGGCCGCGCGGGTGCTCAAGGAGGCCAGCATCGCCGAGGCGCGGGCCCGGCAGGCGTCCCAGCAGGAGCAGCTGCTGGCCGACGAGGCCATCGCGATCTCGCAGCGGCAGCTGGCGCTGAAGCAGGCCGAGATCACCGCCGAGACCGACGCCGCCAAGGCGCGGGCCGCCGCGGCCGGTCCGCTCGCGCAGGCCGCGCAGGACCAGGCGATCCTCATGGAGCAGGAGAAGGTCGCCGAGCGGACGGCGGCGCTGACCGAGCGGCAGCTGGACACCCAGGTGCGCCGCCCCGCCGACGCGCAGCGCTACAAGGTCGAGCAGGAGGCGGAGGGGCGCAAGAACACGGCGATCCTCACCGCCGAGGCGCAGCGACAGGCGACCATCGCTGCCGCGCAGGCCGCCGCCGAGCAGGCCAAGCTCTCCGGTGAGGGCGAGCGGGCCCGCCGCTCGGCCCTGGCCGACGCCGAGGCGATCGAGGGCGCCAAGCGCGGTGAGGCGGAGAAGCTGCGCCGCCAGGCGATCGCCGACGCCGTCGAGCGGGAGGGTGCCGCCGAGGCGGCCGCGATCCTGGCCCGCGGTCAGGCCGAGGCCGAGTCGATGGACGCCCGCTCCGACGCCTTCGCCAAGTACGGCGAGGCGGCCATCCTGGAGATGCTGGTCAAGGTCCTGCCCGACGTCGTCGGCGCGGCCGCCGCGCCGCTGTCGGCCGTGGAGAAGATGACCGTCATCTCCACCGACGGCGCGGGCTCACTCGGCAAGTCCGTCGCCTCCAACGTGGCGCAGGGTCTGCAGCTCTCCGGCGACATCACCGGCATCGACGTCGCCGCGCTGCTGCGCCGGCTGGGCGGCGCCACCGGTACCGACGGCGTCACGCGCGTCCCGATCTCCGCCGACGGCGACGGCGCCGCGCAGAACGGCAGCTCCGCCTGACGCCGATAGCTCAGCCCTCGAGCGGCGTCCCGAACCGGGCGACGCAGTGCCACACGCGCTTGAGGTCCTGCGGGTCCTCGACGGCCGCCTGCGCCGCGCGGCCGATGATCGCGGCGTCGAGCAGCCCGGCCTCCGCGATCCGGCGGCCGACGTCGACCGTGCGAGGGCCCCGGAACAGAGGGTGCGTGGCGAGCGATTCCACCGTCAGCCGCCGTCCTTCGTGCCACTCCACGGGGACGCCGAGCGCCCGGGCCCGGGACTCGGTCGGCGAGCCCCGGAAGCAGGGATCGAGGACGACGGCCTCCACGTCCGCCGCCAGGTGGACGGGGCCGTGGACGTGCGCCTCGACGTAGTCGTCGAGCAGCCCGCCCTCGGTGGCCTCGATCTCGTCGGTGAGCGGGCGCGCCTCGAACCGCTCGACGAGAGGGAAGAGCCCGAACCGGTCGGCGGTCGCCATCGTGGTGGGCTCGAAGACGGAGTCCGGGAAGCAGAAGGTGGTGCGGTCCAGGACAGCTCCGGTCAGGCGGAGGTGTGCCGAGCCGAACCGGGGAGCCGCGCCGATGCGCCGACGGCGGTGGTTCAACCCCCCGTACTTGGGGCGCTCGGCGGCCGGGGCGTCGTCGTAGGCGTGCCCGAACATGCGCTGCTCCCAGCCCCAGCGGGCGCCGCCGGGGTGCGCGGTGAGCCCGCCGTTGCTGGTGCCGGTCTCGAACTGCGACCGGTATCGGCCGTCGCGGGCCAGCCGGTCCAGCACGGTGGCGCCGTCCACCAGTCGGTCCGGGTGGAAGTTGAGGGTCACGCGCAGGGACCGGTCCAGGGGCTCGCCCGACGCCGACCGCGCCACGTGCGCCACGGCCAGCCGGGCCGAGAGCGTGGAGGGCGGGGGCACGACGCGATCATGGCATCGCGCGGTCGACGCGGAGCGTGGCGGAAGTGCTCGACGCCGCCACTCGCTGCGACTACACATGCGAGCCATGTCAGGACGACGAACTCCGTGATGCGTCCACGCGGTGCCGCGGCCGTCTGCGCCCTCGTCGTGGCCGCCGGCGCGGGCTGCGGCGCGCAGGAGCCCGAGCCGACGGCGCGGGAGCCGCTGCCCACGATGTCGGTCACCGGGTCCCTCGTCATGGAGGTGGTCCCGACCGCCGACGAGCTGATCAGCGACTCCTACGTGGTCGCGCGGGGCCGGTTCACCGGGGAGCCCGCCGTCGTCCACACGCAGCACGACGAGGGCACGGTCACGCACCAGGTGGTGTGGGAGTTCGTGCCGGACGAGGTGTACCGCGACGTCCGGGTCCCCGACGCTCCGGCGCGGCTGGCCGACGAGCGACGTGGCACCTTCCTCGTCGGTGCGAGCGTGAACGACGTCGGCGCCATGCGCGGGGACCTGCCGGTCGAGGCCTTCCTCGGCACCCGGCCCAGCACGTACAACCTCAACAGCTACCTCGTCGACCAGCCGGTCCACGTCTTCCTCCGGCCGGGTGCGCTGCCCAGGGACGTGGTGCAGCAGCAGCCGGAGCTGGCGGACACCTGGGTCATGGCGGCGCCGGGACACTGCTATGCCGTCGACGACCTCGCCGAGTCCTGCGCCTACGTGGCCGACAGCCCGGGAGGGCAGCCGGTGGCGGCGGTCGAGCCCGGGGGCCTGACGCCCCGTGGCCTGACGGCGGAGGCGGTGGAGAGCTCCGGCTCGGTCCCGGCCGTGGTCGGGTCCGACTACTTCACGGACTCCCAGCCCATCGACGGCACGCGTTACCGCGTGCTCGAGGGCGGCGGAGGCGAGGGCTGACGCTCAGCTCTCGCTGAGCGCCGTCGCGGGCAGCCAGTCGGCCTCGAGCAGCTCGGCGATCTCCTGCAGCGCCGAGGTGTCGGCACCGGCCGTCGAGCCGGTGACCGCCAGCCGCTCCACCATCACCCGGGCGACCTGCTCCTCCACCGTGTCCTCGGCGAACGCGACCAGCCACGGTGAGGTCCTCCCGTCGCGGTGCGTGCGACCGGTGACCTGGCGGGCCTGGATGCCGGAGAACCGCGGCTGGTGGAACAGCCCGACCCGCGGCAGCTCGGAGGCGTGCGACCCGTCGGGCAGCAGCTCCCCGGCGTGCAGGCTGATCGAGGCGGTCACGGTGAACACGCACACCTGCGCCTCGCCCCGCTGGAAGCGCAGCCGTTCGGCCTCCACGTCGAACCGGTCCCGCCCGTAGATCCCGGCCACCTCGATGCCGGCCGCCAGCAGCGCCTCGCGGATCGGGTCGGCCGCGGTCTCCACGAACTCCACCGACACCGTCACCTGCCGCTCCGACTCGACCTGCGCCTTGACCCAGTCGACCGTGGCCTGGACCCGGATCAGCCCCGCCTTCTGCCGGAAGCGCAGCAGCGCGGCCCGACCCCGGGCGGTCTGCCGGGAGCGCCGTGCCAGCTGCATCTCCGCCCGGAACTCCGACCACTCCGCCTCGTAGGACGCCCGCTCGGCCGGCGTCAGCGCCACCGGGGCCCCACCCACCGACACCGCGCCCCAGGGCGCGGGACGGTGCAGCGTCGCCGGCGGCTCGGCCTCGGCCAGCCAGCCCTGCAGCGTCGCGAGATCGGCCCGTCGCTCGTCGGCGTCCTCGGTCCACTGCCAGCCGTAGCGGCCACGTTCCACGTGGAACCCTCGCGCGGCCAGGCGCGCGGGGAGGTCGGCCCAGTCCTTCAGCGGGTCCCCGTGCTGGGCGGCGAACTGCGGCGCCAGGTAGGGCAGCTCCAGCGGGGTGTGCGCCGGCGTCGCGGTGCAGGCCAGCACGTAGGGCGCGTCCTTGACGCGGGCGGCGCCGGACACGGCCTTCCAGTGCTTCCAGCGCTGCGTGGTCGTGTGCCGCACCATGTGCGCCTCGTCGGCGACGACGACGTCGAACCGCGCGCCGGTCGCCCGTTGCACCGCCGCCACCTTGCCCAGCCGGTCCCAGGTGGTGACGCACCAGCGCAGGCCGCCGTCGCCGAACCCGGCGATCGAGCGGGACCAGTGCGGGATCGTGATCGCTGCTGGCCGGTCGGCCACGACCAGCACCCGCCGGACGTCGCGCTGCTCGGCGATGGCCTTGACGGCCAGGATCGCCGTACCGGTCTTGCCGACGCCGGGGTCGTCCCCGAGCAGGAAGACCCGCCCCCCGGCTGCCGCGTGGGCGGCCACGACGTCGGCGCCGTCGCACTGCTGGTCGCGCGGGGTCAGCGGGCGCGCGCCGGGCAGCGGGCGCGGGGAGTCGTTGAGCTCGTCCTCGACGAAGCGCTCGAAGCTGTAGGGCGGCGGGTCGTAGGGCACGAGCGCGGCGGGCAGCTCTCCGCCGACCCAGACGTGCGCCTGCAGCCCGGCGTGCCAGACCGCGCCCGGGGCCGGGGCGCGGAACGGCACGGCCAGCACCCAGACCCGCTGCCCCGGCCCTGCGACGGGCAGCTCGGGCGCGGCCTTGCTGGGTCTGGCGGCCGCACGCGTGCGCGGCGCGGCCGCCCGGGTGCGGGTCGTGCTGCGGCTACTGGTGCTCCGGCGCCGTCCCGGCATCGTGTGTCCCCTTCGTCGGTCCTCGGCACGGTAGAGGCAGGGGGAGACGCCCGTGCGCAGGCGTTGGACGTGCCGTCGGGCGATTCGTCACGGGATCGACATCGACCGGGCAGGGGTGGATGCGATAGACCAGGTGACGACAGAAGCCGGACAGCCTCCGGGTGCCGGCTCCGACGTCGACCGGATGCGTGGGCGACCGTCCACGCCGGAGAATCCCATGACCAGAGCTGCTCGCATCGTCCTCAGCCTCGTCGTCGCCCTGGCCGCAGTCGTGCTGACCCCGACCGGAGCCTCCGCCGCCGAGCGGACGGTCACCTACACCGTCTCCACACGGGGCGGGGTGGCCGCCGACCCCGGGCAGTTCGCGGCCGTCGCCCGCGACGCCCTGAGCGATTCCCGCGGGTGGAGCCTGGGCGGCACCCTGGCGTTCCAGCAGGTGGGCTCCGGCAGCGACTTCGACCTGATCCTGGCGTCCCCGTCGGTGATCGCGAACGCGGCGCCCGGCTGCAGCGCCCAGTGGAGCTGCCGGGTGGGACGCTCGGTCTACATCAACGACGAGCGCTGGCGGTTCGGCACCGACGCCTGGACGCACAGCCTGGCCGACTACCAGCGCTACGTGATCCTGCACGAGGTCGGGCACTGGATCGGCATCCCGCACACCGACTGCCCGGCCCAGGGCCGCACGGCCTGGGTGATGCAGCAGCAGTCGATCTCGCTGCAGGGCTGCCTGGCCAACGTGTGGCCGGTCATCGCCGAGCAGGAGCGGGCGGGGCAGCGCATGGGCGTCTCGGTGAACTGGTCGGCGATCGAGCGGCGCTACCGGGACCTGGGACAGGCAGGCGGCCTGCTCGGCGGCCCGGTGACCTGGGAGCTGCCGACGCCGGGCGACCGCGGCTGGATGCAGCACTACAACCGCTCCGACGGCGCGTCGATCTACTGGTCGCCGTCGACCGGAGCGCACGAGATCTACGGCGGGATCCGGTCCCGCTGGGCCCAGACGGGCTGGGAGCTGGGCCCGCTCGGCTTCCCGGTGACCGGTGAGCTGCCGACCCCGGACGGGACGGGGCGGATGAACCACTTCGCGGGTTCCGGCGGTGGGTCCATCTACTGGCACCCGTGGACCGGCGCCCACGAGGTCTACGGGGCCATCCGGGCGAAGTACGGCCAGCTGGGCTGGGAGCGGGGCCGGCTCAGCTACCCGGTGACCGGTGAGCTGCCGACGCCGGACGGGGTGGGCCGGTTCAACCACTTCGCGGGTTCGGGCGGTGCGTCCATCTACTGGACCCCGAGCACCGGTGCGCACGAGGTCTACGGCGCGATCCGGGGGCGCTGGGCCGAGCAGGGCTGGGAGCGCGGATCGCTGGGCTACCCCGTCAGCGGCGAGTACGACGTGCCCGGCGGCCGGCAGAGCGACTTCCAGGGCGGCTCGATCCGCTGGAACGCCTCGACCGGCGCCACGGAGGTGCTCCCCCGCTGACCGCGTGGCCCCTGGTGCGCAGGAGGCGGTGGCCGCCGCTCCTGCGTGTCGGAGCCCGCGGTGCCTCCCCGGCTGCCCCTAGCGTGCCGCCGCAGTGCCGGACGCCTCCTGGGCCCGGCCGGCTGCGGGCGGACCCGCGGCCCACCACGCGGGCGGGTCCGCGGACGACAGGGAGAGCCGATGTCCAGGACGTGGCGGGCACTGCTGGTCGTGGTGCTGGCGGTGGGCTCGGTGCTGCTGCCGGTCGGTCCGGCCGCGCAGGCGGCCGCTCACCGGACCATCACGTACTCGATCACCACGCAGGGGACCGTCTCCGGGAAGGTGTCGCAGTTCGCCGCTGTGGCGGCCGCGACCCTCCGCGACCCGCGCGGATGGAGCCTGGGCGGCAGCATCGACTTCGTGCGGGTGCCCTCGGGCGGGAACTTCACGCTCGTGCTCGCGGCGCCGCGGGTCATCGGCGCCCAGCCCGGCTGCGACGCCTTCTACAGCTGCCGGGTCGGCCGGAAGGTGTACATCAACGACGCCCGGTGGCGGACCGCCACGCGCACCTGGCCGCACGGTGTGCCGCTCTACCGGCAGTACGTGATCACCCACGAGGTCGGGCACTGGCTCGGCGTCCCGCACCAGAGCTGCCCGTCGCGCGGGCGCACCGCCCCGGCCATGCAGCAGCAGTCGATCAACCTCCAGGGCTGCCTGTCGAACATGTGGCCGATCATGGAAGAGCGGGAGCGGGTGGCCCGCACCTTCAGGGTCCCGGTCACCTGGACCGCCATCGAGCGCCGCTACTCCGCGCTCGGCCGCGGGAAGAGCCCGTTGGGGCTCCCCCTCACGTGGGAGACCCGCACGCCGGACAAGCGCGGCTGGATGCAGCACTTCTCCCGCCCCGGCGGCGCCTCGATCTACGCGACCGCCGCGACCGGCGCGCACGAGATCTACGGGGCGATCCGGCAGCGCTGGGGCCGGCTGGGCTGGGAGCGGGGGGCGCTGGGCTACCCGGTCACCGGTGAGCTCCGGACGCCGGACGGCAGGGGCCGGATGCAGCACTTCTCCCGCCCCGGCGGCGCCTCCATCTACTGGACGCCGGCGACCGGCGCACACGAGATCTACGGCCTCATCGGGCAGCGCTGGATCGCCCTGGGCTGGGAGCGGGGACCGCTGGGCTATCCGGCGTCCGACGTGATGCGGACGGCGGACGGGGTCGGCCGGGTGCAGCACTTCTCCCGCCCCGGCGGCGCCTCCATCTACTCGACCACCGCGACCGGCGCGCACGAGGTCTACGGTCGGATCCGCGCCCGCTGGATGCAGCAGGGCGCGGAGCGCGGACCGCTGGGCTATCCCGTCAGCGGCGAGTACGCGGTGCCCGGGGGTCGGCAGAGCGACTTCCAGCGCGGGTCCATCCGCTGGGACTCGGCGCGCCAGGTGGCGGAGATCCTGCCGCGCTGACGGCGTGCCCCGCGCGGCCGGCCCGGCGCCGGGCTGGTGGGATGGGCGGGTGGACGACGACCTCCGGCTGCACGGCCGCACCCTGGGCGACGCCGGGCCCCGCGTGGTCTTCCTGCACGGGCTGTTCGGCCAGGGCAAGAACTGGACCACCATCGCCAAGGGGCTGGCCGACGGGCACCGGGTCACGTTGCTCGACCTGCCCAACCACGGCCACTCGCCCTGGACCGACCGCGTGGACTACGTGGACATGGCCGACCTGGTCGCCGCCGAGCTGGCCGCGCACGGCGAGCCGGTGACGCTGGTCGGGCACTCGATGGGCGGCAAGGTGGCGATGACCCTCGCCCTGCGCCGGCCCGAGCTGCTGCACGCGCTCGTCGTCGTCGACATCGCGCCCGTCGAGTACCCGCTCCAGGGCGGCCGGACCGACGACGAGGACGAGGAGGCGTCCCCGTTCGCCGCCTTCATCGCCGCGATGAAGGCCATGGACCTGAGCGCGCTGGACAGCCGCGCCGACGCCGACGCCGCGCTGAGGACCGCAGTCCCGAGCCGGATGGTGCGCAGCTTCCTGCTGCAGAGCCTGGTCCGGGACGGGGTGGGCGCCGACGGCGGCTGGCAGTGGCGGCTCAACCTCGACCTGCTCGAGCGCGACCTCGGCGAGCTGCGCGGCTTCCCGGACCCGCCGGCCGGTGCCACCTTCGACGGACCGGTGCTCTGGATCGCCGGGGCGAACTCGCACTACGTCCTCCCCCGGGACCGGGAACGCATGGACGAGCTGTTCCCCTCCACCCGGCTCGTCCGCGTCAAGAACGCCGGCCACTGGGTGCACTCCGAGCAGCCCGAGGTCTTCCTCGAGACGCTGCGGCTGTTCCTGGACGCGGTCGAGCAGCCGTCGTAGGGCGCCGACGGGGTCGGCACGTGCGCGCTCCCTCCCGGCGGACCATGCTGGGCCGATGCGGCAGGAGTCGGTGGTGCATCCCGTGCACCCGCGGCTGCGCCCGTTCGTCGCCGCCGCGGTGGGCTACCGGCACGAGGGGCTGCCGCCCGGCGAGCACCTGGGGCTGCCCTCCCCCTTCCTCACCGTCGTCCTCGCGCTCGACGAGCCGCTGGAGATGGCCGCCCATCCCGACCCCGCCCAGGCCCCGGGGCGCTACGACGGGCTCGTGGGTGGGCTGCACACCCGTCCGGCCCGCATCGCCCACCCGGGGCGGCAGTCCGGCATCCAGCTGTCGCTGACCCCGGCCGGCGCCCGCGCCCTGCTCGGCTGCCCCGCCTCGGCGCTGGCGTCGCTGGACGCCCCGCTGGACGACGTCCTCGGCCCGACCGGCGCGGAGGTGATCGAGCGGGTGCGGTCCGCCGAGGGGTGGCCCGCCCGCTTCGCCGTCCTGGAGGAGGCGCTGCTCCGCCGGGTGGGACACGGCGAGGTCAGAGCCGAGGTGGCGGAGGCCTGGCGGCTGACGACGGCGTCGGCCGGGCGGCTGCCGGTGGCCGAGGTGGCCGCGCGCGTGGGCTGGTCGGTGCGGCACCTGGAGCAGCGCTTCCGGGCCGAGACCGGGTTGGGCCCCAAGGAGGCGGCCCGGGTCGCGCGGTTCGACCGGGCCCGCCGGGCGCTGGCCGAGCGGGCGGCAGCCGGGCGGGGGCTGGACCTGGCCGGGCTCGCCGGCGCGACCGGCTTCGCCGACCAGGCGCACCTGACGCGGGAGTGGCGGGCGTTCTCCGGGCTGCCGCCGACGCGCTGGCTGGCCCGGGAGTTCGGATTCGTGCAAGACACCCGGGCGCTGTCCGCGGCACTGTCCACGGCATGACTTCTCCTCAGCCCACCGTCTGGCCCGCCTTCCGCGCCACTGATGCCCCCGCCCTGATCCGTTTCCTCGTGGACGTCCTCGGATTCCAGGAGACGGTCGTGCACCGCGACGGCGACCTCGTCGCGCACGCCGAACTCGCCTGGCCCGAAGGCGGAGGCGTGATGCTCGGGTCGGTCAGGGACATCGTCGACGACCCGTGGCCGGTCGTGCCCGGCACCGCGGCCTGCTACGTCGTGACCGCCGATCCCGAAGGCGTGCACTCCCGGGCCGTCGCGGCCGGCGCCGAGATCCTGCGCGCGCCGTACACGACCGACTACGGCTCCCGCGACGTCACGGTGCGGGACCCCGAGGGCAACCTCTGGCAGTTCGGCACGTACGCGGGGGAGCCACGGCCGTCCGCGTGAGCCGCTCTACGGTCCGGGGGTGACCGTCGCGCGCTCCGTCCTGCTGTTCGTGCTGGCCGCCCTGGCCGAGATCGGCGGCGCCTGGCTGGTCTGGCAGGGCGTGCGCGAGGCCCGCGGCTGGCTCTGGATCGGCGCCGGGGTGATCGCGCTCGGCGCCTACGGCTTCGTGGCCACGCTCCAGCCGGACGCGAACTTCGGCCGGATCCTCGCCGCCTACGGCGGCGTCTTCGTGGCCGGATCCCTGCTGTGGGGGATGGCGGTCGACGGCTTCCGACCCGACCGGTACGACGTCGCCGGCGCGCTGCTGTGCCTGGTCGGCGTCGCCGTGATCATGTACGCGCCGCGCGCCGTCTGAGCCGGCCGTCGGGGGATCCGGCGGGCGGCCCGGCAGACTGGCGACGTGAACGGGAACGGGTCGGAGTCCGACGGCTCCGAGGAGCGCTACACGGGGCCGCCCTCCTACGGACCGCCGCCCGGCTACGGCCCGCCGCCCGGCTACGGACCCCCGCCCGGGTACGGCCCGCCTCCTGGCTACGGACCGCCGCCCGGGTACGGACCGCCGCCTGGCTACGGACCCCCGCCTGGCTACGGCCCGCCCGCTGGCTACGGACCGCCGCCCGGGTACGGCGCGCCCCCTGGCTACCGCCCGCCCCCCGGATACGGGACGGGCTTTCCCGGACCGGTGCCGACCTGGCCCGCGGGACCGGGGCGACCCGGCGTCGCCACCTCGGCCGCCGTCCTGGGGTTCGTCACCGCGGGCCTGACGGCGCTGATGACCGCCGGCTTCCTCCTCGGGCTGGCCGCCGGGGACGACGACGCGGTGTACGTGCTGACGGTCATCACCGGCGCGCTCTGCGCCGCCGGGCTCGTCACCGGCGCCGTCCGGCTGCTGAGCCGGAGATCGGCCGACCTGCTCTTCGTCAGCGCGCTGGCCGCGCTCGCCTCGCTCGCGCTCATCGCCGTGGTGGGCACGTCCACGCTCTACGCGGACGAGGCCGACTTCATCCTCACCTTCTCGTTCCTCGGAGCCCCGCTGCCGGCCGTCACCGCGGTCCTGGCCCGGAACCGGGCGACGACGGGCTGGGCCTCGTCCGGCCCCTGATCGGGCCCGCCGGTCTCAGCGGGACCGGGACCGTGCGCGCCGGCGGCGGGCCTTGTCGGCGTACATCGCGTCGTCGGCCGCGCGGACGACCTGCTCGTGCACGTCGGCCGGCTCCTCGCCCCCGGGTGCGGAGCCGATCCCGATGCTGAGACCGATGGAGACCTCCTGACCGCTGAGCTCCAGCGGTGCGGTCACCGCGGTGCGCAGGCGGGCGGCCAGCACCTCGGCGTCGGGCCGGTCGGTGTTCTCGCACACGATGCTGAACTCGTCGCCGCCCAGGCGGGCCGCCGTGTCGCTGGCCCGCAGCACCGACCGCATCCGGTCGGCGAAGGCCACGAGTACGAGGTCGCCCATCGGGTGGCCCAGCTCGTCGTTGATGGCCTTGAAGCCGTCCAGGTCCATGATCAGCACGCACGTGGTCGTGCGCTCCCGCTGGCCACGCTCCAGGGCGTGCCACAGCCGGTCCTGGAAGAGGGAGCGGTTGGGCAGGCCGGTGAGCGGGTCGTGCAGCGAGCGGTGGACCAGCTGCTCCTCGAGGGCCTTCCGCTCCGAGATGTCCTCGATGATCATGACCAGGTGCGGCTCCCGGCCCGGCGTCTCCGGCTCGACCCACGAGGTGGCCACCTGCACCGGGACGGCGTGCCCGTCCGGGCGGACGAGGCGGCACTCCTGCCGCACCGCCTGCTCGGGCCGGGCGCTGAGGCCGGCGCACGCCTCGCGCGCGCCGGTCACGTCGTCCGGGTGGGTGAGGTCGAACAGCGAGCGACCGCGCAGCTCCTCGGGGGAGATGCCGAGCAGCTCGCCCAGGGCCCGGTTCACGTCGATCAGCACACCGTCGGTGGTGGTCAGTGCGACGCCCATGGGCGCGTGGGCGAACACGGTGGCATGGTCGGCAGGGGGCAGCGCATCCACCACCTCGATCACATCCCCACCTCCGTCGCCTGCACTCATCTTGCGCGACGGCACCGACGAACGGTGCGGCAGGCGTCACGGAACCGTTCCGGGTCGCCTCAATGGGGGACCTCGTACGGGTGCAGGATGCACGGAGAGTTCCGTCAGGAGGCGTCCGTGAACGAGTTCGACCTGGTGCTGCCCACGGCGGTCGACGTCCGCGAGGTGGGCATGCGCGACGGCCTGCAGCTCGAGGCCCCGGTCCCGCTGGAGGCCAAGCTGGAGATGCTGGAGGCGCTCGTCGCCACCGGCGTGCGCCGCATCGAGGCGACGTCGTTCGTCTCGCCGAAGGCAGTGCCGGCGCTGGCCGACGCCGACCAGGTGGCCGCGGAGCTGGCCCGCTGGCCCGAGGTGCACTGGTCGGCGCTGGTGGCCAACCCGCGCGGTGCCGTCCGCGCCGTCGACGCCGGGGTGGCCGACCTCGAGTACGTGGTGTCGGCCACCGACGGGCACAGCCGCGCCAATGCCGGGCGCTCGACCGCGGAGGCCGTCGCCGCGGTGGGGGAGATCGCCGGCCTGGCCCACGGCGCCGGCGGCTCGCTCGAGGTCATCATCGCCACCGCCTGGGACTGCCCCTTCGACGGCCGCACGCCCATCGCACGCACGGTCGACGTCGCCCGCGCCGCCGTCACCGCCGGTGCCGACCAGCTGTGCCTGGGCGACACCATCGGGACGACGACGCCGCTGCGCGTGGTGCAGCTGCTCGACGCGGTCCGCCGGGCGTGCCCGGGCATCCCGGTGGGCGTGCACTTCCACGACACCCGCGGCACGGGGCAGGCCAACGCGCTGGCCGCGGTGCAGGCGGGGGTGACCCAGCTGGACGCCTCCATCGGCGGGCTCGGTGGTTGTCCGTTCGCCCCGGGCGCCAGCGGCAACATCGCCACCGAGGAGCTGGTCTACATGCTGGAGGAGTCCGGCGTGCGCACCGGGCTGGACCTGGACGCCGTCCTCACCGCCGCCCGCGTGACCGAGCGCGCCGTCGGGCACGAGCTGCCCAGCTCGCTGTACCGGGCCGGCGGGCGTTCCGTGCCGCGTTCGCTGGACGCCCGGTGAGCGCCCCCGGCTCCGGGGAGCCCCGGCGGATCGTCGACCCGCTCGCCATGCGCGACGTCCTGGGCCACTTCGCCTCCGGCGTCACGGTGCTGACGGCGGACACCGACGAGGGCCCGATCGGCTTCACCTGCCAGTCGTTCAGCTCGCTGTCGCTGGACCCGCCGCTGGTCGCCTTCGCGCCGGCCCGCTCGTCGCGGACCTGGGCGCGGCTGCGCACCATCGGCCGGTTCTGCATCAACGTGCTCGCCGAGGGCCAGGACGCCGTGTCGCAGAACTTCGCCCGCTCGGTGCCGGACAAGTTCGCCGGGGTCCCGTGGACGCCGAGCCCCCACGGCTCCCCGGTCCTCGACGACGTCGTCGCCTGGATCGACGGCGAGCTCTGGGCCGAGTACGACGGCGGCGACCACACCATCGTGGTGGCCCGCGTGCTCGACCTGGGGGCCTCGGCCGACCGTCGGCCGCTGCTGTTCCACCGCGGCGCCTACGGGCTGCTGCACCGCGCCGAGGGCTGAGCCCGGCCGGGTGTGGGCCGGGGCGCCGACGGGCACCGCAGGACCGACACCGCGAGGAGGACGTCATGGGACTGCTCGACCGGCTCTTCGGCCGCGGCCAGGGGTACCCCGCCGGCTCCCGAGGTCAGGGGTACGGGCAGGCGGGCCCGGGGCGCTACGCCCGGCAGCCCGACGGGCAGCCGCTGCCGGACGAGCAGGCCATCGCCCGGTACCGGTACCTGCTGCGCACCGCGCCGCCGGAGCAGATCGAGCAGGCTCACGCCGAGGCGTTCGCGCAGCTCACGACCGACCAGCGGCAGCAGGTGCTCGCCCAGCTGGCCGCGGCCGTGCCGGCCGGAGAGCGCCCGCGCACCGACGACGTCGAGACCCTGGCCCGGGTGGCCACCCGCGCCGAGATGCGGCAGCCCGGCACCCTGGAACGGGCACTCGGCGGCTACGGGCCCGGCTACGGCGCAGACCCCGGGTACGGCGGCCGGCCCGGCTACGGCGGCGGCATGGGGATGGGCGGCATGATCGGCGGCAGCCTGCTGGGCACCATCGGTGGCCTGGTCATCGGCACCGCGGTCGCCGATGCGCTGTTCGACAGCGGGCTGGGCGACGGCGGCCTGTTCGGTGGCGGGGACGAGGAGGCCTACGCCCAGGGATTCGAGGACGGTGGCGACGTCGGCGGTGGCGACTTCGGCGGTGGCGACTTCGGGGGCGGGGACTTCGGGGGCGGGGACTTCGGCGGGGGCGGTGACTTCGGGGGCGGGGACTTCTGAGGCTCAGGGCCCGGTCGGGTCGGCCGTCCCACGGCTGCGGCGGAGCAGCAGCAGCCCCAGCACCGGCAGCACGAGCGGGACGTACAGGTAACCGCGGCCGAAGCCCGACCACACCGTCTCGTCCGGGAAGGCCGCCGGATCGACCAGCGAGAGCGTGCCCACGACGAGGACACCCACGAGCTCGACGCTGATCGCGGCCAGGGCGACCCGCCGTCCCGCCGGCCCCCGGGCCAGCGCCACCGTGGCCACCAGGTAGACCGCCGCGGCGAGCGCCGACAGCAGGTAGGCCAGCGGCGCCTGGTCGAAGCGGGTGGCCAGCTGCACACCCGCCCGGGCTCCCGCGGCGAGCGCGAAGACCGCGTAGAGCGCCACCAGCACGCGCGCGGCACCCGGGGTCCCGGATCCCGGCTGCGCCGGAGCCCCCAGCGTGCGGTCGTCAGGCACCGGTCGCCTCCCAGAGCTGGAGCAGCCGCCAGACCATGACGCCCACCGTCGCTCCCGCGACGGCCAGCACGGTGCCGGCCCAGCGGGTCACCTCGGTGCGGGCCCACAGCACCCCGGCGACGGGGATCAGCACGGCGCCGGAGAGGTACCCGAGGAACGTCGGGGTGTCGGCCGGGGTGTCGGAGTCGAGCGCCGCGAGCGCGACGACCGCCTGCACCAGCAGCAGCGCCTCGAGGACGCCGGCCAGGCCCAGGTGCACCAGGCCGATCCGTCGCCGGGCCAGCGTCGAGGCCACACCGGTCAGCACGAGCAGCACGGCGACCACGGTGATGACGACGACGAGCCCGGGCTGCACCGGGTCATCCTCCCGCGTCCCCCCGGCGGATCCTGCTGACGGGGGCGGCGGGTCCTCCCTCAGCGGTGCACGGACGACATGTCCGGGTAGCGGTCGCCCGCCGCGGCGCCGACCGGCGCGGCCTCGTCGATCCGGCGGAGGTCGTCGTCGGTGAGCGCGACCTCGACGGCCGCGGCGTTCTCCTCGAGGTACCGCACCCGCTTCGTGCCCGGGATCGGCACCACCGCCGGGTTCCCCCCGCGCCCGCTCTGCGCCATCACCCAGGCGAGCGCCAGCTGCGAGGCGGTCGCCCCCTTCTCGTGGGCGATCTCGCGCACCCGGTCGACCAGCTCCAGGTTCTGCGCGAACGCCTCGCCCTGGAACCGGGGGTTGCGGCGGCGGAAGTCGCCCGGATCCAGGTCGTCGGCGCTGCGGATCTGCCCGGACAGGAAGCCGCGGCCGATCGGTGAGTAGGCGACGAAGCCGATGCCGAGCTCGGCGCAGGTGGCCAGCACGCCGTCGTCCTCGGGATCCCGGGTCCACAGCGAGTACTCGGTCTGCACCGCGGTCACCGGCTGCACGGCGTGCGCCCGGCGGATCGTGTCCGGGGCCGCCTCGGAGATGCCGGCGTGCCGGATCTTGCCGGCCTCGACCAGCTCGCGCAGCGCTCCCCAGGTGTCCTCGATCGGCACGGCCGTGTCGACCCGGTGCTGGTAGTAGAGGTCGATGACGTCGACGCCGAGACGCTGCAGCGAGGCGTCGCAGGCCCGGTGGACGTACTCGGGGCGCCCGTTGATGCCCAGGAACCCGCCGTCCTCGCTGCGCTCGTTCCCGAACTTCGTGGCCAGGACGACCTCGTCCCTCCGGCCGGCGATCGCCTGGCCCACCAGCCGCTCGTTGGTGAACGGCCCGTACATGTCCGCGGTGTCGAGGAACGTGATCCCCAGGTCCAGGGCCCGGGCGATGGTCCGCTCCGCCTCCGCCTGGTCGGCGGTGCCGTAGAACTCGCTCATCCCCATGCAGCCCAGGCCCTGGGCCGGGACGGAGAGGGAGCCGAGGGTGCGTGTCTGCATGCGCCGGTCGGTGCCCAGCAGGCGTGCAGCCAACCGCCGGTCACGATGCGGCCCCGGCCGCCCCCCGGTGTTCCCCTTACGAAACCGGTATGGCAGTTTAGGGCCGCCTTACTAAGGCATGCCTTCCTTTGCCGCCGACAGGAGTTCCATGCGTACCAGCGCCCGGCCGTTCGCGGCCCTCGCCCTGCCCCTCGCCGCCGCCCTGGCGCTCTCGGCCTGCGGCGAGGACGCCGCCACCGAGACCGCGTCGGCCGAGGAGGAGGCCACCGTCTCCTTCACGTGGGACCGCAACGTCAACGCCGCCGACGAGGACGCGGACGCGGAGTACGAGGAGACCACGGTCGAGGCCCCGATCGACCCCGAGAAGATCGTCGTCTTCGACATGGCCAGCCTGGACACGATCGGCGCGCTGGGCGGCGAGGTGGCAGGCGCCCCGCTCGACTCGGTGCCCGGGTACCTCGAGGACGCCCTCGCCGACGACGCCTTCAACGCGGGCACCCTGTTCGAGGCCGACCTGGTCGAGATCGAGTCGCAGCAGCCCGACCTCATCGTCATCGGTGGCCGCTCGTCGGCGCTGTACGACGACCTCAGCGAGATCGCGCCGACCGTCGACCTCAGCCTCCGCGGCACCTACACCGAGACGCTCGAGCGCAACGCCAGCTTCCTCGGCGAGGTCCTGGGTGCCGAGGACGAGGCGGAGGCCGCGATCGCCGAGGTCACCGAGGGCATCGAGGAGGCGCGGGCCGCCACCGCCGACGCGGGCACCGGTCTCGGCCTGATGGTCTCCGGTGGCGAGCTCAGCGCGCTGGCCCCGGCCGGGGACAGCTCCGACGCCCGCGGCGCCCGCGGCGGGCTGATCTACGACGCCTTCGGTGTCGAGCCCGTGGTGGAGGACATCAAGGCCGCCACCCACGGGGAGCCGGTCTCGTTCGAGTTCCTCCTGGAGACCGACCCCGACTACCTGTGGGTCGTCGACCGGGACGCCGCCACCGATGCCGAGGGCGCGCAGGCCGCGGAGCAGGTCCTCGACAACGAGATCGTCCGCCAGACCACGGCCGCCCAGGAGGACCAGATCATCTACCTGGACCCGACCGCCTGGTACGTCGTCTTCGGCGGGATCGAGACCACCAAGATCATGATCGACGACGTCCTGCAGATCGCCGGATGACGAGCGCGGTTCCCGCGGAGCGGTCGTCCTGACGTCCGTGACGACGCTCGACCGGACCCCGACGAGCACCCCTGCCCGCACGCGGCCCCGCCGCACGTGGGTGGGGGTGCTCATCGGCGTCCTCCTCGTCGTCCTCGCGTCCGCGAGCCTGTTCGTCGGGGTCTCCGACGTCTCGCCGTCATCGCTGCTGGCCGGCGGCCGGGACGGCGACGCGGCCTTCCTGCTGGTCGCCAGCCGGATCCCGCGGACCCTCGCCGTGCTCCTCGTCGGAGCCTCCCTGGGCATCGCCGGCCTGATCATGCAGATGCTGGTGCGCAACAAGTTCGTGGAACCGGGCACCACCGGCGTCAGCGAGTTCGCGACGCTCGGCATGCTCGTCACGATGGTGTTCCTCCCGGGCCTGCCGGTGGTCGGGAAGATGGGCGTGGCCGCGGCGTTCGGCCTCTTCGGCACCTGGGTGTTCCTGCGGGTCGTCCGGGTCGTGCCGGTGCGCCAGCTCGTCCTCGTCCCGCTGGTCGGCATCATGCTCGGCGGCATCGTGGCGGCCGTCACGACGTTCTTCGCCTACCGCCTCGACCTCCTGCAGTCCCTCCAGCAGTGGTCGCAGGGCAGCTTCGCCACCGTCATGCAGGGCCGGTACGAGTTCCTCTGGATCGCGGGGTTCATGGTCGTCCTCGCGTGGGTGGCCGCCGACAGATTCAGCGTGATCGGTCTCGGTGAGGAGTTCGCGACCAACCTCGGCCTGCACTACCGGCGGGTCGTCGCCGTCGGCATGGTGATCATCGCGGTGATCACCGCGGCGGTGCTCGTCACCGCGGGCCTGATCCCGTTCCTCGGCCTCGTCGTCCCGAACGTCGTCAGCCTGATCATCGGTGACAACGTGCGGCGGGCGATCCCGTGGGTGGCCGGCCTGGGCGCCGTGTTCGTCCTCGCCTGCGACCTGGTCGCCCGCGTCGTGCGCTTCCCGTACGAGATCCCGCTCTCGGTCATCGTCGGCGTCATCGGTGCCGCGCTGTTCCTCTGGTTGCTGCTGCGGAGGCGGGGCCGTGCTCACTGACCCCACTGTCACGGAGTCCGGCGCGCTGCCCGCTGCCGGCCTGCACCGGACGAGGCTCGCCGCGGCCTGGGCGAGCCCGGGGGCCCGGCTCGCGCTCCTGGGCGGGGCCGTCCTCGTCCTGACCGCGGTCTACCTCTTCACCGACGTGCCCGGGTCACTGGCGTTCGCGCTGGAGATCCGCAGCCTGACGGTGGCCGCGATGCTCGTCGTCGCGACGGCGGTCGGCGTCTCCACCGTCGTGTTCCACACCATCACCCAGAACCGCATCCTGACCCCCTCGATCATGGGGTTCGACGCGTTCTACGTGCTCATCTCGACCGTGATCGTGTTCTTCTCCGGATCGGCCGCCTTCCTGGCGTTCGACCAGTTGACGCTGTGGCTGGTCCAGGTCGTCGTGATGGTGGCCTTCAGCGTGCTGCTGTTCACCTGGCTCTTCGGCGGCAAGCGACGCTCGATCCACCTGATGCTGCTGGTCGGAATCGTGCTCGGGACGTTCTTCCGCAGCTTCACCGAGTGGATGCAGCGCATGCTGGACCCGCTGGACTTCCAGGTGCTGTCGGACGCGATGTTCGCCTCGCTCACGCGGCCCGACGAGACGCTGCTGGCGCTCACCGCGGGCCTGGTCGCCCTCGGGTGCGCCGCGATCGTGCCGCTGCTGCGCACCCTCGACGTCCTCACGCTGGGGGAGCCCGCCGCCGTGGGTCTGGGGGTGGACCACCGGCGGGTGGTGATGGTCCTCTTCGCCGGCGTCTCGGTCATGATCGCCGCCTCGACGGCGCTGGTCGGCCCGATCCTCTTCTTCGGCCTGATCGTCGCCAACCTGGCCTACTCGTACGCCGGCTCCTTCCGCCACGTGTGGACGCTGCCCGCCGCCGTGCTCATCGGGATGATCTGCCTGCTGGGTGGGCAGCTGGTCCTGGAGCGGGCGTTCGGGTTCGGCGGAACGCTGTCCACGGTCATCGACTTCGCCGGCGGGTTGTTCTTCCTGTACCTCGTGCTCCGGAAGGGGGCGCGATGATCGCGCTCGAGAACATCACCAAGCGCTACGACGGCCAGACCGTCGTCGACGACGTCTCGATCGCCTTCGGCGGGGAGGGCGTGACGGCGCTCATCGGCCCCAACGGCGCCGGGAAGTCGACGCTCTTCGGCCTCGTCGGCCGCCTCATCCAGGCGGACGCCGGCCGGATCACCGTGGACGGGATGGACATCGGCTCGACGGCCTCCAGCGAGCTGGCCAAGATTCTCGCCGTGCTCCGCCAGGACAACCACATCGCGGCGCGGCTGACCGTGCACGACCTCGTGGAGTTCGGCCGGTTCCCGCACTCGCGGGGACGGCTCACGGTGCGCGACCGGGAGCACATCGACGATGCGATCGGCTACCTCGAGCTCGATGCCTACCGCGGCCGGTTCCTCGACGAGCTCTCCGGCGGCCAGCGTCAGCGCGCCTTCATCGCGATGGTGCTGGCGCAGGACACCAAGTACGTGCTGCTGGACGAGCCGCTCAACAACCTCGACCTCCGGCACATGACCGAGATCATGCGGCTGATCCGCAGGATGGCCGACGACCTGGGCAAGCGGGTGATCATCGTCCTGCACGACATCAACTTCGCGGCGACCTACGCCGACCGGATCGTCGCGATGCGCGACGGCGTGGTGGTGGCCGATGCCCCGTCGCGCGAGATCATGCGGCCCGAGGTGCTGGGCGCCGTCTACGACACCCCCGTCGACGTCCGCGAGATCGACGGCAAGCCGGTCGCCCTCTACTACGGCTGAGCACCCCCGGCCGAGCGGGCGTCAGCCCGGCAGCAACCACCCGGCTGCCAGCATCGCGACGAACACGGTCGGCACCAGCCAGCGGCCAGCAGCCTCTGCCAGCTTCGCCCCGCGGGACGGCGGGAGGGCACCGTCGAGCGGCAGCACCAGCGGGTCGGCATCGTCCCCCGTCCGACGTCGCTGCACCAGCTCCCACGTGGTGCCGGCTCCCATGAGGACGACGCCGACGCCGATCGCGGCGCCGGCGGGCGCGGTGGCCACCACGTCGTCCAGCAGCACCAGGGCGGCCACCATGAGGCCGGTCGGGGCCAGCGAGGCCAGGACGGAGAGGACCGGCCGGCGCAGGACCATGCGCAGGAAGTGCTCGCCGTAGGCGGCGAGGCCCACGGTTCCCGCCACGAGCAGGCAGAGGACCGCGACCATGCCGCCCGTGATCCCGAGCGGCTCCCCCGCTCCGAGCGCGGCGAGACCGAACACCGCCGGCGGGAAGGCCAGCGCCTGGAGCGCGGCCGCGGCGACGCCGCCGGCGATGGCAGCCGGGGACTGCCCCTCGGCGGGCGCCAGCTCCAGGCTTCGGGCGTAGGCGACCGGGTCGCCGAACGCATCGGCGGCCTGCTCGCCGCTCTCGGCGCAGTGCGAGTCGACCTCGGCCACCACCGCGCCGATCCGGTCGCCGGCCACGCCCCGCAGCCGCAGCTCGAGCAGCAGCCCCTCGGTCCACCGCGGCTCGACGTGCGGAGCGAGCCGCTGCTCCAGCGCGAAGCGGCGCCGCTGCCGGCGGGTGCGGGGGCCCTCGACGGTCGTCATCGGACGGTCTCCTCGGGGAGTGCGGTCGTCGCATCCGCGACGAGGGTGCGGGTGATCGTGGTGAAGCGCATCCAGCCGTCCGCCCGCTCGGCCAGGCGGTGCCGGCCGTCGGCGGTCAATCGGTAGTACTTGCGGCCGGGCCCGCCGTCCCCAGGCCGCCATTCGACGGTCACCAGCCCGGACTGCTCGAGCCGGCCCAGCAGCGGGTACAGGGTGCCGCCCTTGATCGCGCCGAGACCGGCGTCCTCCAGTGCGGTGGAGATGGCGTAGCCGTAGGTGGGCCCGTCCACGAGCACGCGCAGGACGCAGAGGTCCAACGCGCCACGCAGCCACTCGGAGGGCCAGCTCGAGCTCACCGGTAGAAGGTAGCGCTACCTAGAAAGCGTGACAACCTAGACGGCGCACCGGCACCGGGCGGTAACTCTCCGGCGACGCCGTCGTTGAGACAGGGCACACATCGTCGTGTCCCGCCCTGGAGGGCCCATGCGCCGCTCGTCCCGCCGACTCCTCGGTGCCGTCAGCGGGGCGCTCGTCGTCGCCGCGGTCGCCGTCTCCCCCGCGTCCGCCGCGCCGTCCGGACCGCTCGCCCCGGTGCAGGACTTCCTGGCCGCCCAGCTCGGTGCGCTCACCGGTAGCACGACCGTCCTCGTGCACGGCGTCGACGCCGCGTCCGCCCGTGCCGCGGTCGCCGCCACCGGGATGCGCCCGGTCACCGAGTTCGAGCGGATCGGCGTGGTGGTCGCGTCGGGCACCGCCGACCAGATCGAGGCCGCCCGCACCCGGCCGGGCGTCACCTACCTCGAGGGCAACACCCCCATCGAGATGGCGCAGGAGACCTCCAACGTCGCCACCCGGGGCGCGGAGGCCGCGGCCACGCTGACCGGCCCGGACGGCGAGCCGCTGGACGGCAGCGGCGTCTCGGTGGCGGTGATCGACTCGGGCATCGACCCGAACCACCCCTACTTCCGCAACGCCGACGGCAGCAGCGCCGTCGTCGCCAACCTCAAGAGCCTGTGCCTGGTCGAGGCGACCACGAACCCGGACTGCGTCGTGCGGGTGCCGAAGGTCGTCGACACCGACACGCTCTCCCTCGGCGGGCACGGCACCCACGTGAGCGGCATCGTCGCCGGCCGGCCGACGATGCTGTCCGGCGGCGACCGGCTCCAGGGCGCCGCCCCCGGCGCGAGCCTGGTGTCGATCTCCACCGGCGCCGTCCTCCTGATCGTGGGGGCGGACTCGGCCCTGAACTGGGTGCTGGAGAACCACGAGGCGCCGTGCGGCGCGGGCGTCTCCCCCGCCGTCTGCCCGCCCATCAAGGTCACCAACAACAGCTACGGCCCCACCGGCGGCGGCCCGTTCGACCCGAACTCCGCGACGGTCAAGCTGCAGCGGGCGCTGGCCGCCGAGGGCGTGGTCACCGTCTGGGCCGCCGGCAACGACGGCGGCGACGGCTCGGCCTCGCTCACCAACCCGCCCGGCCAGGACCCGACCGGCGGCATCCTCTCGGTCGCCTCCTACTCCGACCAGGACACCGGCACCCGCGACGGCGTCGTCAGCGAGTTCTCCTCCCGGGGGGCCGCCGCCGACGCCTCCACCTGGCCGGACCTGTCCGCGCCGGGCGACGGCATCACCTCGGCCTGCCGGCCCTACCTGCCGATCTGCGCCACCGGCCTGGACTTCCGCAACGGTCCGGGGCTGCTCGACCTCGGCACCTTCAACACGATCAGCGGGACGTCGATGGCCGCGCCGCACGTCGCCGGCATCGTGGCCCAGCTGTTCCAGGCCGATCCGGGGGCCACGCCGGCAGAGGTCGAGGCGGCGCTCACCGGCACCGCGCACCGGTTCACCGACGGTGCGCCGTACGCGACGGTCGGCGGCCGGACGACGTCGTTCGACAAGGGCGCCGGCCTCGTGGACGTCGTGGCGGCGGTCGCGCGGCTGACCGGCAGCTGAGCCACGGGTTCCACGTGGAACAGGCCCGGGGCGGCGTGACGTACGCCATCCCGGGCCCTCCCGGCGTCGCGTCCGGTGATCGACGGGGGTTAGATAAGTCCGTATGTGCGGCCTCTGCGGCGAGATCACGTTCGACGGCTCGACGGCGGACACCACGGCCGTCGCCCGGATGGTGGAGGCCCTGGTCCCCCGCGGTCCGGACGGCCAGGGCTCGTGGAGCAACGGCCGGGTGGCGTTCGGCCACCGCCGGCTGTCGGTCATCGACCTCTCCACCTGCGGCTCCCAGCCCATGGTGGACAACGAGCTGGGGCTGACCGCGGTCTTCAACGGCTGCATCTACGACTACCAGGAGCTGCGGGCCGAGCTGGAGGGCCACGGCTACCGCTTCTTCTCGCGCAGCGACACCGAGGTGATCCTCAAGGGCTACCACCACTGGGGCACCGACGTCGTCTCCCACCTGCACGGCATGTTCGCGTTCGTGATCGCCGAGCGGGACACCGGGCGCGTGGTCATGGCCCGCGACCGGCTGGGCATCAAGCCGCTCTACCTCTCCGAGACGCCGGGCAAGCGGTTGCGGTTCGCCTCGACGCTGCCGGCGCTGCTCCGCGGGGGTGACGTCGACACCTCGATCGACCCGGTCGCGCTGCACCACTACCTGTCCTGGCACGCCGTCGTCCCGGCTCCCCGGACGATCCTCAACGGCGTCCGGAAGCTGCCACCGGCCACGGTGCGGGTCATCGAGGCCGACGGGTCGAGCACCGAGCACCGCTACTGGAACGCCACCTACGAGCGCCGGCCGGAGTACGCCAACTGGACCGCGCGCGACTGGGAGGACGCGATCGAGGACGCGCTCCGAGTGGCCGTCCGGCGTCGCCTGGTCGCCGACACCCCCGTCGGCGTGCTGCTCTCCGGGGGCCTGGATTCCAGCCTGATCGTGGGGCTGCTCGCGCAGGAGGGCCAGTCCGGCCTGGCGACCTACTCGATCGGCTTCGAGTCCGTCGGCGGCCACGAGGGCGACGAGTTCGCCTACTCCGACGTCATCGCCGAGCACTTCGGCACGAACCACCACCGCATCCGGGTGGGCGCCGACGAGCTCGCGGGCTCGCTCGGCCACGCGATCGGGGCGATGGCCGAGCCGATGGTCAGCCACGACGTCGTCGCCTTCGACCTGCTCAGCGAGCGGGTCTCCCAGACGATCAAGGTCGTGCAGTCCGGCCAGGGCGCCGACGAGGTCTTCGCCGGGTACCACTGGTACCCGCCGCTGGCCGGGATCGACCGCGAGAACGCGGTGCAGACCTACGCGAAGGCGTTCTTCGACCGGGACCACGCCCAGATGCGCGGTGTCGTCGCCGACCGCTATGCGCTCGCCGAGGACCCCAGCCTGGGGTTCGTGCGGGCGCACATGGCGGCTCCGGGGGCCGAGACCGCCGTCGACGCCGCCCTGCGCCTGGACAGCGAGATCATGCTGGTCGACGACCCGGTCAAGCGGGTGGACAACATGTCCATGGCGTGGGGCCTGGAGGCCCGCGTGCCCTTCCTGGACCACGACCTCGTGGAGCTCGCGGCGCTGTGCCCGCCGGAGCTCAAGCTGGCCGACGGCGGCAAGGGCATCCTGAAGGCGATCGGCCGGCGGATCATCCCGCCGGAGGTCATCGACCGGCCCAAGGGCTACTTCCCGGTGCCGTCGATCACCCACCTCGAGGGCAAGGTCCTCGGCCTCGTCCGCGACGCGCTCTCCAGCGACGCCGCCCGCGACCGGGGGCTGTTCCGCCCGGAGTACGTCCGCGAGCTGCTCGCCGACCCCAACAGCGAGCTGACCCCGTTGCGCGGCAACAAGCTGTGGCAGCTGGGTCTGCTCGAGCTGTGGCTCCAGACCCACGTGGCCTGAGGGACGCCGGCATGCCCCGCATCGCCGGCCACCGGCGTCGGACGGCCGTGGCCCGCACCCCGGCCATGACCGACCGGTCGTGGCGGCAGCCCTCCGAGCACCAGCGCCAGGGCATGCAGGACGACGTCGTCCTGGACATGGGCTGGGGACGGCTCGTGATGGGTCAGACCTTCGCCGACCTGAGCGGCATCGTGCACGCTCTCCGGGCGGAGGAGGTGGGCGAGCGGGACATCTGCATCTACCCGCGCGACCCGCACGTGCTCGTGGGCCTGGCTCCCGACGAGCTGTTCATCGACCCGAGCTACACCTTCCGCCTGGACCTGCACCGCTACCGGTCACGGCACGAGCTCATCCGCGACGTCTTCGTGCGCACGGCCACCTCGCGCGCCGACATGGACGCCATCAACGAGATCTACGCACTCAACGGCATGGTGCTCGGTGACGCCGACATCATGTGGGACAACCACCGCACCCGCTGCTTCACCTACCTCGTCGCCGAGGACCGCCGCACCGGCCGGATCGTCGGCACCGTCACGGGGGTGGACCACACCCTCGCCTTCGACGACCCCGAGGGCGGGACCAGCCTGTGGTGCCTGGCGGTGCACAACCAGGACGCGCCCACGGGCACCGGTGAGGCGCTCGTGCGCGTGCTGGCCGAGCGCTACGTCGGCCGCGGGCGGGCCTACCTCGACCTGTCGGTCATGCACGACAACGAGGGCGCGATCCGGCTGTACCGCAAGCTCGGGTTCCGGCGCGTCTCCGCCGTCTGCGTCAAGCGCAAGAACCCGATCAACTCGCCGTTGTTCGCCGCCCGCCCCGAGGGCCTGGAGGACCTCAACCCCTACGCCCTGATCATCGCCGAGGAGGCGCTGCGCCGGGGTATCCGGGTGGAGGTCACCGACGGGGGATGGGGCGAGATGCGGCTGTCGGTCGGCGGTCGGTCGGTGGTCACCCGGGAGTCGCTGTCGGAGTTCACCACCGCGGTGGCCATGAGCCGCTGCGACGACAAGCGGGTGACCCGCCGGATCATGGAGCGGGCCGGGGTGCGCGTCGCCCGGGGGGCGGTGGCCGGCATCGACGACGTGGCGGCCGCGTCGATCCTGATGCGCGAGGTCGGTGCGGTCGTGGTCAAGCCCGCGCGGGGTGAGCAGGGCAAGGGCATCACCGTCGGCGTCAAGGGCGACGCCGCGCTCCAGCGCGCGGTGGAGGCGGCCGCGCAGTTCTGCCCGGAGGTGCTCGTCGAGGAGCTCGTGCCCGGCCAGGACCTGCGCGTCGTCGTCATCGACCGGGAGGTGGTCGCGGCGGCCGTCCGGCGCCCCGCCGAGGTGATCGGTGACGGGCGGAGCACGGTGGCCGCGCTCATCCGCTCCACCAGCCGGCGGCGCGAACGGGCGACCGGCGGCGAGTCACGGATCCCGATGGACGCGACGACCACCGAGGTCGTGGCCGAGGCCGGCTACGCGATGGACGACGTCCCCCGTCTCGGGGAGCGGATCCAGGTGCGCCGGACGGCGAACCTGCACACCGGCGGCACGATCGAGGACGTCACCGACCAGCTGCACCCGGAGATCGCCGCGGCGGCCGTGCGGGCCGCCGAGGCGCTGGACATCCCGGTCACCGGCATCGACTTCCTCGTGCCGGAGGTCGGCGGCACCGACTACGTGTTCATCGAGGCCAACGAGCGGCCCGGGCTGGCTAACCACGAACCGCAGCCCACCGCCGAGCGCTTCGTGGACCTGCTCTTCCCGGAGACCCGCCGCCGCTGAGGAGGGACCCCCTGCCCCGCGCCACGATCAGGTGACCTGATCGTGGCGCGTCCTCCCTCACCGCCCACCGTGAGGGAGGACGCGCGACGGTGAGGGAGGACAGCGGTCAGAGGCCCAGTTCGGCCCGGATCTCGTCGCTGTGCTGGCCGGCGCGCGGCACGGACCCGACCGAGCCCGGCGTCGCGGAGAACCGGGGGGCGACCGCGGGCTGCACCGTGCCGTCGACCTCGACGAAGACCTCGCGCTCGCGGTTGTGCTCGTCCTGCGTGGCTTCCAACAGCGACCAGACGGGCGCCACGCACGCGTCGGTGCCGGCGAAGACCTGCCACCACTCGTCGCGGGTCCGGCTGCCGAACAGCTCGGTAAACCGCTCGCGCAGGGCCGGCCACTGCTCGGGCTTGTACCGGTCGGGGAACGTCTCGTCCCCGGCCACGCCCAGCCCCTGCAGCAGCGCGGCGTAGAACTGCGGCTCCAGTGCGCCGACGGCGAGGAACTGCCCGTCGGCGCAGCGGTACACGTCGTAGAACGGCGCCCCGGTGTCCAGCAGGTTCACGCCCCGCTCGTCCTGCCAGCCGCCGGTCGAGAGCATCCCGTGGATCATCGTGGTGAGGACGGCGGTGCCGTCGACGATCGCGGCGTCGACCACCTGCCCCTCCCCCGTCGCCCGGGCGTGCAGCAGCGCGGCGACGGCGCCGAGGGCCAGGAACACTCCCCCGCCGCCGAAGTCGCCCAGCAGGTTGATCGGGGGCGCCGGCCGCTCGTCCGGCCGCCCGCTCGCGCCGAGAGCCCCGGTGAGCGCGATGTAGCCGATGTCGTGCCCGGCCGTGGGCGCCAGCGGGCCGGTCTGCCCCCAGCCGGTCATCCGGCCGTAGACCAGCGCCGGGTTCTCCCCCAGCAGCGCGTCCGGCCCGAGGCCCAGCCGCTCCATGACACCCGGGCGGAAGCCCTCGAGCAGCACGTCGGCGCGCCGCACGAGGGCGCGTACCACCTCGACGTCGGCCGGGTCCTTGAGGTCCAGCGCGATCGAGCGCTTGCCGCGGTCCAGCAGCGACGTCGCCCCGAGGCCTCCACCGCTCCCGCGTCGGTCGATGCGAACGACGTCGGCCCCCAGGTCGGCCAGCAGCATGCCGCAGAACGGCCCCGGCCCCAGCCCGGCGAACTCGACCACACGCACACCCGAGAGCGGACCCACGGTTTCTCCTCTGCTGCCCGGGGCCACGCCGTCGTGCGCCCTCGTCGGTGGCATGCTGCCCGAAGTCGGTGTCAGCGGACAGGGGGACTTCCGGTGATCGCCTACGTCGCCGCCGCGCTCGGTGGTGCGCTGGGGGCGCTGGCCCGGTGGGGCGCGGCGGAGGGGCTCCCCCACGACGCCGGCGGCTGGCCCTGGGCGACCCTGCTGGTCAACGTCGCCGGCTGCCTGCTGCTGGGGCTGCTGATCGGGCTGGTCGGCGCCGGCTCCCCTTCCTGGCTGCGCCCGTTCCTGGGCACGGGCGTGCTCGGTGGCTTCACCACCTACTCCGCCTTCGCCGTGGAGACCGTGCAGCTGACCGACGCCGGCCGTCCGGGGCTCGCCGCGGGCTACGTGGCCGCCTCGGTCCTCGGCGGGGTCGCCGCCTCGGCGCTCGGGACCCTCGTCGGCCGCGCCGCCATGCGCTCGCCGGAGCCGGCCCCGTGACGCCGCTGCTGGTGGTCCTCGGGGCGATGGCCGGTGCGCCGCTCCGGCTGCTCGCCGAACGCCTCGCGGCAGCCCGGAGGGGTCCCGGCTCCGTCGTCGGGACGGCGGCGGTCAACGTGGCCGGCAGCGCCCTGCTGGGCCTTCTCCTGGGGCTGGCCGACGTCCCCGCCTGGGTGCTGGCGCTCCTGGGAGCCGGCTTCTGCGGCACGTTCACCACCTTCTCCACCCTCGGCGCCGACGTCGTCCGCCTCGGCGAGCAGCGGCGGCCGGGCCGCGCCGCGGCCTACCTGGGCGGCACGCTCGTCCTGGGCATCGGGGCGGCCGCGGCCGCGTACGGGGCGGCCGGCCTGCTCTGATCAGGCCCGTTGGGTAGGGTTCGACGCGGTATGACCGATGGCACAGGTGACGAGGTCGGGGGCGAGAGCCCCGTCGTCGTCGTCGCCAACCGGCTGCCCGTCGACCAGGTGACCGATCCCGACGGCAGCACGCGCTGGCAGCGCAGCCCCGGCGGTCTCGTCACGGCGCTGGAGCCGTTCGTCGCCGGGCGCGGGGGCGCCTGGGTCGGCTGGTCGGGTTCCGCGGGCGAGGCGCCCGAGCCGTTCGAGTCCGGCGGCATGTCGCTCATCCCGATCCCCCTCAGCGAGGAGGAGGTCGACCGCTACTACGAGGGCATGTCCAACGCCTCGCTGTGGCCGCTGTACCACGACGTCGTCGAGAAGCCCGAGTACCACCGGGCCTGGTGGGACACCTACGTCCAGGTCAACAAGCGGTTCGCGGAGCGGACGGCGGAGATCGCGGCGGAGAACGCGATCGTGTGGGTGCACGACTACCAGCTGCAGCTCGTCCCGGCGATGCTCCGGCAGCAGCGGCCCGACCTGACGATCGGGTTCTTCCTGCACATCCCCTTCCCGCCCTACGAGCTGTTCACCCAGCTGCCCTGGCGCTCGGCGGTCGTCGAGGGTCTGCTGGGCGCGGACCTCGTCGGCTTCCAGCGGCCCTCGGCCGCGACGAACTTCGTCCAGCTGGCCCGCCGCCTGCACGACCTGCCGGCCCGCAAGAACGCCGTCGAGTACGACGGCCGCACCGTGACGGCGAAGGCCTTCCCGATCTCGATCGACGTCGCGGCCTTCGACGCGCTGGCCCGCTCCCCCGAGGTGCTGGCCCGCGCCAAGGAGATCCGCGAGGAACTCGGCAACCCGTCCACGATCATCCTCGGTGTCGACCGGCTCGACTACACCAAGGGGATCAGCGTCCGCCTCAACGCCTTCGAGGAGCTGCTCGAGGACGGCGCGGTCGAGGCGCCGGACACCGTCCTGGTGCAGGTGGCCACGCCCAGCCGGGAGCGCGTCGAGCACTACGTGCACATGCGCGAGACCATCGAGCAGCAGGTCGGCCACATCAACGGCGTCTTCGGCTCGATGGCCGGGCCCGCGGTGCACTACTTCAACCAGTCCATGGACCGCGAGGAACTGGCGGCGCTGTACCGGGCGGCCGACGTGATGCTGGTGACGCCCTACCGCGACGGGATGAACCTCGTGGCCAAGGAGTACGTCGCCGCCCGCTCCGACCTCGGCGGGGCGCTGGTGCTGTCGGAGTTCGCCGGTGCCGCGGCCGAGCTCAAGCAGGCTTTCCTGGTCAACCCGCACGACATCGCGGGCGTGAAGAGCCAGCTCCTGCGGGCGCTCCGGGTGGACCGGCGCGAGGCAGCCTCCCGCATGCGCGCCATGCGCCGTCACCTGGCCAAGAACGACCTGGAGCACTGGGCGACCTCGTTCTTCGACGCGTTGAAGGCCCAGGACAGCGGGCAGCCGAGCGGCCGGGCCGCCGGGCGGACGGCCGAGCCGCTCTCGGACGGCCGCGGCGGAGCGCAGGGGTGACCGCGCCGACCGGCGAGCTCGACGCCGCGCTGACCGCCCTGGCCGGACGACGTCCGCTGCTGGTCGCCTCGGACTACGACGGTGTCCTCGCCCCCCTGGTCGGCGACCCGTCGGCGGCGGTTCCCGCACCGGGCATGGCCGAGGTGCTCGCGCGCCTCGGCGCGGTCGAGGGGGTGACGGTCGCGCTCGTCAGCGGCCGGGGCGTGGCCGACCTCCAGGCCACGAGTGGCTTCACCGGGCCCTACCGCTGGGTCGGCAGCCACGGCGCCGAGTTCGACGGGCCGCTGGCCGGCGAGCTCGCCGAACGCCGGGACGCGCTCGCTGCGCGGTTGGCCCCCCTGGTGGCCGCGACACCCGGTGCCCGGCTGGAGGTCAAGCCGGCCAGCGTGGCGGTGCACGTCCGGGAGGTCCCGGACCGCGCAGCGGCCGCCGCTCTCCTCGCCGAGGCGCGGCAGGACGCCGATCCGTCACTGACGATGAAGCCGGGCAAGGAGGTGCTCGAGCTGGCGGTCACCGACGCCGACAAGGGCAGCGCCCTGGTCCGGCTGGGCCGCGAGCTCGGTGTCGCCGCGACGATCTACCTCGGCGACGACGTCACGGACGAGGACGCCTTCCGGGCGCTCGGCCCCTCCGACGTCACCGTGAAGGTGGGGCCGGGCGAGACGACCGCCGCCCACCGCGTCCCGGACATCCCCGGTGTGCACGCCCTGCTCGACCGGTTGGCCGACCTGCTCGCCTGAGCCCGGCCTCGTGTCGCTCGCGGCGAAAGAGGACGAAAGTCCCGAGCGAATGGTCAGCGGACCGCCATTGTCGACAATGGCCGCATATGCCCAGGTCGCATGCATTCCCACCGGCCGTCGACGGCGCATGGATCGACGGCGCCTATCGACAAGTATCGGCCGATGACGCGCTGACCCGCCGCCTGCATCACGAATCGGCCGGAAAGCATGAATGGTGAACGTCCGCGTCGCTGGAGTGACCACACTCATCGTGTTCCCACATCCGGCACGAGCACCACTTCTCTCCCAGGACGGTCACCTGTGAACGCCTCTCCCTCCTCCCCCGGTCCCGGGCGGCGAGCCGGCTGGTTCGCCGACCGTCCGCTCGCCGTCAAGTTCGGCGTCCTCTCCGGCACGGTCGTCCTCGCCCTGGGCGGCGTGCTGGCCGCCGTGGTGACCGGCAACGCCGCCGTCCACGACGCCAACCACGAGCTCGCCCAGCTGAACCACGCACAGGAGCTGGTCCTCCAGCTCGACACCCGCGCGAGCGAGCTCAAGGTCGACGGCTTCAAGACGCTCGTGCGCGAGGACCCCGCCGTGCAGCTCCAGGAGCTGGCGGACGACATCGCCACCCCGGAGGCGATGCTCGCCGAACTCGAGACCATCCCGCTCCAGGGCCCGGCCGCCGGCATCACCGCGGGGCTGGAGGAGAGCTTCCGCGCCTACACCGACGCGATCACCGCCTGGGTGGACCTGGCGGTGGCCGACCCGGTGGCCATGCGGGCTCGCTGGGAGGAGATCCAGGCGGCGAACGACCTGACCGACGGCGCCGTCAGCGCCGCGAAGGACGGGCTGGCTGCCGAGAGCGACATCGCGCAAGGGCACCTCGACGACGCGATCGCCCGGTCCCAGCAGCTCGGGGTCGCGATCACGCTCGGCGGGCTGGTCGTCGTCGGACTGGTGAGCTGGCTGACCATGCGCTCGATCACCCGGCCGGTGCGCGCGGTCAAGCTCTCGCTCGAGGCCCTGGCCGCCGGCGACCTGACCGTGGCCACCGGGGTCACCTCGCGCGACGAGGTCGGCCAGATGGCGGCCGCGCTGGACACCGCCCAGGAGAACCTGCGTGTCGTCATGGCCGGCGTCGCCTCCTCGGCGCACGCCGTCGCCTCCTCCTCGGAGGAGCTGAGCGCCAGCTCCGCGCAGATCTCGGCGTCTGCCGAGGAGACCTCCACCCAGGGCGGCGTCGTCGCCTCGGCGGCGGAGGAGGTCTCCCGCAGCGTGGAGACGGTCGCGGCGGGCGCCGAGCAGATGGGTGCCTCGATCCGGGAGATCGCGTCGAACGCGGCGGAGGCCAGCGAGGTCGCCAGCCGGGCGGTCTCGGCGGCCGCCACGACCAAGGCCACGGTCGACAAGCTGGGGCAGTCCTCGGCGGAGATCGGCAACGTCGTCAAGGTCATCACCTCGATCGCCGAGCAGACGAACCTGCTGGCGCTCAACGCGACCATCGAGGCGGCGCGGGCCGGCGAGGCGGGCAAGGGCTTCGCCGTCGTGGCCAACGAGGTCAAGGAGCTGGCGCAGGAGACGGCCAAGGCCACCGAGGACATCGCCAAGCGGGTCCTCGCCATCCAGGGCGACACCACGGCCGCCGTGACCGCCATCGACGAGATCAGCACGATCGTCGCGCAGATCTCCGACCGGCAGACGACCATCGCGAGTGCGGTGGAGGAGCAGACGGCCACCACGAGCGAGATGTCGCGCTCGGTGCAGGAGGCGGCCGGCGGCACCGGGGAGATCGCGGCGAACATCACCGGCGTCTCCACCGCCGCGGACTCCACCACGCAGGCGCTCACCCAGACGCGCATCGCGGTGGACGAGCTGTCCCGGATGGCCGCCGATCTGCGCACCACCGTCGGCAGGTTCACCTACTGACCTGACGCGGCCGCACGGCCGCGCGGACGCAGGAAGCGCACAGCCGATCCGGCTGTGCGCTTCCTGCGTATCCGGCGCCCGTCACCGGCCGGAAACTGTCGACAAATCCCCGCTCTAAATGCGGCGGCCGACATTTCTCGGCCGAGATTCGACACAGCATGTTTCGAAGCTCTCGAAGGGTCGTCTGTATCCCATTCTGTGCAGGCGAAATCGCGATCGGTACATCAAGACCAGATGTGCTGCCAGGCCGAGCAGGAGACCCCCGTGACCCACCCCGCACCCCCCACCCGATCCGGGCGCTCACCCGGCGCCTGGTTCGCCGACCGCCCCGTCGCCTTCCGCGTCGGCGTGGTCGTCGCGCTGCTCGCCGTCGTGGCACTGGCGACCAACGCCTTCGCCATCAGCCGCATCGACCAATTGCGCACGGCGCAGGAAGAGATCTACTCGGAGAACCTGCAGCCGCTCAACGCGCTGTCCGAGGTCCAGCGCGCCCACGCCGCCCACCGCGCCCGCACCCTGGAGTACGCGGTGTCCTCCCCGGAGCGCCGGGTGGAGCTCCTCGGCGAGATGGAGGAGAAGACCGCCGACCTGCAGGCCGGGTACGACGCCTACGAGCCCTTCATCGTCAACCCGGCGGCCATGGACGAGTTCCTCGCCACGCGCCAGCAGTTTCTGACGCTGCTCACCAGCCAGCTCTTCCCGGCGGCCGACCGTGGTGACCTCGCCGAGTTCGCGGCCGTGCAGTCCGAGCAGCTCCAGCCGCTCCTGCAGATCATGGCCGACGACCTCGAGGTCGAGGGAGTCGCCCAGTCGGAGGAGGCCGCCGCCCGCAACTCCGAGAGCGAGCAGCAGGCGTCGGACGCCACCACCCAGCTCCTGGTCACCGTCCTCGCCGCCGTCGTCCTGGCGATCGGCCTGACCGTCGTCGTGGTCCGGCGCATCACGCGGACCGTCCGCTCGGTCGAGTCCGCCGCCGCGGCCATGGCTGCCGGCGACCTGACCACGCGCACCGGCATCACCTCTCGGGACGAGCTCGGCCGCATGGCCGCCGCCCTGGACGCGGCGCAGGGCAGCATCGCCGACGTGCTCTCCGGGGTGGTCGCCTCGGCGGACGCCGTGGCGGCGTCGTCGGAGGAGCTGTCGGCGTCCTCGGCGCAGATCTCGGCCTCGGCCGAGGAGACCTCGGCGCAGTCCGGCGTGGTGGCCGGTGCCGCCGAGGAGGTCTCGCGCAGCGTGCAGACCGTCGCCGCCGGTGCGGAGGAGATGGGCGCGTCGATCCGCGAGATCGCGGCCAACGCCGCGGAGGCCAGCGAGGTCGCGGCCCGCGCGGTGACCGCCGCGGAGACGACGACGGCGACCGTGGCCAAGCTGGGCGCGTCCTCGGCCGAGATCGGCAACGTCGTCAAGGTGATCACGAGCATCGCCGAGCAGACGAACCTGCTGGCGCTCAACGCCACGATCGAGGCGGCCCGGGCGGGCGAGGCCGGCAAGGGCTTCGCCGTCGTCGCCAACGAGGTCAAGGAGCTGGCGCAGGAGACCGCGAAGGCGACCGAGGACATCGCCCGCCGGGTGCAGAGCATCCAGGGCGACACGACCGCGGCCGTCGCCGCGATCGAGGAGATCAGCTCGATCGTCGCGCAGATCTCCGACCGCCAGACCACCATTGCCAGCGCGGTGGAGGAGCAGACCGCCACGACCAGCGAGATGAGCCGGTCGGTGCAGGAGGCCGCCTCGGGGTCGGGCCAGATCGCGGAGAACATCACCGGGGTGTCCTCGGCGGCGGACTCGACGAACCAGGCGCTCACCCAGACCCGGGTCGCGGTGGACGAGCTGTCCCGGATGGCAGCCGACCTGCGCACCACCGTCGGGAGGTTCTCCTACTAGACCTCTCCCCTGCGCCGGGCTGATGCCGGTGGTGGCCTTGCGGCCGCCACCGGCATTCGCCATTCCGGGGCTCGGTGAAATGGTGCCATGTCGACACGGCCGAGAGCGTCATCGGACTTTCCCGGAATGCGACGCCGACATGCTTGAGACGGCAAGGAGAGGCGTGTGTCGGCGCCCTATCTTTCTGGAGTCGCACCACAGAACGCGCGGATTCGGCCACACGGCCCGGCCGGCGCTACGCAGTCAGCAACCTGTCTCTGGAGATCCGCCATGACCGCTCTTCCCCGCACGTCACCACCACAGCGAGCCCGCTCCCCGTTCTCGGTCTGGGCCGACCGCTCGGTCAAGGTGAAGGTCGTGAGCGCCGTCGCCGTCGCGGGCGTCGCCGCCGGCAGCATCGGCCTGCTGGGGCTCAACGCGTTGGGTGCGTCCGCGGACGCCGCTGAGGCGCTCTACCAGGACAACCTCCTCGGCGTCGCCGCGGCGGCCGACATGGACGGTCTCCTCGGCGACGTCCGCGTGAACCTCCGGGACACGATCGTCGGTGCGGACCCGGCGGCCGCGATGACCGAGATCGAGGGGCTGGGAGCAGACTTCACTGCCGCGCTGGACGCGTACCGCGGACTGACCAGCGCCCCCGAGAAGACGGCGATCCTCGACGAGATCACCTCCGCCGCCGAGGCATACCTGTCCTTCCAGACCGACGTCCTGGTGCCCTTCGCCCAGGCGGCCGACTACACGAGCTGGATCACCGAGAACGCGGAGCGGGGCGCGCCGCTGGGCGATGCGGTGTCCGAGGGCATCCAGGAGCTGCGCGACATGGAGGCGGCCGAGGCGGCCGACGCAGCGGCCGCGATCCGCGCGGACTACGAGTCGCAGCGGACGCTGTCGATCGTCGTCATGGTGGCGGGCATCGCGCTGGCTCTGGGGCTGGGCTGGTTCGTCGCGACCGGTATCGCCGCGAGCACCCGCAAGGTGCAGGACGTCGCCACCGCCCTCGCCGACGGTGATCTGACCCGCTCCAGCGGGCTGACCACCAAGGACGAGCTCGGGCGGATGGGCCGCTCCCTCGACGAAGCCGTCGTCAACCTGCGCACCGTGCTGGGGCAGGTCGCCGGCTCCGCGGACGCGGTGGCGGCGAGCAGCGAGGAGCTGTCGGCGTCGTCGGCACAGATCTCGGCCTCGGCGGAGGAGACCAGCGCCCAGTCCGGTGTGGTCTCCGGTGCCGCGGAGGAGGTCTCGCGCAGCGTGCAGACCGTCGCCGCCGGTGCCGAGCAGATGGGTGCCTCGATCCGGGAGATCGCGAGCAACGCCGCGGAGGCCAGCGAGGTCGCGGCCCGCGCGGTGACCGCGGCGGATAAGACCACCGCCACGGTGAGCAAGTTGGGCGAGTCCTCGGCGGAGATCGGCAACGTCGTCAAGGTGATCACGAGCATCGCGGAGCAGACGAACCTGCTGGCGCTCAACGCCACGATCGAGGCCGCCCGAGCCGGTGAGGCGGGCAAGGGCTTCGCGGTGGTGGCCAACGAGGTCAAGGAGCTGGCGCAGGAGACGGCGAAGGCGACCGAGGACATCGCCCGGCGGGTGCTGGCCATCCAGGGCGACACGACCGCCGCGGTCGCCGCGATCGAGGAGATCTCCACCATCGTCGCGCAGATCTCCGACCGCCAGACCACCATCGCCTCCGCGGTGGAGGAGCAGACCGCCACGACCAACGAGATGTCCCGCTCGGTGCAGGAGGCGGCCGGCGGCACGACGCAGATCGCGGAGAACATCTCCGGCGTCTCCTCCGCCGCGGACTCCACCACGCAGGCGCTCACCCAGACGCGCACGGCGGTCGACGAGCTGTCCCGGATGGCCGCCGACCTGCGCACCACCGTGGGCCGCTTCACCTACTGACAACTCCGTCATCCACGACGCAATCGCCCCGGCCGACGCCGGTGGTGGCCTCGGCCACCACCGGCGTCCGCCATTTCCGGCGCGGGCGAAATGGCGACGAGTCGACACGGGGAGCTCGGTCACCGATCATTCCTCTCCCGATGTTCACGACACGTTTGAAAAATGAAGCACCGCACAGGGTGGCAATTTATCTTTCTGATGTCGCAGCACCGGGCGCGCCGACGCACATCATCGAGTCGGCGCCGTACGGACCATTCCCCTGGAGATCCACCATGACCGTTCCCGCCAACACCACTCGCTCAGGCCGGCGAGGCTGGTTCACCGATCGCCCCGTCGGCGCCAAGATCGGCGCAGCACTCGGCGTGCTGGCCATCGTCGCCGTCGGGCTCACGGGCCTCGGGGTCCAGCGCATCGGCACGCTGGCCGACGCCGGCGACACCCTGTACGAGGACTCGATCGTCCCGCTGAACAAACTCGCCGAGGCGCAGCGCACGTTCCAGGGCGACCGGGCGCGCAACAACATGTACGGCTTCGTCGACGACGCCACCCGCGACGAGCTCCGCCCCCTCCTGGCCGAGCGCAGGGCTCAGTTCCGCGCGGAGATGGACGCCTACGTCGCCACGCTGAACGACCCGACCGACTTCGCGCCGGTCCTGGACGCCGCCGACACCTACTACGCCACCGTGGACAAGCAGCTGTACCCCGTCGCGGACGCCGGTGACCGCGACGCCGTGCAGGTCGTCGTCACCGGGCCCCTGGCCGAGGCCGGCAGGGGCCTGTCCGACGCCTTCGGCGCCGAGCAGCAGCGCCAGGCCGCCGACGCCTCGGCCGACGCCGACGCCGGCCAGGAGCTCGCCTCGTCGGCGCGCTTCACGCTGTGGACCGCCCTGGCGATCGGCATCGCGGCCGCTGCGCTCCTCGCCGTCCTCGTGATCCGTCAGATCGTCACCACGGTGCGGTCGGTGCAGAAGTCGGTCGACGCTCTCGCCGCCGGCGACCTGACCGTCGTCCCCGACGTGCGGTCGGGTGACGAGCTCGGCCGGATGGCCGCCGCCCTCGGCGCGGCGCAGGAGAACCTGCGCACCGTGCTGGGCCAGGTGGCCGGCTCCGCGGACGCGGTGGCGGCGAGCAGCGAGGAGCTGTCGGCGTCGTCGGCGCAGATCTCGGCCGGTGCGGAGGAGACCAGCGCCCAGTCCGGTGTGGTCTCCGGTGCCGCGGAGGAGGTCTCGCGCAGCGTGCAGACCGTCGCCGCCGGTGCCGAGCAGATGGGTGCCTCGATCCGGGAGATCGCGAGCAACGCCGCGGAGGCCAGCGAGGTCGCCGCTCGCGCCGTCACGGCGGCGGAGACCACCACGGCCACGGTCGCGAAGCTGGGCGAGTCGTCGGCGGAGATCGGCAACGTCGTCAAGGTGATCACGAGCATCGCGGAGCAGACGAACCTGCTGGCGCTGAACGCCACGATCGAGGCGGCCCGGGCTGGCGAGGCCGGGAAGGGCTTCGCCGTCGTCGCCAACGAGGTCAAGGAGCTGGCGCAGGAGACGGCGAAGGCGACCGAGGACATCGCCCGCCGGGTGCTGGCCATCCAGGGCGACACGACCGCCGCGGTCGCCGCGATCGGGGAGATCTCCACCATCGTCGCGCAGATCTCCGACCGCCAGACCACCATCGCCTCCGCGGTGGAGGAGCAGACCGCCACGACCAACGAGATGTCCCGCTCGGTGCAGGAGGCGGCCGGCGGCACGACGCAGATCGCGGAGAACATCTCCGGCGTCTCCTCCGCCGCGGACTCCACCACGCAGGCGCTCACCCAGACGCGCACGGCGGTCGACGAGCTGTCCCGGATGGCCGCCGACCTGCGCACCACCGTGGGCCGCTTCACCTACTGAGGTGACTCCTCCCCTGCGGCCGTACCGGCCGCAGGGGAGGAGTGCCGATAACGATCCGGACGGCTGCGGGCGGGCGGCGCGATTCACCTTGAGTCCGCCGCCCCCCGCGCCGAGAACCCAGCGGGGCGACTGCGCCCCGATGCGAAGCAGAGAGAAGGACATCCCGTGGACGGTCTGGACGACATCGTCGAGGAGTTCCTGGTCGAGAGCCACGAGAACCTCGACCAGCTGGACTCCGACCTGGTCGCGCTCGAGCAGGAGCCCAACTCCCGCGAGCGGCTCTCCAGCATCTTCCGGACGATCCACACGATCAAGGGCACCAGCGGCTTCCTGGCCTTCAACCGGCTGGAGGAGGTCACGCACGTCGGCGAGAACATGCTGTCGCGGCTGCGGGACGGCGAGCTGGCGCTGACGCCGCACCGCACGAACGTGCTGCTGCAGATGGTCGACACCGTCCGTGCCCTGCTCACCTCCATCGAGGCCACCGGGGGCGAGGGCTCGGTCGACGTCTCCGCCGCGGTCGCCGCCGTCACCGCCGCGATGGAGGACGCCCCCGCACCGGCCCCCGCCGCGGAGGCGGCGGCGCCGGCCGCCACCGAGGCACCGGCTGCCATCGAGGCCCCGGCCGCCACCGCGAAGGCGCCGGCTGCCGCCGCCAAGGCGCCCGCGACGCCCCGTGCCAAGGCCCCGGCCAAGGCAGCCGCGAAGACCCCCGCCAAGCGCACTCCCCGCGCCAAGGCCGCCGTCCCGGCGCCGGCGCCCGTGCCCGCCGACGAACTCATCGAGGACGTGACCCCCGCCGTGCCCGAGAACCTGTCCGAGGAGCCGCCCGTGAGCCCCGAGGCCCCCGCCGCCACCGAGCAGGCCGAGAGCGACGCCCCGGCTGCCGAGGGTGGCGGCCAGACCCGTCGCGCGGTCGCCGACAGCACCATCCGGGTCGACGTCGACCTGCTCGACGAGCTGATGCTGCTCGTCGGCGAGCTGGTCCTGACCCGCAACCAGATCGTGCAGAACGTCGCCCGGCAGACCGACACCGACCTGATCCGGGCCTCCCAGCGGCTCAACCTCATCGCCAGCGAGCTGCAGGAGGGCGTCATGAAGACGCGCATGCAGCCCATCGACCACATCTGGTCCAAGCTCCCCCGCGTCGTCCGCGACCTCGGCCAGCAGTGCGGCAAGTCCGTCCGCCTGGACATGGAGGGACGGGAGACCGAGCTCGACAAGACCCTGCTCGAGGCGGTCAAGGACCCGCTGACCCACCTCGTGCGCAACTCCGTCGACCACGGCATCGAGGCCCCCGACGCGCGCAAGGCGGCCGGCAAGCCCGCCGAGGGCGTGCTGACGCTGCGGGCGCGGCACGAGAGCGGTCAGGTCGTCGTCGAGGTGGCGGACGACGGCGCCGGCATCGACCCGGCCAAGCTCGGCGCCAAGGCCGTCCAGCGTGGCCTGATCACCCAGGACGCGCTCGCCCGCATGAGCCCGGCCGACATCCTGCAGCTCATCTTCCTGCCCGGCTTCTCCACGGCGGCGGCGGTCACCAACGTCTCCGGCCGTGGCGTGGGCATGGACGTGGTCAAGACCAACATCGAGTCCATCGGCGGCACGATCGAGGTCGAGTCCGACCCGGGTGTGGGCACGGTCTGCCGGCTGCGCATCCCGCTGACCCTGGCGATCGTCCCGGCGCTGACCGTCGAGTGCGCCACCGACCGCTACGCCATCCCGCAGATCAGCCTGCAGGAGCTCGTCAGCCTGGACGCGGAGAAGGCCGCCAACGCGGTCGAGGAGGTCGGCGGTGCGCAGGTCTACCGGCTGCGCGGCGAGCTGCTCCCCCTGGTCCGGCTGACCGACGTCCTGGGGCTGACCTCCGAGCGGCACGACGGCCACGTGGTCATCGCGGTCCTCCGCTCCGAGGGGCGCCGCTTCGGTCTCGTCGTCGACCGGGTCATCAACACCGAGGAGATCGTGGTCAAGGCCGTCGGCGGCCAGCTCAAGCAGATCGGGCTGTACTCCGGCGCCACCGTCCTCGGCGATGGCACGGTGGCCCTCATCCTCGACGTCCAGGCCCTCGCCCGGCGTGCCCTGCGCACGGAGACCGCGGACCGCCAGGAGTCCCGCGCCACCGTCAGCTCCGCGGCCGCGGCCGAGACCGAGCGCCAGCGGATGCTGCTGGCCTCCATCGGCGGCGGCCGGCGGGTGGCGATCCCGCTGGACACCGTCACCCGGCTCGAGCAGGTGCGCACCGACGCGGTGGAGAAGGTGGGCAACCGCGAGGTCGTCCAGTACCGCGGTGCCATCCTGCCGATCGTCCGGCTCGACCGGCACCTGGGCGCCTACGGCGAGACCGAGCGCGAGGTGCTCGAGGTCATCGTCTACGCCGACCACGGCCGCAGCGTCGCGATCGTCGTCGAGGAGATCCTCGACATCGTCGACGGCGAGGCCGCGGTGCGCAGCGACATCGACGACATGGGGCTGCTGGGCTCCGCCGTCCTCGGTGACCGGGTGACCGAGCTGCTCGACGTCCGCGCCGCGATCCTCGCGGCGGACCCCGCGTTCTACTCGGCCCCGGCCGCCCCCGACCACTCGACGACCGCCGGCGCCCCCGGCTCCTACCTGGAGGTCTGACGTGACCAGCGTGACCGACTACGCGGCCAGCGACGCGGTGGCCTCGGCCACCAGCGGCCAGCTGGCCACCTTCCGCCTCGACGGCGACCTCTACGGGGTCGAGGTCGAGCACGTGCAGGAGGTGCTGCGCAGCCAGCAGCTCACCCGCGTGCCGCTGGCTCCCCGCGCCGTGGCGGGCCTGATCAACCTGCGCGGCCAGGTGGTCACCGCCATCGAGCTGCGCGAGCGGCTCGGCCGCCCGGCGCGCCCCGAGGGCACCGACGCCGTGGTCATCGTGGTGCGCCTGGACGGCGAGGCGGTCAGCCTGCTCGTCGACTCGATCGCCGACGTCGTCGACGTGGACGCCGCCGACTTCGAGGCTCCGCCGGACACCCTCGAGGGTCAGGCGCGCGACCTGATCCGCGGCGCCTACAAGCTCGACGGGCAGCTGCTGCTGGCCCTGGACGTGCACAAGGCGGTCAGCGCCTGACGTCCAACCAGTCACTCTCCGCAGTGGATCGGTAGCAAAGACCACTCGAACACGCGGCCGTCACCTCCGAAGCTTCCTGCCTTGGGGTGACGGCCGCGTGGCGTTCTGCGGTCGTGGGCAGCAGCATGGGACATCTCGATCCCCTGCTCTGGAGGCGCTGCCGTGCCCTACACGCTGGTCAGTGCCGCCACACTCGGATTCGACCTCGTCCGGTTGCCCGCCGGCCGCGCCGTCGCCGGGGTCCTCCTCGCGGGCCTCCACGGCGACGACGCCGCGCTGAACCGGTTGGGCGCCGCCCATCCCGCGCGCGGCCTGGAGCGGGACGAGCGCCAGGTCCTGGCCGTCCGGTCCCGGCGGGCCCGCGAGATGGCCGTCGCCGTACCGCACGTGCGCACCGCCGCCGCCGGTGCCCACGGGGCCGGCGACCGCGCCGCCGTCCTGGTGCAGCAGCTCGAGCAGGGCACCATCGGCGACGCGCCCACCCTGGAGCGGCTGCTGCGCGAGGACGTGCTCGGCCCCGAGCACCCGCACGTCGCGCTGCTGGACCCCGACCTCGTCGCCGAGGCCGCGGACGTCCTGGCCGACGCCGCCCTGGGTTACTGGGCCGCCGGGGTGCTCCCCCCGCTGGTGCGGCGGGAGCTGACCGCCTCCTACGACCGCGTGGCCGACACGGCGCCGCCGGCCGGCCCCGAGGCGCTCGACCTGGGCGCGGCGGGGGCCGAGCTGGTCGCGTTCCTGGACGACCTGCGCGGGCTGGACGACGCCGGCCGGGCCCGCTGGCGTGCCGCGGTCGACGATGGGCGTGCCGAGCGCCGGCCGTGGGCCACGGCCATGCACGAGGCCTCCTGGGCGGCGCACGTGTCGGGCCGCACCCGCGTACTGGCCACCGCGCAGCTGCACGCCGTCCAGGCTTTCCTCGACGGCGGTTTCGACCGGCACGACGGCGCCGCCGGCGCCTGGAACGCCGTCGCCGGATGCGTCCAGGGCATCGCCATGGGTGACCTGCTCGACGACGGTGCGCTGACCGTCCTGCGCGCCCCCTGGGTGCGCGTCTCCGGTACTCGCTGACCACCTCCTCCGGAGGGCGCGCGCGGTCGGGCCGGCCGCATACGCGCAGGTCGCGCGGACCGCGGCGGACATGACGCCGTGGGTCGGCTCGCCATTTCCGTCGCCCTGTCGACTTCTCTCCGAGAGGTCATCACGACTGCTGGAATGGCAGTCGCCGGGAATTGCGTAACAAGTGCGTCCGTGGCCTTTCTCAATCGGCTGTGACAGCCGATGCTCCTGATGCGGATGGGACGACGGGCTTGCCCCGGGAGCTCATCGCACGCACACGACCGATCCCGCTCAAGAAGCCGGGAATTGGTGCCGATACTGCGGTGAACAGCCTGTCGGGCTGCATTCCGGCAGGAACCAGGAGGACGCACGTGAACCCGATCCGGGTGATGGTGGTCGACGACTCGGTCGTCGTCCGCAAGATCGTGACCGACGTGCTGTCCGAGGACCCCGGCATCGAGGTCGTGGGCACCGCCGTCAACGGCAAGGTGGCCGTCGGCAAGTTCGAGCAGCTCAAGCCCGACCTCATCACGATGGACATCGAGATGCCGGAGATGAACGGCATCGAGGCGGTCCGCGCCATTCGTGCCGCTCGCAACCGCGTCCCGATCATCATGTTCAGCACGCTGACCGAGCGGGGTGCGACGGCGACGCTGGACGCACTGTCGTCCGGGGCCAACGACTACGTCACGAAGCCGGCCAACGTCGGCAGCGTGGCGCAGTCGATGGAGAGCGTCCGCGAGCAGCTCATCCCCAAGATCAAGGCCCTCACCGGCCGCCCGGTGGGCCCCGTTCGGTCCGCCGCCCCCGTCCCGCCGCCGCGCCCCCCGGCGCCGCGCAGCACCCCGGGCAAGAAGCCCGAGGTGCTGGTCATCGGCTCCTCCACCGGCGGCCCCGAGGCACTGTCCAAGCTGCTCCCCCAGCTGCCGGCCTCCCTGCCCGTTCCCGTGCTGCTCGTCCAGCACATGCCCCCGGTGTTCACCCGCCAGTTCGCCCAGCGCCTCGACCGGCTCTGCGCGCTGCGCGTCGTCGAGGCCACCGACGGGGTCCCGCTGCAGCCGGGCACCGTGCACCTGGCGCCGGGCGACCACCACCTGGTCGTCCGCCCGGGCCGCGGCACGCACACCACGGGCCTGCACCAGGGCCCGGCCGAGAACTTCTGCCGCCCCGCCGTCGACCCGCTGTTCCGCTCGGCCGTGGCCGCCTACGACGGCGCCGTCCTGGGCGTGGTCCTCACCGGCATGGGCGCCGACGGTCGCAACGGCGCGGGCGAGATCCGCGCCGCCGGCGGCAGCGTGCTCGTCCAGGACCAGGCCACCTCCGTGGTCTGGGGCATGCCCGGTGCGGTGAGCCAGGCCGGGTTCGCCGACGAGACCCTGCCGCTCGACCGTGTGGCCGACGCCATCCAGCGGCACCTCTCCGGCGTCACGACGGGCCGGGTCACCCCCGGCCGCGTCGTACCCGGCCACGGTGCCACCGTCCTGTCCGGAGGCGTCCGATGACCCTGACCACCACCAGCTTCGACTGGGTGCGCCAGCTGGTGCACCGTGAGAGCGCGATCGTGCTCCAGCCGGGCAAGGAGTACCTGGTGGAGGCCCGGCTGCTGCCGATCGCCCGCCAGGCGGGACTCACCGACGTCTCCCAGTTCGTGGAGAGCGTGCGCACCCGGCCCAGCCCGGACAGCACGCGGCAGATCGTCGAGGCGCTCACCACCAACGAGACCTCGTGGTTCCGCGACGGTGACCCCTTCACCGCCCTCACCTCCACGGTGCTGCCGTCGCTGCTGGCGGCCCGCGGCCCGAACGAGCGGCTGCAGATCTGGTCGGCGGCCTGCTCCAGCGGGCAGGAGGCCTACACGATCGGGATGCTGCTCGATGACGCGCTGCCCAATGCGGCGTCGCGGGTCTCGATCACCGCGACCGACATCTCCCGGGAGATGGTGGAGCGCACGCGGGCCGGGCGCTTCAGCCAGCTCGAGGTCAACCGCGGCCTGCCCGCGCCCATGCTCGTCCGGCACTTCGTGCGGGCCGGCAGCGAGTGGGAGGTCGCTCCCCAGCTGCGCAGGATGGTGACCGCCTCCGAGTGCAACCTCGCAGCTCCGCTGCCGCGGATGGGCCCGTTCGACGTGGTCTACCTGCGCAACGTCCTCATCTACTTCGACCTGCCCACGAAGCAGGCGATCCTCCGCCGGGTGCGCGACCTGATGCGCCCCGACGGCTGGCTCTTCCTCGGCGCGGCTGAGACCACGCTCGGGGTGGACGACTCCTGGGAGCGGGTCGTCGTCGGCCGCAGCTCCGCCTACCGCCCGCTGAAGGGGAAGTAATGCGTGCTCTGGTCATCGACGACTCCCGCGCCATGCGCCGGATCGTCTCCGGGATCCTGGAGGGGCTCGGGTACGAGACCCAGCAGGCCGGCCACGGCCGCGAGGGCCTCGACGTCCTCGAGGCACTGGCCCCCGACCAGCTTCCCGAGCTGGTCTGCGTGGACTGGAACATGCCGGTGATGGACGGCCTGCAGTTCGTCTCCGCCGTCCGCTCCAACCCGGCCTGGCGCTCGATGACGATCATGATGGTCACCTCCGAGAGCGAGCACACCCAGATCGTGCGCGCGCTGGCGGCCGGCGCCCACGAGTACGTCATCAAGCCGTTCACCGCCGACGCCATCCGCGACAAGCTCGCGCTGCTCGGCCTGCTCCCCCAGGAGGCCGTGCTGTGACGACCATGGACACCGGCGAGCGCCGTCGCGCCGCCGACATCCGGCCCGTCATCACCGAGCTGATCGACGAGGCGACCGTCGAGTCGATCGCCCAGGAGGCGTGGATCTCCCTGGTCGGCGAGGACGAGGTCCTCGTCCCGCTCCCGGGTGGGCCCGTCACCGACCCGCTGTCCAGCTGGGTCGACGTCGTCGGCCCGTGGACCGGCAGCGTCGTCCTCACGACCGGACGCCGCACCGCCGAGGAGCTCACCCGCGCGCTGCTCCGCGAGCACTCCCCCGAGGTGCTCGAGGACGAGGACGTCGCCGACGCCTTCGGCGAGATCGCGAACGTGGTGGGCGGCAACGTCAAGGCCGCGCTGCCCGGCTCCTCGGGTCTGAGCCTTCCCGACGTGGGGGACGCACCCGCCCTCCGCAACCCCGCCGACGTCTGCCGCATCGACCTGCTGTGGCGCGGCGAGCCCGTCTCCATCTCCGTCCAGGGTGCGCTCCCGCCGCTCCCTGCCCCCTGACCCCGCATCTACTGCCGGAAGAACGAGGTACAGCTGTGAAGATCCTGGTCGCCGACGACAGCCGCGTCATGCGGCAGATCGTCATCCGCACCCTGCGTCAGGCTGGTTTCGACGACCACGACATCGTCGAGGCCGAGGACGGCGCCGACGCGCTGTCCAAGGTCGGCTCCGAGAAGCCGGACCTGGTGCTGTCGGACTGGAACATGCCGAACATGACCGGCATCGAGTGCCTGCAGGCCCTGCGCTCGTCGGGCTCCAGCGTCCCCTTCGGGTTCGTCACCTCGGAGGGCTCGCCGGAGATGCGGGAGAAGGCCGCCAACGCCGGCGCCCTCTTCCTCATCGCCAAGCCGTTCAACGAGGAGACCTTCCAGGAAGCCCTCAGCGGGGTGATCGCATGACCGCCGCCGGCACCGTGCCGCTGCCCGCGGCCAAGGACGTGCGCGACATGCTCACCGGCCTGGTGGGCAAGCCGGTCAACGTCACCCCCGGAGCCCCGGTCACCCCGGCTCCGGACCGCCCGGTCGCCGTGGCCGTGTACGTCGACCCGCACATGAACGTCAACGCCCTGTGCCTGATGGACCTGGGCGCGTCGGCCTACACCGGCGGTGCTCTGGCCCTGCTGCCCCCGGGCGGCTGCCAGGACGCCGTCGAGGAGGACGGCGAGCTGACCGGCATGCAGGTCGAGGCGCTGCACGAGGTGGTCAACGTCCTCTCGGCCCTGTTCAACGCCGAGGGTGCTCCGCACTCGAAGCTGCACAAGCTCTACGCCCCGGGCGAGGAGCTGCCGGGTGACCTGGCCGGGATGCTGGCCGCGTTCAACCGGGTCGACCTGGCCATCGAGGTCCCGACCTACGGCAAGGGCGCCATCTCCCTCGTCCTGCCGTAACACTGTCGTCCTCCGGACGACACCGCGGCCACGTGCCGTTCCCCTGCGGAGCGGAGCGTGTCCGTCGGCCCTGCGCGGACCCCTTCGGGGCCCACTCGGGCCGACACGACGAGCGGTCGCCACAGACGCCCCGGGGCGGCGCTGGAACTCCGGTTCCCGCCGCCCCGGGCGCTGTGCTGTCCAGGGACGACCGCCCCGAACCGCCGCTCAGGCGGAGAGGGCCTCCCGGTCCGCGATCTCGCTGGGCAGGCAGGCCCACACGTGCTTGGTGCCGGCGTCCACGTACCACCCGTGCGCGACGGAGAGCCGCGCCACCAGGTGCAGCCCCATGCCACCCAGGGCGGGGTCGCGGTCGACCGCAGGGGCCGGCATCGCCTCGGGTGCGCGGTCGCTGACGTCCAGGAGCCAGCCGCCGGTACCTGCGACCACCGTCGCGACCACCGGTGACTCGCCGTGGCGCAGAGCGTTCGAGGCGAGCTCGTCGAACGCCATCACCAGCTGCTCACCGGACTCGTCCTCGTCCTCCGGTGGGAATCCGGCGCGACCCAGCCGGGCGCGCAGGCCGGCTCGTGCGGCAGGGAGCTCGGCGAGCGCCGCGAGGTTCCAGCGCCACACCTCACCGCGGCCGTCCGGCAGCGGTCGCAGCGGCCACGACAGACGACGAACCACGCCTACCCCCCGGTGTGCCCTGAATTGGACCTTCCGGGAGTGCCCCGAGCCGCCCGGTGGAAACCGCCGTCCGCGGCTCATCTGACCCGGGGGGTGGAGAGATTGCTGACCAGCAGGGTGAATTCCGGGGCCCGCTGCCCCGGTCGTTCCCGCGAGCGAGCGGGCATGCGGCACAGTGGCTCCGTGCCCCCCGAAGATCCGGCCCCGCTGCCTGGCGACCTGCTGCTGCAGGCCGTCGAGGGCATGCACCGGCCGATGTTCGTCCTCGACGAGCAGTGGTGCTTCCGCTACGTCAATCCGGCCGGCGCCCGGGTGCTGGACCGGACCGTCCCCGACCTGATCGGCCGGGACATCTGGGCGGAGTTCCCCGAGGCGGTCGGCGGCCCGTTCGAGCAGCTCTACCGCGAGGTGCGACGGACCGGCGGGACGGGCACCACGGAGGCCTGGTTCGGCCCGCTGGGGAAGTGGTTCCGCGCCGACGCCTTCCTGACCGGAGCCGGGCTGGTGGTCACCTACGAAGACGTCACCGAGCAGCGACGGCTCGCCGACGAGCGCGCCGCGGCGGTCGGCGCGCGGGAGGAGGCGGCCGCGGCCGCCTCGGCGGCGGCGCGCGAGGCCGAGCAGGCCGGCCGGCACCTGATGCTGCTGGGTGACATCAACCTGGCGATGACGTCCACACGCGACATCGACGAGGCGGTGCAGCGCTTCGCCGAGCTGGTCGTGCCCCAGCTGGCCGACTGGTGCATCGTCAGCGTCGTCGACCCCGACGGAACGCGCCGGGACGTCGGTCGCGCCCACCGCGACCCGGCGATGGTGGCCGACATGCACCGCTACGCGGACCTGCGCGTGGCCACCAACGACCCGACCGCACCGGTGCCGGCAATGCTCCGGGACCCGCGGCCGATCATCCTCCCCGAGCTGACCGACGAGATCGTCCGGGCGATGGTCCCGGTCGAGGCCGCCCGCGAGGCCCTGGCGCCGCTCCGGCCCGCTGCTGCCGCCGGCTTCCCGCTGGTCGCCCGGGGCGAGGTCATCGGCGGCTTCACGCTGGTGAACGGCCCCGACCGCGGGCCGCACACCCGCGTCGAGCTGCGGACCGCGGAGATCGCCTCCCGGCGGGCCGCCCTGGCGCTGGACAACGCCCGGCTGGCCGCCGCCCAGCAGCAGGTCGCCGAACGGCTGCAGCTCAGCCTGCTGTCACCCCCGGTGCAGGCGGACTCCCTCGAGCTGGCCGTGCGGTACCGGCCGGCGACGCGGGGGGTCGCCATCGGCGGTGACTGGTACGACGCCTTCCTCCAGCCCGACGGCGACACGGTGCTGGTCATCGGCGACGTCATGGGGCACGACATCGAGGCCGCGGCCGCCATGGGGCAGGTCAAGACGCTGGTGCGGGGGATCGGCTACGACCGCCTCGAGGCACCCGCCGAGCTGCTCCGCCGCGTCGACCACGCCGTGGTCGGTCTGGACGTCCCGGCGATGGCCACGGCGCTGGTCGCCCGGGTGGAGCTCGGGGTGGATGCCGCGGGCCGGCCCGCCCGCCGGCTGCGCTGGGCGACCGCGGGGCACCCTGACCCGCTGCTCCTGCTCGAGGACGGCACGGTGCTCGACCTGACGGCGCCGATCGGGCCGCCGGTCGGCATCGGCTGGCTGGGCCCTCGGGCCGACGAGGTCAGCCCGCTCCCCGACGGCAGCACCCTGCTGCTGTTCACCGACGGGCTCTTCGAGCGGCGCACCATGCTCCTGGACGAGGGGCGGGACCTGCTGCGCGACCTGGTCGCCGGGGCGGCCGGACTCCCGCTCGACGCGCTCTGCAACCGGCTGCTGGCCGGGATGCTCGGGCCCGACGTCGAGGACGACGTCGCCCTCCTGGCGGTGCGGATGCACCCGGTGGGCGCCGAGCGCCCGGTCGCGGCCGGCCCCACCGTGCTCCCCGCGGCCCTGCCCACGGCCTGACGGCGCCGCGACGGCGTCCGGCCGAGGTCGATGCGGACACGTGCGGTGCCGCAGGTGGGGTGAGCCGGACCGCTACTCCGGGTGGCGCAGCAGGTAGCGGCCGAAGTGCGGCACCGTGAACGCGATCTGGCCGCGCTCGGCCGAGTACACCAGCCCCTTCTTGATCAGCGAGTCACGCGCAGGGGAGAGGGAGGCGGGCTTGCGGCCCAGGGAGACGGCGACCTCGGACGTCGCGACGGCCGCGCCGTGCGGTCCGCCCAGCTCGGCCATCGCGTGCATGTACTCGCGCTCGGCGGGGGTGGCGCGGTCGTAGCGCGAGCCGAAGAAGCCCACGGCCAGCTCGGCCTCGGCGACCGGCGCGGCCATGGCGACGTCGGCGGCGGTGATGGGGGAGGAGGCGGCGAGGTCCCAGGTGACCTTGCCGTAGGCCTGCACGAAGTAGGGGTAGCCGTCCGCGGCCTCGTACAGGGCATCGAGGGCGGCCTGCTCGAACGCGACGTCCTCCCGCTCGGCCGGTGCGATGAGCGCGCGGTCCGCGGCGTCGCGCTCCAGCCGGTCGATGCGCAGGTAGCGGAACAGCCGCTCGGAGTAGCTCTTCGAGGCCGAGAGGACGGCGGGCAGGTGGGGGAGCCCCGCGCCGACGACGATCAGCGGCGCGCCCTGCTGGGACAGCTCGTGGCACGCGGCGCAGATGGCCGAGACGTCGTCGGGCTGCACGTCCTGCATCTCGTCGATGAACAGCGCGATCCCGCTGCCGATGTCGGCAGCCACCCCGGCGGCGTCGCTGAGCAGCTCGACCAGGTCGATCTCCATGTCGCCGGAGTCGGCCCGGCCGGTCGCCGCGGGGACGTCGATGCCGGGCTGCCAGCGGTCCCGCACCTTGGCATCGGCCGGCGCCACGCGCTGCGCGAACGCCTTCACCACGCCCAGCACCTCGGCCACCGAGTCCTGGTCACCGTGCCGGGGCCCCAGCTCGCGCAGCGCCATGTGCAGGGCGGAGGAGACCGGCCGGCGCAGCGACTGGTCCGGGCGGGCCTCGATCTTGCCGGTGCCCCAGCCACGGGAGATCGCGGCGGAGCGCAGCTGGTTGAGCAGCACGGTCTTGCCCACGCCGCGCAGTCCGGTGAGCACCAGCGAGCGTTCGGGCCGGCCGTGCGCGATCCGCTCCAGCACCACGTCGAAGGCCGACAGCTCGGTGTCCCGGCCGGCCAGCTCGGGCGGCCGCTGGCCGGCGCCCGGGGCGTACGGGTTCCGCACGGGATCCATGTCGAGCACCGTATGCGTTCGTCTAGCCCGATCCCTAGACGTCGGTAGAACGACCTAGCGCGTGTCGCCCGGGACGGATGGGGCGGCAGCGCCGTCGAGAGGCGTCTGCCACCGTCTAGCTCTCCGGCTAGACACGGCCAGACGACCCGATGTCCCCCAGCCGAGGGCGGCGGACCGCTAGCGTCGCCGCCGTGATCAAGTTCCTGCTCAAGGTGGTCGTCCTCGGGGCGGTCTTCTACGGCCTGACGTACTTCGACGTGCTCCCCGGTCTCGACATCGTCCCCAACGAGGACGGCCCGCTGGGCGAGTACGGCACCTACCTGTGGATCGGGCTGATCTTCGGTGTCGTCAACGCGATCGTGGGACCGGTCCTCCGGCTCCTGTCGCTGCCCTTCGTGCTGCTCACGCTGGGGCTGTTCCTGCTGGTCATCAATGCCGCGCTGCTCGGTCTGACGGCGGCGATCACCGACCGGCTCACCATCGACGGCTTCGGCACCGCGGTCCTCGGCGGCCTGATCCTGGCCATCGCTGGCTGGGCGGCCGACCAGGTGCTGGACCGCTGATTCGGCCTCCTGTCCGCCCCGGCCGAGGGCAGCGGCGCCTGCCGCGTCGCCGAGCCGGGGCACCCCGACCGCAGTAGCGTCGCTCCCATGCCGAGCACCACCGGCGTCGCCCCGGACACCCCGGCGCGCGCACCGGACGGGAGCTCCACGACCGGCTCCCTGACCGAGCTGGCCGCGCTGGAGGCCGCCCGCGACGAGAAGCGACGACTCCTGGAGGAGGCGGCTCGTTCGGCGGTCGCGGCCCTGGGCCCGGACGCCTACCCCGCGGGCTGCACCGCCGACGACGTCCCCGCGCTGCTGCGCCGCTACTACTGGAGCGAGCCCGCCGCCGAGGTTCTCGGGCGCCGGCCGCGCGAGCTGGTCGACCTGGCGCTCGGCCACGTGACCGCGGCGGCGACCCGGCCGCCGGGCTCCGCACTGGTCGACGTCCTCCGTTCGCACGACGGCGTCGCCGTCGTCCGGCTGGCCACCGACGACATGCCCCACCTGGTGGACTCGGTGACCGCCGAGGTCGTCCGGCAGCGCGTCGGCATCGCGCACGTCGTGCACCCGGTGCTCGTGGTGCGCCGCGACGTGCAGGGCCGGCTGCTGGCCTTCTGCGACAGCGCCGACCCCGAGGGGTGCGGTGCCGACGCCCTCGCCGAGTCGTGGATGGCGGTGGTGCTCGACGGCCCGCTGGACGACGAGTCGGCCGCCGACCTCGTCGCCGGTCTGCGCACCGTGCTCGACGACGTCCGTGCCGTGAACGAGGACGGCCCGCGCCTGCGCGCCCGGCTGCTGGACCTCGCGACCACGCTGGAGAGCCGGGCGGGCACCGTCGCGCCGCCCCAAGGCACGGACCCGGCCGACGACCCCGCCGAGGCGGCCGCGCTCCTGCGCTGGCTGGCCGACGGCAACGTCGTGCTGCTGGGCGCCCGCGACGTCGACCTCGCCGCGGCGGGGGCGGAGGAGCCGGCGGTGCGGCCGGTGCCCGGCAGCGGGCTGGGCGTGCTGCGCAGCGACACCGACCTGCGCGCCCCCTCGCCGCCTCCGGAGGCCGTGCAGGTGACCGGGCGGCACCTGCTCACCGTGACCAAGGCGGACGCCCGCTCCTCGGTGCACCGCCGCGCCTGGCTCGACCTGATCGTCCTCACCCTTCCCCGCGACGACGGGGCCGGGCACCGGCAGCACCGGTTCGTGGGCCTGTTCCCGTCGACGGCGTACAGCGCCAGCGTGCTGGACGTGCCCCTGGTGCGGCGCCGGGTCGCCGAGGTCATCGCCCGCTCCGGCGTGCCCGCCGACAGCCACACGGGCAAGGAGCTGCTGGAGGTCCTGGAGACCTATCCCCGCGACGAGCTGCTGCAGGTCAGCACGGACGAGCTGCTGCCCGTCGCCGACGCCGTCCTGCACCTGCAGGAGCGGCGGCAGACCCGGTTGTTCCTGCGCCAGGACCCCACCGGCCGGTTCTGGTCGGCCGTGGTCTACCTGCCGCGGGACCGGTACACGACCGAGGTCCGCACGCGCATGCAGCAGCTGCTGCTGGAGCGGCTGGGTGGCTCCAGCATCGAGTACACGGCCCGGTCGACCGAGTCGGTGCTGGCCCGCCTGCACTTCGTCGTCCGCCTGCCGGTGAGCCGCAGTGGCCGATCGGGGCCGACGGCGGTCGACGCCGACGCGCTGCAGGCCGAGCTGGCCGCCGCCGCCCGCAGCTGGACCGACGACCTCGCGGACGCGCTGACCGCCCGGCACGGCGCCGAGGGGGAGCAGCTGTTCGCCCGCGTCGCGGACGCCTTCCCCGCCGCCTACCAGGAGGACTTCCCGGCGGAGCGGGCCGTCGACGACCTCGCCCGGCTCGAGGGGCTGACCGCGGGTCAGCTGTCGCTGCGGCTGTGGACGCCGGCGGGCGCCGGGCCCGGGGAGCGCCGGCTGACCGTCTACCGCGTCGGGGAGCGGCTGCTCCTGTCCGACGTGCTGCCGCTGCTGCAGCACATGGGTGTGTCCGTCGTCGACGAGCGGCCCTACGAGATCGAGCGGATCGGCGGCGCGCGGTCGTGGATCTACGACTTCGGCGTCGCGGTCCCCGCGGTGGACCTGCCCCTGCTCCGTTCCCTGCCCGAGCGGTTCACCGACGCCCTGGGCGCGGTCTGGCGCGGGGAGGCCGAGGACGACGGCCTGGGCGCGCTGGTGATGCTGGCCGGGCTGAACTGGCGCCAGGTCACCGTCGTCCGGGCCTACGTGCAGTGGCTGCGCCAGGCCGGGCTGCCGTTCAGCCAGGCCTACGTCGAGTCGACCCTGGCCGCCCACCCCGACGTCGTGTCGCGGCTCGTCGCGCTGTTCGAGGCCCGCTTCTCGCCGCGGGCCACCGGCGGGCGCGACGAGCGGCAGGCCGTCCTCGCCGACTCGCTGCGCCGGTCGATCGGTGAGGTCGAGTCGCTGGACGCCGACCGCGTGCTCTCCTCGCTCCTGGCCGCGATCACCGCGACCCAGCGCACCACCTACTACGCCATGTCCGCCCCGCCCCACCCCGCGCTGGGGCTGAAGATCGACCCGGCATCCGTGCCCGACCTGCCGGAGCCGCGGCCGGCCCGCGAGGTGTGGGTCAGCTCGCCGCGGGTCATGGGCGTCCACCTGCGCTTCGGCGCCGTCGCCCGCGGCGGGCTGCGCTGGTCCGACCGCCGGGAGGACCTGCGCACCGAGGTCCTCGGCCTGGTCAAGGCACAGATGGTCAAGAACACCGTCATCGTGCCGACCGGCGCCAAGGGCGGGTTCGTGGTCAAGAGGCCGCCCGCCGACCCCTCCCGCGAGGCCCAGCTCGCCGAGGGCCAGGCCTGCTACAAGATCTTCATCGGCGCGCTGCTCTCGCTCACCGACAACCTGGTCGACGGCGAGGTCGCGCCCGCCGAGCGGGTCGTCCGGCACGACGGCGACGACACCTACCTCGTGGTCGCCGCCGACAAGGGGACCGCGACCTTCTCCGACCTCGCCAACTCCATCTCGCTGGAGCGCGGCTACTGGCTGGGCGACGCCTTCGCCTCCGGCGGCTCGGTCGGCTACGACCACAAGGCCATGGCCATCACCGCCCGCGGCGCCTGGGAGTCGGTGACCCGGCACTTCCGCGAGCTGGACATCGACGTCCAGGCCCAGGACTTCACCGTCGTCGGGGTCGGGGACATGTCCGGCGACGTCTTCGGCAACGGGATGCTGCTGTCCGAGCACATCCGGCTCGTCGCGGCCTTCGACCACCGGCACGTCTTCGTCGACCCGGTGCCGGACGCCGCGGTGTCCTTCGCCGAGCGCCGGCGGCTGTTCGAGCTGCCGCGGTCCTCGTGGGCCGACTACGACCCCGCCCTGATCAGCCCGGGCGGCGGGGTGTGGCCGCGGACGGCGAAGTCGGTGCCGGTGTCCGCGGAGATGCGGGAGGCGCTCGGTCTGGGCGGCGGTGCGACGTCGCTGGGCCCCGAGGAGCTGATCCGGGCGATCCTGCTCGCGCCGGTCGACCTGCTGTTCAACGGCGGCATCGGCACCTACGTGAAGGCGGCGACCGAGAGCGCCGCGGACGTCGGGGACAAGGCCAACGACGCCGTCCGGGTCGACGGCGGTCAGCTCCGGGTCCGGGTGGTCGGCGAGGGCGGGAACCTCGGGCTGACCCAGCGCGGCCGGATCGAGTACGCGCTGGCCGGCGGGCGGGTCAACACCGACGCCATCGACAACTCCGCCGGCGTCGACACCTCCGACCACGAGGTGAACATCAAGATCGCCCTGAACGCCGTGGTGGACGCCGGGGAGCTGGACGCCGAGGGCCGGGCCGCGCTGCTGGGGGAGATGGCCGACGACGTCGCCGCCGCCGTGCTCACCGACAACCACGCGCAGAACGCGGTGCTGGCCGTCGAGGCCGCGACGGCGCGGCAGATGCTGGACGCCCACGAGCGGTTCGTGCGCACGCTGGAGCGCTCCGGCCGGCTGCAGCGGGAGGTCGAGTCGCTGCCCGACGAGCGGCAGCTGGCCGAGCGGCGGCGCGACGGACAGGGGCTCACCGGGCCGGAGCTCTCGGTGCTGCTCGCCTACGCCAAGCTCGACACCGACGCCGCCGTCCTCGGGTCGGCGCTGCCCGACGACCCCGCGTTCGGGCATCTGCTGGCCGACTACTTCCCCGCGCCGCTGCGCGAGCGGTTCCCCCACGCCGTCGCCGGCCACCCCCTGCGCCGCGAGATCGTCGCCACCGCGCTCACCAACCGGTCGGTCAACGTCGCGGGGGTGACCGGGCTCTACCGGCTGGCGGAGGAGAGCGGCGTCCCGCCCGCGACGGTGGTGCGGGCGCACGCGGTCGCCCGCGCCGTCTTCGACGTCGACCGGCTGTGGGACGCCGTCCGGCCGCTGGACAACCGGGTGTCGGCCGCCGTCCAGGTGGAGCTGCGCTCGGAGGCGGGCCGGCTGGCCGAGCGCGGTGCGCGCTGGCTGCTGCGGCAGCCCGACGTGACCGCGGAGTCGCCGCAGCCCCTGGGGGCCGTGACGGACCGGTTCGCCGCTCCGGTGGCAGCCGTGCGGGCCGGGCTGGCCGACTGGCTGCTGGGGGCGGAGGCCGATGCCTTCGCCGGCCGGGCCGCCCGGCTCCAGGAGGCGGGGGTGCCCGCGGAGCTCGCCGCCGAGGTCGCCGCCGCCCCGCTGCTGCCGGCCGGCCTGGACCTGGCCGTCGTCGCCGAGCGGACCGGGGCGCCCGTCGAGCTCGCGGGCCGGGTGATGCAGTGCCTGGCCGAGCGCCTGGGACTCGTCCCGCTCCGCGAGCTGATCACCGCGCTGCCCCGCGACCGGCGCTGGCCCTCGATGGCGCGGGCCTCCCTGCGCGACGACCTGGCCCTGGAGCAGTCCTCGCTCACCGAGGACGTGCTCAGCCTGCGCGCCGGTGACGATGCCGACCCCGCCGTCCTGGTGGGGGAGTGGGTGGACGGGTGGGACGCCGCCCAGTCCCGCGCCGCCGCGCAGCTCGCCGACATCGCCGGTGGGGACCGGCAGGAACTGGCCGAGCTGCTGGTCGCCGTGCGCACCCTCCGCGGGCTGCGCCGTCGGCGCGAGGCCCGCCGCCTCCCACGTCCCGCCGACCGGTAGGGCCGGGCAGAAGGGCTGGTCACGAGACCGTCACACCCAGCGGGGTTCCTCCCGCCGCGACGGGGGCACCCCGTGGGCGACCTGTCGCCGAACCGAGGAACTCCTGTGCCGCTGCGCCCCATCGTCCGCACCGACGGATACCTGCCCATCGAGGACCACGGGCTGATCGGGGACGGGGCGACCAGCGCCCTGGTCGGCCGCGACGGGAGCATCCCCTGGCTGTGCCTGCCCGACTTCGACAGCCGGCCCTTCGTCGCCGGCCTGCTCGACGCCGACCGCGGCGGCAGCCTCGACGTGACGCCGGTGGGGCTGCAGGCGTCGGCCCAGCGCTACCTGCCCGACAGCGGCGTCCTGGTCACCGACCTGCAGGGTCCCGACGGCCGTCTCGAGCTGACCGACTGCATGACGCTGCGCGCCGGGGCCGATCTCGGCGAGCAGGTGCCGGCCGGCCGGGGGGAGCTGCTCCGTCTGGCCCGCGCGGTGTCCGGCACCGTGGAGGTGGATGTCCGGCTGACGCCACTGGACGGCGTGCAGGTGCGCCCGGAGCTGGGCTCCTGGCGGATCCTCTGGCCCGCCCACCCGGAGCTGGAGCTGTACCTGTGGTGCTCGCACGAGATCGGCGTGAGCCGGGACGGCAGCATCGGCGGCCGGATCCGGCTGCGCGAGGGCGAGCTGCTCACCCTGACCCTGCACTGGTCGGGCCAGACGCACACCCGCGCCCGCACCGCGCCCCAGCGGCTGGTCGACCAGACCGTCGCGGCATGGCGGCAGTGGGCCGGGCACATCGACTACGACGGACCGCAGCGGGAGCTCGTCCGCCGGTCGGCGCTGACGCTGAAGCTGCTCGACCACGCGTCGACCGGTGCGGTGATGGCGGCGGCCACGTCCTCGCTGCCGGAGGAGATCGGCGGCGTCCGCAACTGGGACTACCGCTACACCTGGGTCCGCGACGCCGCGTTCACCACCTACGCGCTGCGGCGGATCGGCATGCGCGAGGAGGCCGACTCCTTCCTGGCCTGGACGCTGCGCAACGTCGAGCGCGACGAGCGGACCAGCATCGTCTACACCCTCGACGGGCGGCGGCCGGGGATGGAGTGGGAGGACCTCGCGCTGTCGGGCTACCGCGGCTCGGGCCCGGTCCGCTGGGGGAACGGGGCGGCGCGCCAGGTCCAGCACGACGTCTACGGCGAGCTGCTGGACGTGGCCTACCAGTGGGTGCGCGCCGGGGGAGTGGTGGGCGAGCCGCTCTGGCGGGCGCTGTGCGGTCTCACCGAGCAGGCCATCGCCAACTGGCGGACGCCGGACAACGGCATCTGGGAGATCCGGGACGCCGGCCGTCCCTTCACCTACTCGGTGGCGCTGTGCCACGTCGCCGTCGACCGGGCCCTCCGGATCGCGGAGGTGTGCGGCCTGCCCCATCCGGAGCAGCGGTGGCACCAGGAGGCCGACCGGATCCGGACGACGCTGCTCGAGCAGGCCTGGGACGCGGAACGGGGCACCTTCACCGAGCACCTGGCGCCGCCGGGGGAACGCAACGGGGGCGGCCTCGACGGCTCGCTGCTCACCCTGCCGATGCGCCGGATCATCCCCGCCGACGACCCGCGGATGGTGGCCACCACCGAGGCGGTGCGCCGGCACCTGGACGCCGGGGACGGCCTGCTCTACCGCTACCTGCACACCGAGTCGCCGGACGGGCTGCCCGGGGGCGAGGGCGCCTTCCTGCTGTGCAGCTTCTGGCTGGTCGACAACCTCACCGGCCAGGGGCGGCTGGACGAGGCGCACCGGCTCTACGACAGCCTCTGCGGCCGGGCCAACGAGCTCGGGCTGCTGGCCGAGGAGATCGACCCGTCGACCGGCGCCTTCCTGGGCAACTTCCCGCAGGCCTTCAGCCACGTCGGCGTCATCACCAGCGGATGGAACCTGGCCCGGGCGGAGCGGGCGGCGTCGGGGGAGGTGTCGTCGTGAAGCGGTCGTTCGTCGTCCTCGGCGGGAGCGGTGACCTGACCGGCCGGTTGCTGCTCCGGGGCCTGGCCGAGCTGTTCGACGCCGGCGTGCTCGACGAGGAGGTCGACGTCCTGGCGGTGAGCCGGGAGGAGTGGGACGACCAGGAGTACCGGGACTGGGCCCGTCGTCGGCTGGCCGCCCACGCCTCGCACGTCCCGGAGTCCACCCGGGAGCGGCTGGTCGGCCGCCTCGGCCACGTCCGCGGGGACGTCACCGCGGCCGCGGACCTGCGACGGGCGCTGGACCGGGTGTCGGACGTGCCGGTCGTCTACCTGGCGCTGCCGAACACGATCTTCCTGCCGACCCTCGAGGCGCTGGCCGAGGCCGGGCTCCCCGACGGCGGCATCGTCGCCGTGGAGAAGCCGTTCGGCCGGGACCGGGCCGACGCGCGCGAGCTCAACCGCGTCCTCCACCGGCTGGCACCCGAGGACGCCGTCTTCCGCATCGACCACTTCCTGGCCAAGCAGACGGTGCTCAACGTCCTGGGCCTGCGCTTCGCCAACCGGCTGTTCGAGCCGGTGTGGAACGCGGCCCACGTCGAGCAGGTGGAGATCGTCTTCGACGAGACGCTGGGGCTCGAGGGCCGGGCCGGCTACTACGACACCGCGGGCGCGCTGCGCGACATGCTGCAGAACCACCTGCTGCAGCTGCTCGCGCTGGTGGCGATGGAGCCGCCGCTGACCGTCGACGCCGCCGGTCTCGCGGCGCGCAAGGGCGACGTGCTGCGCGCCGTCCGGCCGCCGGTCGACATGGCCCGGGACACCGTCCGGGCCCGGTACACCGCCGGCGCCGTCGGGGAGCGCCGGTTGCCCGACTACGCCGCCGAGGACGGCGTGGACCCGGGCCGGGAGACCGAGACCTACGCGGAGTTCACCGTGACCGTGGACAACTGGCGCTGGTCCGGCGTCCCGTTCCGCCTGCGGAGCGGCAAGGCGCTGGGGGCCGACCGGCGGGAGATCGTGGTCCGCTTCAAGCCCGTGCCGCACCTCGCCTTCACCGACGAGGATCCCGAGCCCGACGTGCTGCGGCTGCGACTCGATCCCGACGGCATCGCGCTGGAGGTCAACCTCAACGGGGCGGGGGACCCCTTCGACCTTGAACGGCGGGTCCTGGACATCGACCTGCCCCCGGCCGGGCTGTCGGCCTACGGGCTGCTGCTGCGGGAGATGCTGGCGGGTGACGCCGCGCTGTCGATCAGCGACGTCGAGGCGGAGGAGTCCTGGCGCATCGTCGCGCCCGTCCTCGCGGCCTGGCGGGCGGGCGAGGTGCCGCTCCGGGAGTACCCGGCCGGCTCCGACGGCCCGGGCCCGCGCCACGATCAGGGAACCTGATCATCGAGCGTCCTCCCCCACCGTGGGCGCTGAGGGAGGACGCGGTACGGCGAGGGAGGACGTCATCGAGACAGATCTAACCTCGTCTAGCGCTGGAGCCAGAAAGCGCTAGAACTGCTCAGAGAGACGGGCGGCGCTCGCCGACGCGGGTGGCCTGCTCGAAGGCGTGCCCCACCTCGAGCACCCGCCGGTCCATCCGCGGCGCCGCGACGATCTGCAGCCCCACGGGCAACCCGTCGGGCGTGAAGCCGCCGGGCACGGACAGCGCCGGGCACCCGGTGGGGGAGAGCAGCGTGCAGGAGCGCATCCATGCCAGGTAGTCCTCCTGCGGCACCCCGGCGATCTCGGTCGGGTACTCGACCTCCACCGGGAACGGCAGCACCTGCGTCGTCGGTGCGAGCAGCACGTCGTACCGGGTGAAGAACTCCACCACCGCCTCGTGCAGGCTCGTGTGCCGCCGCTCGGCGCGGGCGAGGTCGGTGCCGGTGAGCCGGGCGCCGAGCGCCGCGTTCCAGCGGATCGTCTCCTTGACCTGGTCGGGGTGCCGCCGGACCAGGTCGCTGAACGAGGCGTCGAACAGCCACGCGCGCAGCGTGCCGAAGACCTCGTCGGCGCCGGAGAGGTCCGGGCAGTCCTCGACGAGGGAGGCGCCCAGGCCCTCGAACACGGGCAGGGCCGCCGTCAGCACCGCCGTGATCGCCGGGTCGACGGTGACCCGGCCGCCCAGGTCCGGCGCCCAGGCCACGCGCAGGCCGTCGAGCCGTTCGGGCAGGGGTGCGGCGAGGCCCGCCGGGTCGTCCGACAGCGAGATGGGCACCCGGGGATCGGGACCGGCCAGCACCGACAGCTGCAGCGCCACGTCGGCGACGGTGCGGCCCAGCGGCCCCTGGACCGACAGCGTCGACCAGCCCATCGGGGCCGGCCAGGTGGGCACCCGGCCCGGCGTGGGGCGCAGCCCGACGACGTTGCAGAACGCCGCCGGGTTGCGCAGCGAGCCGCCCATGTCACTGCCCTCGGCCAGCGGCACCAGCCCCGCGGCCAGCGCCGCTGCGGCCCCGCCGGACGAGCCCCCCGCCGACAGCCCGTGCCGGTAGGGGTTGTGCGTCGCGCCGAACACCGGGTTGACCGTGTGCGAGCCGGCCGCGAACTCCGGCACGTTGGTCTTGCCCACCCGGATGGCACCCGCCGCGCGCAGCCGGGAGACCACCAGCTCGTCGGAGCGCGGCACGGTGTCCCGCAGCAGCGGCGACCCCCACGTCGTCCGCATGCCACCGGTGGCATGGGTGTCCTTGTGCGCCACGGGGAGGCCGTGCAGCGGACCGACGGGTGCGCCCGCGGCCAGGGCGGCGTCGGCGGCGTCCGCGGCCGCCCGCGCGGCCGCGTCGTCCCGGGTGACGACGGCGTTGAGGGCCCCGTCGTACCGGTCCATCCGCGCCAGGTGTGCCTCCAGCAGCTCCCGCGCGGAGACCTCCCGCGAGCGCACCAGGGCGGCGAGCTCGGTGGCCGGGCGGGTGCAGAGCTCGTCGCTGGTGGTCACCCGGCGAGCCTGCCAGCCGCCCGCGTGCGCCGCCGCGGGCCGGCCAGGGACCATGGACGGCGATGAACAGCGATCAGGACGGCCCCACCTTCGTCGAGCTCGGCCTGCGCCCCGAGCTGCTCAAGGCGCTCACCACCCTCGGCTACGAGGAGCCCACACCGATCCAGCTCGAGGCGATCCCGCCGCTGGTCGAGGGGCGGGACCTGCTCGGCCAGGCGGCGACCGGCACCGGCAAGACGGCGGCGTTCTCCCTGCCGGTGCTGCAGCGCCTGGAGGCGCACCGCTCGGGCCGGTCGCCGATCGCGCTCGTGCTCGTGCCCACGCGGGAGCTCGCCGTCCAGGTGTCGGAGGCGCTGCACCGCTACGGCAAGGACCTGGGTGCCCGGGTGCTCCCGGTCTACGGCGGCGCCCCGATCGTCCGCCAGCTGCGCTCGCTCGAGGCGGGTGTCGACGTCGTCGTCGCCACGCCGGGCCGTGCGCTGGACCTGCTCAACCGCGGCAGCCTGCGACTGGACGAGGTCGCCACCGTCGTGCTCGACGAGGCCGACGAGATGCTGGACATGGGGTTCGCCGAGGACCTCGAGGCGATCCTGGACGAGACCCCCGAGCAGCGGCAGACCGTGCTGTTCTCCGCGACCATGCCCCGGCGGCTGGACGCCCTCGCCCGCCGGCACCTGCGGGACCCGGCGCGCATCACCATCGCCAGGGAGCGGGCGCAGGAGGGGGAGGCGCCGCGGGTGCGGCAGACCGCCTACGTCGTCCCGCGGGCGGCCAAGCCGGCCGCACTCGGCCGCATCCTCGACATCGAGGCGCCGACGGCGGCCATCGTCTTCTGCCGCACGCGCGAGGAGGTCGACACCCTCACCGAGACCCTCAACGGCCGGGGGTACCGCGCCGAGCCACTGCACGGCGGCATGAGCCAGGAGCAGCGCGACAAGGTGATGGGCCGCTTGCGCGCCGGGACGGCCGACCTGCTCGTCGCCACCGACGTCGCCGCCCGTGGCCTGGACATCGAGCAGCTCACCCACGTCGTGAACTACGACGTCCCCTCGGCGCCGGAGTCCTACGTCCACCGCATCGGACGGGTGGGCCGGGCCGGGCGCGAGGGCGTCGCCATCACCCTGGCCGAGCCGCGGGAGCACCGGCAGCTCAAGACGATCGAGAAGGTCGCCGGCGCGACGATCTCGGTGCAGACCGTGCCCACCGTGGCCGACCTGCGCGCCCGGCGGCTGGACGTGACCCGGGCGGCGCTGCGCGAGAGCCTGCTCGGTGACGAGCTGGACCGGTTCCGTGTGGTCGTCGAGACCCTCGCCGACGAGTTCGACCTCATGGAGGTCGCGCTGGCCGCGGTCAAGCTGGCGCACGAGGCGACCGGGGGCGTCGACGACGACGAGGAGATCCCGCAGGTCGGCTTCCGCGCCGACCGCGACGGCGGCCGGGGTCCGGCCGGTCCGCGCGGCGAGCGGCCCGCCCGCCGGTCCCCGGGCGGGCCGACGGGACGGCTCTTCGTCGGCCTCGGCCGGGAAGCGGGCATCCGCCCGGGAGACCTGGTCGGTGCGATCACGGGCGAGACGGGCCTCACCGGCCGCGACATCGGGGCCATCGAGATCCACCAGCGGTTCGCGCTCGTGGAGGTCCCCGAGCCGGCGGCCGACGAGGTCGTGCAGGCCCTGCGCGCCACGATGATCAAGGGTCGCAAGGCGACCGTCCGTCGCGACCGCGGCTAGGCGGAGGCCCCCGGCCCGGGCAGCTCCAGGCGGTGGAGGCGGACGGCGACCAGCGCGACGTCGTCGTCCGGGCGGCCCTGGACGAGCCGTTCGAGCAGTTCGTCCAGCAGCTCCTCCAGCGGGAGGTCGACCAGCTCCACCAGCGCCTCCCGCAACCGGGCCACGCCCCTGTCGAGGTCGGCGTCCCGGCGCTCCACGAGGCCGTCGGTGTAGAGCAGCACGGTGGAGCCGTGGTCGAGCACGACCACCGACTCCCGGCGCACGGCGGACGGGTCGACCCCGAGCATGAGGTCACCCACCCAGGGCGCCAGCTCGGCGACGGTGCCGTCGTGGTTGAGCACCATCGGCGGCAGGTGCCCGGCGTTGGCCCAGCGCATCCGCGTGAGACCGCGGCGGCGTTCCTCGGGGGTCTGCTCGAACCGGGCGATCGCGGCGGTCGCCAGCGTGCCCAGCTGGAGCGTGCCCATGGAGTTGTCCAGCCCGCGCAGGACCTCGACCGGCCCGGCGTCGCCGTAGGTGGCGATCCCGCGCAGCAGGCTGCGCAGCTGCCCCATCGCCGCGGCGGCCTCGGTGTCGTGGCCGACGACGTCGCCGATCACGAGCATGGTGTCCCCGCCGGGCTGGAGGAACGCGTCGTACCAGTCGCCGCCCACGCGGGCTGCCTCGGCCGCCGGCAGGTAGCGCACCGCGATCTCGGCGTGCTCGGTCGCCGGCGGATCGGTGAGCAGGCTCCGCTGCAGCCCCTCGGCCAGCTGCTGCTGCGTGCTGAACAGGCGCGCGTTGTCCCAAGCCAGGCCGGCGCGGTCGGCGACGTCCTGGGCGATGGCGACGTCCTCGTCGGTGGGCGCGTGACCGGTGGCGTAGAAGAGCGTGAGCAGCCCGACGGTCCGGCCGCGGGCGCGGAGGGGGAGGGCCACCTCGGTGGCCGGGTCCAGGATCGCGAGCAGGTCCCGCGCCGGGCCGGGAGGCAGCACCTCGAGGACGTCGCCACCGCTGAAGGTGGCCGCCTCGCCGGTGTGCAGGGCACGGGCGACCGGCGCGGTCATCGGCATCGCGTCCAGCCGGACCTCGCGGTAGCGCTCCAGCAGCGGACGGGCGGCCGGGTCGACGTGCCAGCTGCCGACGTCCCGCGGTGCTCCGTCGGCGCCGATGACCGTGACCACGCAGAAGTCGGCCAGGGCGGGCACCACCAGCCGCGGGAGCCGGGCGGTGGCCACCTGGGTGTCCAGGGAGCCGGCGAGCTCGGCGCTCACCTGGGCGAGGGTAGCCAGCTGGCGGGCCCACCGCTCGGCCCGTTCCTGGGCCGCCCGCCGCTCGGTCACCTCGAGGAAGTAGACCGACAGCCCGTCCGGCGTCGGCCACGCCCGCAGCTCGTACCAGCCGTCCAGGGGTGCCGGGTAGTACGCGTCGAACGAGACGGGCTCCCCGCTCGTGACCGCTCTGCGGTAGCTCTCGTCGAACACGCTGCCCGACATGGCCGGGAAGGCGTCCCAGAGGACCTTCCCGAGCAGTTCGTCCCGGCTGTGCCCCAGCAGCCGCTCGGCCTCGGCGTTCACGTGGGTGAACCGCCACTCGCGGTCCAGGGAGTAGAAGCCGGCCGGCATGGCCTCCAGGACGCGGGTGACCCGCGAGGCCACCTCGCGCTCGCCCGTGGTGTCGTACGCCGCGCCGACGAGCCGCTCGGTACGGCCGTCCGGTCCGGGTAGCGACTGCCCCCGGGCGTGGATCCACCGGGTCTCCCCACCGGGGAGGACGATCCGGTACTCGACGTCGTATTCGCCGCAGGTGTCGGTGCTGGTCTGCAGCGCGTCGGCGTGCCAGTCCTTGTCGTCCGGGTGCACCCGGGCGTTGAAGGCGGCGAGGGACTCGTCGAAGGAGTCCGGGTGGTCGTAGCCGAACATGCGCTGGAGCGGCTCGTCCCACAGCAGCCGGCCCGCGACCGGATCCCAGTCGAACGTGCCCACCCCGCCGGCGACCTTGGCGAGCTCCCAGCGGAGCCGCTCGCTCTCGTACTGCTTCTGCAGGGCGGCCAGCCGGGCGCTCGCGGTGGCCTCGGCCGGGCGCGCCCCGGTGGCCGGACGCTCGCCGTCTGCGGCGGTCGTCCGGTCGGGAGTTGAGTCCACGGGGAGCCCTTCTGCCCGGGTACGGCCCGGTCCGCGCGGTGCGGCCCCGTTGTTCGAGCCGCGCACCGTCCGTCGAAGTTATGTCACGGCGGATGCGCCCACGCAAGGACGGGGGTGGAGCGCCGGGGTCAGGTCGCGGGCACGACCAGCGTGAGGGCGGTTCCGCCGTCATGTTCCACGTGCAACCCCGCGCGCCTCAGCAGCCGCCGCAGCCCCACGACGTCGGTGGGCTCGGCCGGTGTGCCGGCGAGCAACCGGGCCAGCCGCCCCTTGTGTGCCTTGTTGAAGTGGCTGACGACGGCACGGGTGCCGTCGGGGCGCTCGCTGAGGACCTGGACGGTGACGGCGCCGGTCACCGGCGCCAGTGCGGCGTACGACCCGCTCCGGAGGTCCACCACCAGGTCGGGGACGGCGGCCAGCACCGGGGAGAGGGCCGGCTTCCACAGCGCACGCAGCGTCGGCAGCCCGGGCAGGGCCGAGCCGGCCGACAGGCGGTAGGCCGGGATCCGGTCCGCGGCGCCCACCAGGCCGAACAGCGCCGAGCCGACGGCGAGGCGGGCGTCTGCCCGGGCGCGCCGGGCGGGGGTCAGCGAGCGGACGTCGAGCGCGTCGTACAGCACGCCCGTGTACCGCTCGACGGCCGGCAGGGTGGCGCTCGTCCGGAGCGCCGCGTTGCGGGCGATCTCGGCGTCCTGCGCCGCCGAGACCCCCAGCGCGGCGCGGGAAGCCGGGACGTCGGCGGCCAGCTCCACCAGTGCCCCGACCAGCCGGGTGCGCACCCCGGTGAGCTCCGGGGCGGTGAGCGTGGTCAAGTCCAGCGGGACGCCGTCCCCGCCCGGGTGCTTGGTCTCCGACGGCGGCAGCAGGACGAGCACGGGGGTCGACGGTACGTGCGGCCCGGGCGCAGGAGCGGAGGCGGGCACCGGTCGGGCGCCGAGGGCGACCGCCGGCGCCCCGGCTCGCGTCGGCGCGTCAGTCGGTGAGGTCGACGATCACCGGTGCGTGGTCGCTGGCGCCCTTGCCCTTGCGCTCGGCGCGGTCGATCAGCGCACCGCTCACCCGGCCGGCCAGCGCGGGCGAGCCCAGGACGAAGTCGATACGCATGCCCTCGCGGCGCGGGAAGCGCAGCTGGGTGTAGTCCCAGTAGGTGTAGACGCCGGGGCCGGGCGCGAGCGGGCGCACGACGTCGGTGAAGCCTGCGTCCACGACGCCCTGGAAGGCGGCGCGCTCGGCCGGGGAGACGTGCGTGGAGTGGGTGAAGACGGACATGTCCCAGACGTCGTCGTCCTGCGGGGCGATGTTCCAGTCACCGACCAGGGCGATCGGTGCCTCCGGTTCGGCGGTCAGCCAGCCACCGGCGGCGACCCGCAGTGCCTCGAGCCACTCCAGCTTGTACTGCAGGTGCGGATCGGCCAGTGAGCGGCCGTTGGGCACGTAGAGGCTCCACACCCGTACGCCGCCGCAGGTCGCGCCGAGCGCGCGCGCCTCCGGAGCGGGGTCCACCCCCTCCTTCGACGACCAGGAGGGCATCCCGGGGAAACCCTCGGTGACGTCGTCGAGCCCGACGCGCGACAGGATCGCGACGCCGTTCCACTGCGAGTGGCCGACGTGGGCCGTCTCGTAGCCCAGGGCGCTGAAGACCATCTCGGGGAACTGGTCCCCGCGGCACTTGGTCTCCTGCAGCGCCAGGACGTCGACGTCGTGCCGCTGCAGGAAGGCGGCCACCCGGTCGGCCCGGGTGCGGATCGAGTTCACGTTCCACGTCGCCAACCGCATGTGCTCATTGTCGGCCTACCGGCCGACACCGCGGCCACGTGCCCCCTCACCCGCCGTTGAGCCGCTGCGTCACGCCTGCGCGGAGACCCTCCGGGCCCTCACTCGGCGCGACAAGACGGGCAGGCCCTCGTCGGGGAGCCCTCCGGGCCCCCGCTCCTCAGACCTGCACCGGGGTCTCCCCCTTGGCCGCCATGCGGGCGCGCATCCGTTCGCGGCTCTCCACGAACTTGGTCGCCTGGGCGTCCAGGCCGGTCAGGAACTCGGCGAGCTGCTCGCGGGCCTGCTCGCCCTCGGGCCCGAGATCGCTGCGGTCGAACACCTTCCAGGTGCGCAGGATGGGGCTGACCACCTCGTCGTGGTGCAGGCGCAGGTCGTAGATGCCGGCCTTGGCGATGATCGTCGAGTTCTTCCGGAAGTTCGCCATGTTCGCGCCGGGCATCTCGAAGTTCATGACCTCGGTGGCCACGGCCTTCATCGTCTCGTCCGGGTCGATGTCGAACGCCGCCGTCACCAGGTTCCGGTAGAAGATCATGTGCAGGTTCTCGTCGGTCGCGATGCGCGCCAGCAGCTTGTCGGCGATCGGGTCGCCGGTGGCCTTGCCGGTGTTGCGGTGCGAGACGCGCGTCGCCAGCTCCTGGAACGAGACGTAGGCGACGGCCTCCAGCGGGCTCTTGTCGCCGGAGTCGTAGCCGGTGGTCATGTAGTCCATCCGGGCCCGCTCGAGCTCCACCGGGTCGACGCCCCGGGTGACGACGAGGTAGTCGCGCAGCGCGACGCCGTGCCGGCCCTCCTCGGCCGTCCAGCGGCCCACCCACTGGCCCCACGCGCCGTCCCGGCCGAAGCGGGTGGCGATCTCCCGGTGGTAGCTGGGCAAGTTGTCCTCGGTCAGCAGGTTCACGAACATCGCGGCCTTGGCGGTCTGGTCCAGCCGGGACTGCTCGGGCGACCAGTCCTCGCCGCCGAGGAACGCGAAGTTCCGGCCCTCGTCCCAGGGCACGTAGTCGTGGGGGTGCCACTCCTTGGCCATCGCGATGTGCCGGTCGAGGTTCTGCGCCACGACCGGTTCGAGCTCGGTCAGCACGGCTGCCTGCGGGGACGTCTGGGGCACGGGAACCTCCGGGTCGACTCGACCTACGCCGTCGTAACCTACGCGGACGTAACCATCAGGTCACGTACCCCGTGAGTGCCCGCTCCGGGGCGATCGCACGCCCCCGGAACGGCATCGGCGTGTCGCCCGCACGGAGGGTCCGCGTCCTCGCCTGCCCCGGTGCCCCGGCCTCGGATCGGCATCGGTGGGACCATGGGGGGGTGACCTGGGCATGGACCGCGGCGGAGCGCCGGTGAGCGACTCGTCCGAGACGCCCAGCGGCGCCTCTCCCGCCGGCGCCTCGCCCGCGGCGTCCCCGCCCCGTGCCCCGCGCCGTGCGGGCAGCTTCCCGGCCGCCCTCGGCTGGACGGCGCTCAACGCCCTCATCCCCGGCACCGGCTTCCTGGCGACCGGGCGGCGGGTCCTCGGCGGCGTCGTCCTCGGGGTCTTCCTCCTGCTCGCCGCCGGTGGTGTCTGGCTGGCCACCGCGGGTCAGCGGTCCGCCCTCCGCGCGGCGGTGGACACGTCCTCGCTGCTGTGGATCGTCGCGGCCATCGGGGTCGGGACGCTGCTGTGGGCGGTGGTCGTGGTCGTCGGCCACCTGCTGCTCGTGCCCCGCGGCACCGGCTCCGGGCGGCGGGCCCTGGGTGGCGTGGTGGTCCTGCTGGTGCTCGCCGCCGGCGTGGTCCCCGCCGTCAGCGCCGGCCGGCTCGCCCTCGAGCACCGCGACCTCATCACCGACGTCTTCACCGACGACGGGCGCTCGGCGACGGTGGCGGAGGACGAGGGGGACGAGGAGGACGAGCCTGCCCCGTTCGGCGGCAAGGAGCGGGTCAACGTCCTGCTGCTCGGCGGCGACGGTGGTGAGGGGCGCGAGGGGGTGCGCACCGACACGGTCATCGTCGCCAGCATCGACACCGGCACCGGTGACACGACGCTGTTCAGCCTGCCCCGCAACCTCCAGGAGCTGCCCTTCCCCGCGGACAGCCCGCTGGCCGAGCTCTACCCCGACGGGTTCGACGCCGGCAGCGAGGCGGAGAGCCTGCTCAACGCCGTCTACCGCAACGGCCCGGCCATGTACCCCGACGCCCTGGGGCCGACGGACAACGCCGGGGCCGACTTCCTCAAGCTGGGCGTGGGGGAGGCGCTCGGCCTGGATCTGGACTACTACGTCCTGATCAACCTCGAGGGGTTCAGCCGGCTGGTCGACGCCCTCGGCGGCATCACCGTCAACGTGAACTACTGGGTGCCGATCGGCGGCGAGCCGACGCTGCGCATCCTCCCCGACGACTACATCGCCCCCGGCCCCGACCAGCATCTGGACGGCTTCACCGCCCTGGAGTTCGCCCGTGGCCGGTACGGGATGAGTGACTACGACCGGATGGCCCGGCAGCGCTGCACCATCGACGCGATCGTCGACGCCGCCGAACCGATGACCCTGCTGCTCCAGTACCAGCAGCTGGCCCGCACCACCCGGGACGTCGTGTTCACCGACATCCCCCGCTCGAGGCTGGACGACTTCGTCGACCTGGCGTTCCTGGTCAAGGACGCGGAGATCTCCAGCGTCGTGTTCGACGACTCGGTGATCGATCCGGCCTACCCCGACTACGACCGGATCCGGAGCATCGTCTCCGCGTCGCTGGAGCCCGCCGGTGAGGGGGCCGACCCGGGCCTCCCGGTTCCCGGCGACGACGCCGTCGGCGACGACCCGGTCACCCCGCCGTCGGCCGGTGAGGACCCCGAAGACCTCGTCGCGCCGAGCGACGTGCGCGACGCCTGCGCCTACGACCGGGAGGCCGCCCGGGCCGCCCTCGCCGCCGGCGAGCCCCCGACGGCGGGCGGCTGACCGCGTCGGCCTGTGCGGCGGGGGGTCACATCGCGGCGATCTGGAGCAGGTTGCCGCAGGTGTCGTCCAGCACCGCGGTGGTGACCGGACCCATCTGCGTGGGCGGCTGGGTGAACCGGACGCCGAGGGCGGTCAGCCGGTCGTACTCCGCCTGCACGTCGGCCACCGTGAAGGAGTTGTAGGGGATCCCGTCGGCGACCAGCCCCTGCTTGTACGCCTGCGCCGCCGGGTGCTCGTCGGGCTCGAGGAGCAGCTCCACGCCGTCGGGCTGTTCCGGGGAGACGACGGTGAGCCAGCGGTGCGCGCCCGTCGGGACGTCGTTCTTGGCCACGAACCCGAGCACGTCGGTGTAGAACCGCAGCGCCTTGTCCTGGTCGTCCACGAACACGCTGGTCAGGGTGATCCGCACGGGTCCTCCTCGGGGCCGGGTGCCGGTGTCGGGCGCCACCGTTCGGTGATGGCGCGCAGTGGTGTGGTGTCCAGGTCGTGGAACTTGTAGCGCCCGTCCCGCCGGGTCCGGACCAGCCCGGCCGCCTCGAGGACGGCGAGGTGCTGGGAGACCGCCTGGCGGGTCGAGGAGAGCCCGTGCCGGGTGATCAGCCGGTTGATCAGCTCGAACAACGTCTGGCCGGAGTGCTCCTGCAGCTCGTCGAGGATGGCCCGTCTGGTCGGATCGGCGAGGGCCCGGAACACGTCGCCCACGACCCCCACCATAGGCAAGCGGCTGCTTGCCTGACAAGTCCCTCGTGACCTCTGCCAGCGGCAGGACGGAACCGTGCCCGCCGGTCAGCCCAGCGCGATGTCGCGGCGCCGGAAGCCGGTGAAACCGGCCGCCAGGAGGAGGGCGGCGACGGCGGCCAGCCCGGCCAGGGGAGCGAGCGTCCACTCCTCGAGCGGCAATGTCGGGATCCACGAGATCGGGGAGAGGTCGCTGACCCAGCCCGGCCACTCGAACGACTCGGCGAACATGGTGATCAGCAGGAACAGGCCGACCGCCGTCCACGCCACGGTCGTCGCCAGGCGGGGGAGCAGGCCGAACAGCGCGACGGCCACACCGGCCACGACCCAGATGGCGGGGACGTAGGACACGGCGGCGCCGACCATCCGGCCGAAGGCGGCTCCCTCGCCGGTCTGGGCCACGCGGACCAGGCCGGTGGTCACCCCGGACGCCGTCATGGCCAGCGCCGACCCGAGCAGGGCGACGGACACGTGGCTGCCCAGCCAGCCGGCTCGGCTGGTCGCGGTGGCCAGCAGCACCTCGGCCCGGTCCCCCGACTCCTCGGCCCGGGCCCGCAGGACCGCCGACACGGCGTAGGCGGAGGCGAGCAGCGCGGTGATGGCGAACGTGGTGCCCAGGTAGGCGTCGACGAGCCGGTCGACGTCGGGGTCCCCGAAGATCGCCAGCGCCTGCTCGTTCTCGCCGATGAGGGTCTCCACCGACTCCGCGAGCGCTCCGTAGACGATTCCGAGCAGCGCCAGCCCGACCGTCCAGGCGATCAGCGCGCCGCGGTGCAGCCGGACGGCGAGCCCGAGCGGCGACAGCAGCGCCCGTCGGGCGGCGGGCCGCCCGGGCCGGGGCTGGGTCAGCCCGGAGCCCAGGTCGCGGCGGTCGAGCAGGGCGAACCCGGCGGCGACGAGGACGCCGGCCACGACGAGGCACAGCAGCAACGGGAGGAGGGCGTCGTCGGTGAAGGGGTGCGTGGCCTGCGCCCACCCGATCGGCGACAGCCAGACCATCCAGTTGCCCTCGATGTCGCCGACGGCGCGCAGCACGAACGCGGCCGCGAACAGGCCTCCGACCAGCCCGTAGACGGCGCGGGTGTGGCCCGTCGCCTGGGCGGCGACGGCGGTGACCCCGGTGAACACCAGGCCGCAGACGCCCACGGAGGCGCCCAGCACGAACGAGCCGGGCGCCGGCAGCCCCGAGGCCGTCGTGGCCAGGCCGATGGCGACGGCGAGCACGGCGCACGCCAGCGTGGCGAGCAGGACGGCGGCCAGCAGCGGCGCGTGCCGGCCGACCCGCGCGGACCGGAGCAGCTCCGTCCGTCCCGCCTCCTCGTCGGCCCGGGTGTGGCGGGTGACGGTGAACATCGCCATGAGCGCGGCGATCAGCATGACGGTCGCCGAGATCTCGAAGGCGACCGCTCCCGCGACGGTGTCCAGCCCGACCGGCGGCCCGGCCAGCGCGATGGTCGCGGCGTTGCTGCCGACCGAGGCGCGGTAGGCCGCCAGGTCGGCGGGGGTGTCGTAGATGGCCTGGCTGGAGACCGACTGCGTCACGACCATGAAGGTGCCGGCGGCGATCCAGACCGGTAGACGAAGGCGGTCGCGGCGCAGGGCAAAGCGGAACAGCGCGCCGGTGCCCGCGACGGTGCTGCTCACCGCCGCCCGGCCTCCTGTGCGACCGGCACGTCGTCGTCCGCGAGCTCGTCGCCGTAGTGGCGCAGGAACAGCTCCTCCAGCGTGGGCGGCGTGCTGGTCAGCCCGCGCACGCCCAGTCCGGCGAGGTGCCGGAGGACGCCGTCCAGCGCGTCGGTGTCGACGTCGAGGTGCGCCCGGCCGTCCTCGTGCCGCAGGTCGTGCACCCCGGGGAGGGAGCCGAGGCCGTCGGCGGGCCGTTCGGTCTCCACGACCATCGACATCCGCGTGAGGTGGCGCAGCTCGGCCAGCGTCCCGCTCTGCACGGTCCGGCCGTGCCGGATGATGCTGACCCGGTCGCAGAGGGCCTCGGCCTCCGCGAGGATGTGGCTGGACAGGAGCACCGTGCGGCCCTCGGCCCGCACCTCGCGGATGCACTCCTGGAACACCGCCTCCATGAGCGGGTCCAGACCCGAGGTGGGCTCGTCCAGGATCAGCAGCTCCGCGTCGGAGGCCAGCGCGGCCACGAGGGCCACCTTCTGCCGGTTCCCCTTGGAGTAGGTGCGCGCCTTCTTCCGCGGATCGAGGTCGAAGCGGTCGAGCAGTTCCGCGCGACGGCGCGGGTCGAGGCCGCCGCGCAGGGCGCCGATCAGGTCGATGGTCTCCCCGCCGCTGATGTTCGGCCACAAGGTCACGTCCCCCGGTACGTAGGCGAGGCGGCGGTGCAGCGCGACGGCATCCCGCCACGGATCGCCACCGAGGAGCTCGGTGCGGCCGGCGTCGGGCCGCAGCAGGCCCAGCAGTACCCGGATGGTCGTGGACTTCCCCGAGCCGTTGGGCCCGAGGAAGCCGTGCACCTCGCCCGAGGCGACCTCGAGGTCGAGGCCGTCGAGGGCGCGGGTGGCGCCGAAGGTCTTCACCAGGCCCGACACGGAGACGGCTGTGCTCACAGCCCATGAAGCTACGCCCGGGGAGGTCCTGCGTGGAGGAGTGTGGCGCACGGGAGGATGGGCGCCGTGAGTGCCGAGGTTCGTGCCGTGTCCGAGGTCGACGACGCCCTGCGCCGGGAACTGCTGGACTGCTGGACCGACGTCACCAACGCCGGAGGCGCCGTGGGCTTCGTCCCCCCGGTGACGCAGGCCGACGTCGTCCCCCTGCTGGACAAGCTGCTGGAGGGCGTCCGCTCCGGCCGGGACGTGCTCGCCCTGCTCACCGTGGACGGCACGACGGCCGGCTTCGCCAGCGTCGTGGGCTCGCTGAGCCCGCTGCGGGCGCACTGGGGGACCGTCCTGCGGGTGCAGGTGCACCCGTCGCTGCAGGGGAGGGGGCTGGGCGCGGTGCTCATGGACGGCGTCCACCGCATCGCCCGCGACCGTGGGTGGGAGTTCCTGCACCTGACCGCCCGCGACGGCACCGGCGTCGACGCGTTCTACCGCGGCCTCGGGTACGTGGAGGTCGGCCGGCTGCCCGGTGCGATCCGGGTGGCGCCGGGCGACGACCGCGACGAGATCGTCATGGCCTGCCGCCTCTGAGCGGCCCTCGGCCCCTCCTGCCCGGACCCGCGGGGCGCCCGGACCCTCTGGTAGACCCGGGTCATGACCTCCGGCTCCCCCGACCGCGCTCCCCGCCGCACGCCCGAGCAGGACAGGGGGCGCCAGGTCGCCCTGTTCGTCGTGGGTGTCGCCGTCGTCCTGCTGGTGTCGTCGGTGACCTGGTTCGGGAGCGACCGGGCGGGCTGGGGCATCGCCCAGGTGGTGGTGGGCGTGCTGCTGGGTGCAGTGGGCGTCGTCCTCCACCGGCGCGCGAGCGCCGGCGGCTGACGGGTCAGCGCGCCCGGCGGCCCGCGCCGATCTGCACGGCGTGGTCCAGGAACTCCTGCACGACGGCGGGGTCGACCTCGCCGGCGTCCCGGTACCCGAGCGAGCGGACCTGGCGCCCGGAGCCGCTGAGCAGGCCGCGCGGATGCGCCGCACGGTCGCCGCCACCGCAGGGTCGTGTGGGCGAGCAGTGCGTCCACCTCGGGATCGTGCGGCACGGGGGCAGCATGCACCCGGCCACCGACGATCCGGGTCCCCTCAGCCGCTGTAGGGGCGCTCCCGGGCCAGCTCCTCCTTGGCCACCCCGCGGATGTGGACGGCGTCGGGGCCGTCGACGATCCGCAGCGTGCGGGCGCTGGCGTAGAACCGCGCCAGCACGGTGTCGTCGCTGACGCCCGCGCCGCCGTGCACCTGGATGGCACGGTCGATGACGTCCAGCGCCACCTTGGGCGCGGCCACCTTGATCGCCGAGATCTCCGTGCGGGCACCCTTGGCCCCGAACTTGTCGATCAGGTCCGCGGTCTTGAGCACGTACAGGCGGGCCTGGTCGATCTCGATGCGGGACAGCGCGATCGCCTCGCGCACGGTGCCCTGCTCGGCCAGCGGGCGGCCGAAGGCGACCCGGTTCTTGCTCCGCTCCACCATGAGCGCCAGCGCGCGCTCGGCCATGCCGATGGCGCGCATGCAGTGGTGGATGCGGCCGGGGCCGAGCCGGGCCTGGGCGATCATGAAGCCGTCACCCTCACCGGAGAGGATGTTGCTCACGGGCACCCGCACGTCGGTGAACCGGAGCTCGGAGTGGCCGTGCTGGTCCTGGTACCCGAACACGGGCAGGTGCCGGACGATCTCCAGCCCCGGGGTGTCGCGCGGGACCAGGACCATCGACTGCTGGCGGTGCGGCGGGCCGTCGGGGTCGGTCTTGCCCATGACGATGAAGATCTGGCAGCGCTCGTCGGCGGCGCCCGAGGTCCACCACTTGCGGCCGTTGATCACGTACTCGTCGCCGTCGCGGACGATCGAGGTCTGGATGTTGCGGGCGTCCGAGGAGGCGACGTCGGGCTCGGTCATCGCGAACCCGGAGCGGATCTCGCCCTCGAGCAGCGGGTTCAGCCAGCGCTGCTTGTGCTCCTCGGTGCCGAAGAGCATCAGCGTCTCCATGTTGCCGGTGTCGGGCGCTCCGACGTTCATCGCCTCGGGGGCGATGACGGGGGACCAGCCGGTGATCTCGGCGACGGAGGCGTACTCGAGGTTGGTCAGGCCGCCGACCTCGTGGTGGAAGAGGTTCCACAGGCCGCGCGCACGGGCCTCGGCCTTCAGCTCCTCCAGGACCGGTGGGTGCTCGTGGTCGTCGTGGCCGCGCTCGGCACGCCACCGGTCGTACACGGGCTCGGCGGGGAAGACGTGCTCGCGCATGAAGTCCCACGCACGCGCGCAGACGTCCTCGGCCTTGGCGGAGAGGGCGAAGTCCATGTCCGGCACGCTAGCCGCGGAGGCGGCCGGCGGCGCATCGGGCGACCCACCCGGGAATGCGTGCGGGCCGGGCCCCGGCACCCCGAGGGGGCGACGGGACCCGGCCCGGACGGCGGGGTGTTCGGATGGTGCTGGTTACACGCGACGGTTGCTGTCGACGGCGTCGCGCACCGGACCCAGCGCGATGACGAGGCCGATGATCGCGGTGACGATGTGCAGCACGTTGTCAGCGGCGTTCACGTTGAGGAAGTCCCACTCCTCGCCGATGGCGATGAGGCCGTAGACGAAGGCGGCACCGTAGCCGACCGCGAGCAGCCAGCCGTAGGTGCGGGCACCGGACAGCGTGCGGGCCAGGGCGAGACCGGCGGCACCGATGACGATGTGCACGACGTTGTGCATCGGGTTGATCATGAACCCGAGCAGGTTCGCGTCCTCGTGGGCCATCTCGGCGCCGTTCTCGTTGCCGAAGAAGTTGTCGAACCCGGTGATGAAGAAGCCGACGATGCCGATCAGCAGGTAGATGGCGCCGATGGCCAGGGCCAGCAGCTCCGGCCAGGTCTTGCCGGCGCGCCCGGTACCGCTGCGGTCCGCGGATGCGGCCATGAGTTCCTCCTGAGGGTTGATGACGTCGTTGTCGTTGAACCTGCGCGGTCTACCCCGGGTCCCACCTGCGGTAACACCGGTCACCCGGTCGTGTGCACGCCGCAACCGGATCGTGACCCTCAGGCCTCCGTGCGCGAGGTCGGCCTGGAGCGGCGCACGACGAACGGCCCGATGGCGAGCAGGTCGACCGGGGCCGAGCCGAAGCACTCCAGCGCATCCCGCGGGTCGTCCACCATCGGGCGGCCTGCGGTGTTGAGGCTGGTGTTGACCACGACCGGGATCCCGGTGCGCCGCTCGAACGCCGAGATCATCCGGTGCACCAGGGGCTGCTGCTCGGGATCGATCGTCTGGATCCGCGCCGTTCCGTCGACGTGGGTGACGGTCGGGATGCGGTCGCGCCACTCCTCGGCGACGTCGTGCACGAAGAGCATGTACGGCGAGGGGATGGGGCCGCGGCTGAAGATCTCGGGGGCCTTCTCCAGCAGCACCATGGGTGCGACCGGGCGGAACTGCTCGCGGCCCTTCACGTCGTTCATCCGCTCGAGGTTGGCCTCGTGGCCGGGGTGCGCGAGCAGCGAGCGGTGGCCGAGCGCGCGGGGGCCGTACTCGCTGCGGCCCTGGAACCAGGCGACGATCCCGTTGTCGGCGAGCACCTCCGCGACCGTCTCGGCCACGTCCTCCGGGCGCTCGTAGTCGATGGCCGCCGTCCGCAGGACCTGCTCGATCTCGTCGTCGCTCCAGCCGCGACCCAGTGCCGCGCCGGGCATCGGCTGCGTCTGCTCGCCCAGCTCGTGCGCCACGTGCAGCGCGGCGCCCAGGGCCGTACCGGCGTCGCCGGCGGCGGGCTGCACCCAGACCTGCTCGAACGGGCTCTCGGCGAGGATGCGGGTGTTGGCCACGCAGTTGAGCGCGGTGCCCCCGGCGAGGGTGAGGACGCGGTCGCCGGTCTGCTCGTGCACCCAGCGGGCCAGGTCGACCAGGACCTCCTCCAGGCGCGTCTGCACGCTGGCCGCGAGGTCGGCGTGCGCCTCGGTCCACTGGTCGCCCTTGCCCAGGCGCGGCGCGAACTCGGTGAAGTCGATCTTCTCGGTGCGGAAGCCGCCGTCGTCGGTGGCGCGGATCAGCTCCGCCAGGTCGCCCAGGAAGCGGGGCTTGCCGTAGGAGGCCATCGCCATGACCTTGAACTCGTCGGAGCTGCGCAGGAAGCCCAGGTGGTCGGTGAGTTCCTCGTACATCAGCCCGAGCGAGTGAGGGAGGGCCTGCCCGGCGAGCACCTCCAGCTGCCCGTCGACGTAGCGCCCGGCCAGGTGGCTGTGCGCCTCGCCGCGGCCGTCCAGCACCAGGACGGCGTTGTCGCGCTGTCCCTGGTGATGGGGCGCGGCCAGTCCGGCGGAGGCGGCGTGGGCCACGTGGTGCTTCACGAACCGGACCTTCGCGGGGTCCAGCCCGGGCAGGGCGTGGGCGAGGAAGTCCGGCGCCATCTCGGCGTACTTCTTCCGCATGACGTCGCCGTCGTCGAACAGGCCGGTGTCCTCCGGCGTCGTCATCAGCCCGGGGTCGAACGAGTAGGCGACCGCGTCGAGCTCCTCGGGCCGGATGCCGGCCTCGGCCAGGCACCAGGCCGCGGACAACTCGGGCAGCTCCCACGCGCTCCAGGGCAGCGGTCGCTTGCCATGCTTGCGCCGGCTGAACCGTTCCTCCTCCGCGGCGGCCACGACCGTCCCGTCGACGACGAGCGCCGCCGCCGGGTCGTGGTAGATCGCGTTGATGCCGAGGACCTTCACGCGTGCACTCCTTCTCACAGGGTCGCTGCCCGTCTGCTCCAGGCGCTGACCCGTCGTCGTGCTGATGATCAAGCCCACGAGCCGCGCCCGCAGCTCGAAGCGGCTCAGCCGCGGGTGCGCAGCAGGTCGTTGTCCGCGACGGCGGCGAGGCCGAGGGTCTTGTAGCCCACCTCGTCGAACAGCACGGTGATCCGGTCGTCCTCGACGCGCATGACCACGCCGTTGCCCCACTCGGTGTGCTCGACCGGGGTCTCCACCGGGAACGGCGTGTCGTGGTCGACGGGTCCCAGGTCGTCCTGGGCGGTGCCGCTGGTGCAGTTGTCGCAGTTCCCGCACGGCTGGTCGAGCTGCTCGCCGAAGTAGCCGAGCAGGAACTGGCGACGGCACTCGGTGGTCTCGGCGTAGCCGCGCATCATCTCGACGCGGCTCTGGTCGACCTTCTCGTGGTGCTCGGCCAGCTCGCGGGCGGCCGCGGCGGCCTCGCCGGGGCTCGGGGCGTCCGCGGCGGGATGGGCAGCGCCCTCCTCGTCGATGACGACGGCCGCGACCTGTTCGAGGAGGTTGAGGTCGCGCACCAGCGGGCTGGCCGCGCGGCCGGTCTCCTCGCGCAGGGCCTTGACGTCGACGCCGTCCTCCAGGCCCGCGGCGGGGGCGGCGGCGACCAGGCCGGCCACCTGCTGCAGCTCCTCCTCGGCGGGGGTGCCGGCGGCGAAGAAGCGGCGCAGGCCCAGGTCCTCCTGCCGGTAGACGAGCACGGCCAGCGCCGGCTCGCCGTCGCGCCCGGCCCGGCCGATCTCCTGGTAGTAGCTGTCCACCGAGTCGGCGGGCTCGGCGTGGATGACGAACCGGGTGCCGGGCTTGTCGATGCCCATGCCGAACGCCGTGGTGGCGACGACGACGTCGAGCTCGTCGTCCATCCAGGCCCGCTGGGTCTCCTCGCGGTCGCCGCGGTTCAGGCCCGCGTGGTAGTGCCGGGCGCGCAGGCCGCGCTCGCGCAGCTCCTCGGCGATGGTCTCGGTGCCCTTGCGGGTGGCGCTGTAGACGATGCCCGGGCCCCGCCCCTCGCCGACTTCGGCCAGCACCCGGTCGAGCACGCCCAGCTCCTTGCCGCGGGCGTCGGCGTGGTGGTCGACCTCCAGCCGGATCTCGGGCCGGTCGAAGCCGGCGACCACGATCGCGGGGTCGCGCATGCCGAGCTGCTCGACGATCTCCGCCCGCACCGGCGGGGCGGCGGTCGCGGTGAGCGCGAGCACCGTCGGCGAGCCCAGCTGCTCGACGGCGCCACCCAGCCGGAGGTAGTCGGGACGGAAGTCGTGCCCCCAGGCCGACACGCAGTGCGCCTCGTCGACGACGAACAGGGCCGGACGCGCGGCCGCCAGGGCGTCGACCACCTCGGGCTTGGCCAGCTGCTCCGGGGCGAGGAAGAGGAAGCGGACCGCTCCGTCACCGACCCCCTCCAGCGCCTCGCGCTGGTCGCCGGCCGAGAGCGTGGAGTTGAGCTGGGCGGCCCGGCCGGCCTCCTCCTCGAGCTCACCCAGCCGCTCCACCTGGTCGCGCTGCAGGGCGATCAGCGGTGAGACCACCACGACCGGGCCGTCGAGCAGCTGCCCGGCGACCTGGTAGATCGCGGTCTTCCCGGCGCCCGAGGGCAGCACGGCGAGCGTGTCGCGGCCGCCGACCACTGCCTGCATGGCCTCTTCCTGGCCGGGGCGGAACGTCTCGTAGCCGAGCACCTCGCGGGCGAACCGGCGGATCCGGCGGGTCCGGACGGAGGCGGTGGCGCCCGCCGGGTTGTCGTCCCCGGATCGCTCGTCCCCGGCTCGTTCGTCCCCGGATCGCTCGTCTTCGGCTCGGTCGCCGTCCGAGGTCACGGCGGGGGACTTCTCTCTGGAGGCGCGCGGCACCGGCACCCTCTCCCCGGCGCGCGGCGTCGCCAAACGGTGGCCGGTCTCACCCGCGCCCGGGACGTTCCCGCGGGAACGTCAGTGGGGCCGGACGTTCCCGCGGGAACGTCGGGGTCAGGTCGGGCGACCGGCTCCCCGCTCGGCCTCCAGCCGGCGGACCAGCGCTCCGGCGTTCCCGCGGGAACGCCCGCCCGCGTCCACCTGCGCGTCGTCGACAATCGGCGGATGCCAGGTCCTGCGGTCCGCACGCCGACGGCCCCCCGTCGGTGGCTCCTCGACCGCGGGGAGCGCACCGATCTCGTCGTGGTGGCCGTCGTGACCCTGGTCGTGCTGGCCGCCGGGTGGTGGGCGAAGGCGCGCTGCCTCGGCGGTGGCTGGGTCGACGGCGAGCAGTTCTACGGCTACTGCTACTCCGACGTCGCCCCGCTGTGGTTCCAGCGCGGGCTGGACGACGGCGGCGGGCCCTACGGGGCCGAGCCGCTGGAGTACCCGCCCGTGCTCGCCGTCCGCATCTGGCTGGCCGCCGTGCTCGCGCACGTCCTGCCGGGTGAGGCGACCGTCCTGGTGTTCACCGCGACCAACGGCCTGCTCGTGGTGGTCGAGGTGCTGGTGGCCCTCGCCCTGCTGCGGCGGCTGGGCCTGGGGCCGCGGCGGCTGCTGTGGTGGGCGGCGGCCCCCCCGCTGCTCCTGTACGCCTTCTACAACTGGGACACGCTGCCGGTGGCGCTGCTGCTGGGCGCCGTGTTGCTGCACGTGCGCGGCCGGCACACCACCTCGGGGGTGCTCGCCGGGCTGGGTGCCGCCGCCAAGGTCTTCCCGGGGTTCCTGGTGCCGTTGGTCGTGCTCTCGCTGCTCGCCCGCCGCCGACCGGGGGCCGCGCTGGCCCACGCCGGCGCCGCGGCGCTGGCGTTCGTCGCCGTGCACGTACCCGCCTACCTGCTGGCTCCGGGCGGCTGGGACCGCTTCTACGAGCTGAGCAGCGAGCGGGGCATGCACGTGGACAGCCTCTGGTATCTGGCTCTCACGCTGGGTGGACCGGATCTCGACGCCGCGGCGCTGAGCACGGCCGGCCTGCTGGTGTTCGCGATCGGCGCCACCGTGGCGGTCGCCGTCGGGGTGCGGCGGCGGCGCCCCGAGGACTGGTGGCAGCTCGTCGTGCCGGTGCTCGTCTGCTTCATCCTGGCCAACAAGGTCTACTCGCCCCAGTACACGCTGTGGCTGGTGCCGTTGATGGCCCTCGTCCTGCGCCGCGCGGCGCCGTTCGTCGCCGTCGTGCTCGCCGACGTGCTGGTGCACGCGGTGGAGTTCCCCCACCTGGCCCGCCGCGCCGGCTTCGGGGACGGGCTGCCGTACCCGGTCCTGGGGGTCGCCGTCGCGCTCCGGGCCGTCGCGCTGGTGTGGCTGGCCGTCGAGGTGGTGCGCCGGCCGGCCGGGTCACCGCCAGGTGGAGAGCCAGTACCGGAGGTCGAGGGCGTCGCGGTCCAGCGGGATCCCTAGCCAGATCGGGGCGAAGAACGCGAAGGCGGCGACGGCCAGGACGGCGAGCCCGCCCCCGACCAGGCGCGGGCGCGGGCCGAACTGCACGGCCCGGACCAGGCCCAGCGCGATGAACGGCACCATGGGCGTGAGGTAGAAGAAGTAACCGGGCTTGCCGGCGGCCAGCCAGGGCAGCCAGAGCAGGGCCAGCGGCACCAGGATCGTGGCCGCGACGCCGTCCCGGCGGGCGACTGCCCGCCAGAGCAGCACCGGGTAGGCCAGCAGGGCCGGCCACCACAGCGCCGGGCTGCCGACCATGGTGATCCGGGCGACGGTGTCCGGAGGCACCTCGCACTCGCCCGCCTCCTCCTGGGCGTCGGTGCAGCTCGCCGCGTAGGCGAGCACCGGTCGCTCCAGCCACACCCAGCCGAGCGGGTCGGAGCGGTAGGGGTGGGTCGCCTCCAGGCGCTGGTGGTACTCGACGAGGTCGGTCTGGGTGTCCCACCACGTCGCCAATCGCTCCCCAGGACCGGCGGAGCACTCGCCGGGGCCGCAGGCGCGGGAGCCCGCGTAGCTGTCCTCGTAGTTGATGAACCAGCCGGCATGGGCGGCGACGTACACGGCGGCCGGCAGCAGCAGGAAGCTCAGCAGCGCGCCGGCCGTGACGGCGGCGGCGCGCTGCGCGCCCCGACGCAGACCGTCCCCGCGGCCGACGAGCTCGGTGGCGAGGACGAGGACGCCGGCGACGCCGACGGCCAGCAGCCCGGACCACTTCGTGGCGATCGCCAGCCCGAGGGCGAGCCCGGCCAGCCAGCGGTAGCGCGAGCCGAGGAACGACCGGCGCAGGCCCTCGCCGGTCCCGCGGCTGCGCCGTCGCGCGTCGCGGTCCAGCAGCACCAGCCAGACGGCGGCCACCACGAACAGCGCAAGGACCGCGTCCAGCATGGCCAGGCGGCTGGTGGTGACGGCCAGTCCGTCCAGCGCCACCAGCAGCGCCGCGAGGGCGGCCGGTGCCGTGCGCCGGAACAGCCGCTGCCCGCAGAGGTAGGCCAGCAGCACGGTGAGCGAGCCGGCGACGGCGACGCCGATCCGCCAGCCGAACGGGGTGTAGCCGAAGATCTGGATGCAGAGCGCGATGACCCACTTGCCCAGCGGCGGGTGGGACGGTCGCCCCTCCTCGACTCCGCGGGTGACGTAGTCGTGGGCGTCGACGCCGTAGTACTTCTCGTCGAAGTAGAGCCGGTCGGGGTCGCCGAGGTCCCACAGCCGTACGGCCGCGGCGACGCAGACCAGGGCCACGGGGACCACCCACGTCGGCAGCGGGCGGCGCCCGGAGGCACCGCCCGCTGTCCGTGGGGCCGCCGTGGAGGCGGCCGTGCTCACCGAATCAGTCGTTCGTCTCGAACTCGGTCTCGGTCTCGGTGTCGACCTCGGTCTCGGTCTCGACGACCTCGGTCTCGGTGTCGGTCTCGGTCTCGGTCGGCTCCTGGGTCTCGGTGACCTCGGTCTCCGACTCCTCGGTCTCCGTCACCTGCTCGGTCTCGGTGACCTCGACGGTGCCCTCCTCGTCGTCGCCGCAGCCGGCGAGGCCGAGAGCGAGAACGCTGGCGAAGGAGGCGCTGGTGACGCCCTTGACGATCCGGTTCATGTTGAACTCCTGTCACGCATATCGATTGCACGGGGCGATCAATGCATGTCCGCTGACGCGGCGACGACACATTCCTGGGTGGTCACGAATTAGTGACAACTTCTCCATGGAACGATCTCGACCATTCACGTGTGAATACGGGTGGAAGGGGGAAAGCGCCCGCTCGCTCCGCATGTGCGGAACCAGGGAGCTGCCGTATCCGCACCCGCGGATCTAGACTGCAGCCGTGTCCTCCCGGTTCCGCATCTCCGAGGCTGCCGTTCTGCTCGGTGTGAGCGACGACACGGTGCGCCGGTGGATCGATGCCGGACGGCTGGCGGTGCACCGGGACGGTGCCGGCCCCGCGACCGTCGACGGCGCGGCACTGGCCGGGCTGGCCGCCGGGCTGCGCGAGGCGCCCGAGCCCGGAACGACGCCGTCGTCGGCGCGCAACCGGCTGACCGGCATCGTGACCCGCGTCGTCCGGGACGCCGTGATGGCGCAGGTGGAGATCCAGGCCGGGCCCTTCCGCGTCGTCTCCCTGATGTCGAGGGAGGCCGCCGACGAGCTCGCGCTGGAGGTCGGCGTGCGCGCCGTCGCCACGGTGAAGGCGACCAACGTCAGCGTGGACGTCCCGTGAGGAGAGGTGCGGCGCTCTGCGCGGCCACCGCGCTCCTGGCCGGCTGCGGGACGCCGGGGGACGAGGGGGACAGCACGCTCACGGTCTCCGCCGCCGCCTCGTTGACCGACGTGTTCACCGAGCTCGGCGCGGTGCTGGAGGACCGGCGCCCGGGGCTGGAGGTGCTGTTCAACTTCGCGGGCAGCTCCACGCTGGCCGCGCAGCTGCTGCAGGGCGCCCCGGCGGACGTCTTCGCCTCGGCCGACGAACGGCAGATGGCCGTCGTCACGGGCGCCGGCCTCGCCGCGGATCCGGAGGTCTTCGCCGCCAACGCCCTCACGATCGTGGTCCCGGAGGGCAATCCGGCAGGCGTCACCGGGCTGGCGGACTTCGCCCGGGACGACCTCACGCTGGCCGTCTGCGCGGCACAGGTGCCCTGTGGTGCCGCGGCCGCCCGGCTCCTCGACGTCGCCGGTGTCGACGCGGTGCCGGACACCTACGAGGAGGACGTGCGGGCCGCGCTGACCAAGGTCGCGCTCGGCGAGGTGGACGCGGCGCTGGTGTACGTCACCGACGCGCGGAGCCGCGCCGAGGCCGTGGACGTCGTCGAGGTCCCCGAGGCCGCGTCCGTGGTGAACGTCTACCCGGTCTCCGTGCTGGACGACGCCCCTCATCCGGAGGCTGGGCAGGCCTTCGTCGACCTGCTGCTCTCCGCTGACGGGCGCCGCATCCTCACCGACGCCGGGTTCCGGCAACCGTGAGTCGCCGGTCCGGCCCGCCGGTGCCCGCGCCGCTGCTCGTCCCGGCGGCCCTGGCGGTCGCCTTCCTCGTCCTGCCGCTGGCCGGGCTGCTGGTGCGCGCCCCCTGGTCGTCGCTGGGCGAGCAGCTGGGCGCGCCGGGGGTGGGCGCCGCGCTGCGCCTCTCGCTGGTCTCCTCGACGCTGGCCACGCTCGTCTCGCTGGTGCTCGGCGTGCCCCTGGCCTGGGTGCTCGCCCGCGCCCGCATCCGGGGGCGCAGCGTGCTGCGGGCGCTGGTGACCGTCCCTCTGGTGCTGCCGCCGGTCGTGGGCGGTGTCGCGCTGTTCCTCGTCTTCGGCCGGCAGGGGATCGTCGGGTCGTGGCTGGACGACGCCTTCGGGGTCACCATCCCCTTCACCACGTCCGCCGTCGTCCTCGCCCAGACCTTCGTGGCCATGCCGTTCCTCGTGGTCAGCGTCGAGGGGGCGCTCCGGGCCGCCGACGCCCGGTTCGAGGACGTGGCGGCCACCCTGGGTGCCGACCGGTGGACGACCTTCCGCCGCGTGACCCTGCCGATGGTGGCGCCCGGCGTGGCCGCCGGGGCGGTGCTCTGCTGGGCGCGGGCGCTGGGGGAGTTCGGCGCGACGATCACCTTCGCGGGCAACTTCCCGGGGACGACGCAGACGATGCCGCTGGCGGTCTACCTGGCGCTGCAGCGCGAGCCGGAGGCGGCCGTCGTGCTGTCCCTGGTGCTGCTGGGGGTCTCCCTGGCCACCCTGCTCCTGCTGCGCGACAACTGGCTGGGGCGGGCGGCGTCGTGAACGGGCGGGCGAGCTCGTGGGACTGACGGCGCGGGTGGCGGTCCGGCGTGGATCGCTGGCGCTGGACGTCGAGATCGCGGTGGCCGACGGCGAGGTGCTCGCCGTCCTGGGACCCAACGGCGCCGGGAAGTCGACGCTGCTGCGCGTCCTGGCCGGCCTGCTGCCGGCCGACACGGGGCGGATCGTCGTCGGCGGGGAGGTGTGGGACGGCGAGGGTGCGCTCCTGCCCCCGCACCGCCGCCCGCTCGGCATGGTCTTCCAGGACGCGCTCCTGTTCCCCCACCTCAGCGTGGCCGACAACGTCGCCTTCGGTCTGCGCACCCGCGGGGCCGGCCGTGCGGCGGCGCGGGCGGCTGCTGACGGATGGCTCGGCCGGGTCGGACTCGACGGGTCGGGCAGCCGGCGCCCCGCGGAGCTCTCCGGTGGGCAGGCGCAGCGGGCAGCCCTGGCGCGGGCGCTCGTCGGCGACCCGGCGCTGCTGCTGCTGGACGAGCCGCTGTCGGCGCTGGACGCCCGCACCCGGCTGACCGTCCGCGCGGAGCTGCGGCGGCACCTGGCCGAGTTCACGGGCAGCACGGTGCTGGTCACCCACGACCCGGTCGACGCGATGGCCCTGGCCGACCGCGTCGTCGTCGTCGAGGAGGGGCGTGTCGTGCAGGCAGGCACACCCGCGGAGATCAGCCGGCGGCCGCGCACCGACTACGTGGCCCGGCTGGTCGGGCTCTCGCTGCTGCCCGGCACCGGAGCCGGCCGGTCGGTGCGGCTGGACGGCGGTGGGGAGGTGACGGTCGCCGAGGAGGTGGCCGGGCCGGTGTTCGCGGCGGTGCGGCCCGAGTCGGTGGCGCTCTACCTGGCCCGGCCCGAGGGCAGCCCGCGCAACGTGTGGCCACTGCGGCTGGCCGGCGCCGTGCCGCACGGGACCACGGTGCGCTGCGAGCTGGAGGGGGAGGTGCCGCTGGTCGCCGACGTCACCGCCGCTGCCTTCGCCGAGCTGGGGCTCGTGCCCGGCGCGCAGGTGTGGGCGGCCGTGAAGGCGTCCGAGGTGGCCGTCTACGCCCGCTGAGAGAGTGGAGGGCATGACCTGCGCCGCCGTCGTCCTCGCCGCCGGAGGCGGCCGCCGCTACGGGATGCCGAAGGCGCTGGTCGAGTACGAGGGCAGCCTGCTGGTCGAGCGGGCGGTTCGGACGGCGCGCGAGGCCTGCGACGTCGTCCTCGTCGTCCTCGGCGCGCAGGCGGTGGACGTGTGGCGCGCCGCCGACCTCACCGGCGCCACCGTGCTCGCGAACAAGGACTGGGAGACCGGCATGGCCTCCTCGCTGCGCGCCGGCCTGGACGGGCTGCGGGGCTTTCCCGGCACGGTGGACGCCGCCGTGGTCACGCTCGTCGACATGCCGGGCATGACACCGGCCGCGCTGGCCGCCGTCGCCGCGCACGCCGCTCCGGACGCGCTCGCCGTCGCCACCTACGACGGCGTCCGCAGCCACCCGGTGCTGCTCGGTCGCGACCACTGGGCCGGTGTTGCCGAGACCGCGACCGGTGACGAGGGCGCCCGCCGGTACCTGGCCGGGCACGAGGTCACCGAGGTGGACTGCACCGGGCTGGCCGATCCGACCGACCTCGACGTCCCGCCGCCCGGGGTACCTTCGGCGCCGTGATCGCCGGCCACCTGATCGCCAGAGTCGTCGACGCGCCGCTGTCCGTCGCCGAGCACGAGGACGCCGTCGCCGACGAGGCGGCCGGCGCCGTCGTCTCCTTCGCGGGCGTCGTGCGGAACCACGACGGTGGCCGCTCGGTGACCGAGCTCGAGTACGTCGGCCACCCGACCGCGGCCGTGGTGATCCGCGAGCTGGCCGAGGAGTTCGCCGCCCGCGAGGGCGTGCACGCCGTCGCCGTCAGCCACCGGATCGGCCTGCTGGGCATCGGCGACGTCGCCCTGGCCTGCGCGGTCAGCTCCTCCCACCGCGGTGCGGCCTTCGCCGCCTGCGCCGACCTCGTCGACGAGGTGAAGAAGCGGCTGCCCATCTGGAAGCGGCAGGTCTTCACCGACGGCGAGGAGGAGTGGGTCGCCTGCCCCTGACGGTCGCGGGTGGGATGCTCGACGGCGTGACCCACCTCACACCCGCCCCGCCGAGCGAGCCGGCCGGCCCGGAGGAGCTCGCGGCGGCCCTGGAGGGCACCGGGTACCTGCCCGACGAGGGCCTGGCGACCGCCGCCTACCTCGCCCTGGCGATGCACCGGCCGCTCCTCCTCGAGGGCGAGGCCGGCGTCGGCAAGACCGCGCTGGCCGCCGCGCTGGCGCAGATCACCGGCCGGCCGCTCTACCGGCTGCAGTGCTACGAGGGGCTCGAGGCCAGCCAGGCGCTCTACGACTGGGACTTCGGCCGCCAGCTGCTGCACCTGCGGGCCGCCGAGGCCGCGCACGCCGCCGACGACCCGGCGAGCCTGGAGGCCTCCCTCTACGACCGCCGGTTCCTCCTGGCCCGGCCGCTGCTGCAGGCGCTCGAGGACTCACCGAGCGTGCTGCTCGTCGACGAGGTGGACCGCGCCGACGACGAGTTCGAGGCGTTCCTGCTCGAGGTGCTGAGCGACTTCACCATCTCCATCCCCGAGCTCGGCACGGTGCGCGCGCAGACGCCCCCGCTGGTCGTCCTCACCTCCAACCGCACGCGCGAGGTGCACGACGCGCTGAAGCGGCGCTGCCTCTACCACTGGCTGCAGCTCCCGGACTTCGACCGTGAGGTGGCGATCCTCCGCCGGCGGCTGCCGGAGGTGACCGAGCAGCTGGTCCGCGAGGTGGCCCGGGCGACGGCGACGCTGCGCACGCTCGACCTGCTCAAGCCGCCCGGCGTCGCCGAGGCGCTGGACTGGGCGACGGCGCTGCACACCCTCGGGGCGCGGCGGCTCGACCCCGACACCGCCGCCCGCACGCTGGGCGCCGTGCTGAAGTACCGCGAGGACACCGAGCGGGTCCAGCTGCACGCCGGGGGAGCGCTCTTCGGTGGCTAGGACCTCGGGGGCGACCGCGCAGCGCGACGTGGTGGACACCGTCCTGGGATTCGCGCGCACGCTGCGCGCGGCGGGGGTCGCCGCGTCCCCCGACCGCGTGGCGGCGATGCTCGCCGCGGCGGGCGAGCTCGACGTGCTGGTCCCGGCCGACGTCTACTGGGCCGGCCGGCTGACCCTGTGCGCCGGCCCGGACGACCTGGACCGCTACGACGCGGCCTTCGCCGCGTGGTTCGGCGGCGAGCGGCCGCGTGCGCCGCGCCACGCGCCGGCCGAGCGTCCGGTGGTCGCGGCGATGGCGCCGTTGGACGCCGGCCCCGGCTCGGGGGAGGACCCCGCCGGCTCCCCGGAACTGGCGGTGCGGGCCAGCGCCACCGAGGTGCTGCGGCACCGCGACGTGGCGGAGCTGACCCCCGCCGAGCGGGAGCACCTGCGCCGGCTGTTCGCCGTGCTGCGGCCGGCCGCGCCGATGCGCCCCTCGCGGCGTCGCCGGCCGGCCCCGGCGGGCGCCGTGCACCCCGCCCGCACGGTGCGCCGGGCGCTGCGCGACGGCGGGGAGGTGACCCGCCTGCTGCGCCGGCGGGCGGCTCCCCGGGCCCGCCGCGTCGTCCTCCTGGTCGACGTCTCCGGTTCGATGAGCCCCTACGCTGACGCGCTGCTGCGGTTCGCGCACGTGGCGGTGCGCGCGCGCCCGTCGTCCACGGAGGTGTTCACGATCGGCACCCGGCTGACGCGGGTCACCCGCGAGCTGCTCCTGCGCGATCCCGACCGGGCGCTGGCCGCCACCGGCTCGGCGATCCCGGACTGGTCGGGCGGCACCCGGCTCGGCGAGGTGCTCAAGGCGTTCCTGGACCGGTGGGGCCAGCGGGGCACGGCTCGGGGTGCCGTCGTCGTCGTGTGCAGCGACGGCTGGGAACGCGGCGGCACCGAGCTCCTGGGCGAGCAGATGGCGCGGCTGCGGCGCCTGGCGCACGCGGTCGTGTGGGTCAACCCGCACAAGGGGCGGCCGGGCTACGAGCCCCTCGCCGGCGGGATGCAGGCGGCGCTGCCCTGGGTCGACCGGTTCGTCGCGGGGCACAGCATGGCCGCGTTCGAGGAGCTGACGGGGGTGATCCAGCGTGCGTGACGTGCTGGACGACCTGATCGGCTGGTGGCAGGCGGGGGAGACCGTCGGCGTGGGCACGGTGGTGGCCACCTGGCGCTCCGCGCCGCGCCCGGCGGGCGCCGCCATGCTCGTCGGGCCGGACGGGACGGCCGTCGGCAGCGTCTCGGGCGGCTGCGTCGAGGGCGCGGTCTACGAGGAGGCGAAGGACGCCGTCGACACCGGTGAGGTGACCCTGCGGCGCTACGGCGTCAGCGACGACGACGCCTTCGCCGTCGGGCTGACCTGCGGCGGGATCCTGGACGTCTTCGTCGAGCCCGTCTCGCGCGAGTCCTTCCCCGAGCTCGGCGAGGTGGCCGCCTCGGTCGGCCGGCACGAACCGGTCGCCGTCGTCACCTGCGTGACCGGGCCGGACGACCGTCGCGGCCGGCGCCTGGTGCTCTGGCCCGACCGGGCCGCGGGCAGCCTGGGCCTGCAGCGCCTGGACGACGCCGTGGCCGCCGATGCCCGGGGGATGCTCGCCGCCGGCCGCACCGGCATGCTGCACGTCGGGCGCGACGGCGAGCGGCGCGGCGACGAGCTGGCGCTGTTCGTCAACTCCTTCGCCCCGCCCGCGCGGATGCTCGTGTTCGGCGCGATCGACTTCGCCGCCGCCGTGGCGCGGGTGGGGTCCTTCCTCGGCTACCGGGTCACCGTGTGCGACGCCCGGCCGGTGTTCGCGACACCGCGGCGCTTCCCCGAGGCCGACGAGGTGGTCGTGGACTGGCCGCACCGCTACCTGCGGGCCGAGGCCGACGCGGGGCGGATCGACGAGCGCACCGTGCTGTGCGTGCTCACCCACGACCCGAAGTTCGACGTCCCGCTGCTCGAGGTCGCGCTGCGGCTGCCGGTGGCCTACGTCGGCGCGATGGGCTCGCGGCGCACGCACGAGGAACGACTGGAGCGGCTGGCCGACGCCGGGCTGAGCCGGGCGGAGCTCGACCGGATGTCCTCGCCGATCGGGCTGGACCTCGGCGCCCGGACGCCGGAGGAGACGGCCGTGTCCATCGCGGCGGAGATCATCGCCGGCCGCTGGGGCGGGTCGGGGGAGCGGCTGACCGGCACCGAGGGGCCGATCCACCGCACGGCGGACCGCTGAGCTGGGATCCGACGCGCCGATAGGTGTGGCACAGATCACTTCTGGGGGGTAAGACTCGGACACACCCCGTCGCCCCGACCCGGGCCACGCGGAGCTGCGATCCGAGCGGAGGATTCGTGACCCAGATATCGGTGCGCGTCGACGGGGCGTCCTGCACGGACGAGGTCGAACCGCGGACACTGCTCGTCCACTACCTGCGCGAACAGCTCGGCAAGGTGGGCACCGTCGTCGGCTGCGACACCAGCAACTGCGGAGCCTGCACGGTGCACCTGGACGGCGAGGCGGTGAAGAGCTGCACGGTGCTGGCGGTCCAGGCCGACGGCGGCGAGGTCACCACCATCGAGGGCATATCAGGAGGGAACGGAGCGCAGGACGGCTCCCTGCACCCGATGCAGAAGGCGTTCCACGAGCTGCACGGTCTCCAGTGCGGCTACTGCACGCCCGGCATGATCATGGCCTCGATCGACCTGGTGGGGGACAACCCGGACCCCAGCGAGGACGAGGTGCGCGAGGGCATCGAGGGCAACCTCTGCCGCTGCACCGGCTACCAGAACATCGTCCGCGCCGTGCAGCAGGCCGCCGCCGAGATGCGCGGGAGCGCCCCGGACGCCCTGGGGGCGCAGTCGTGACCGCGGTGGAGGACCGGCCCGTCGCCGAGACCCCCGCGAAGGAGGTCGGGCAGGCCCGCAAGCGCAAGGAGGACGCCCGGCTGATCACCGGGCGGACCACCTGGACCGACAACATGGTGCTGCCCGGGATGCTGCACCTGGCGGTGGTCCGCAGCCCGGTCGCGCACGCCAAGCTCGGCGCGATCGACGTCGAGGCCGCGCGCTCGGCGCCGAACGTCGTCGCCGTGTTCACCGGTCGCGACCTGGCCGAGGAGCAGGGCTCGATCCCGTGCGCCTGGCCGGTGACGCCGGAGATGGTCAACCCGGGTCACCCCTCCGTCGCCGTGGACGAGGTCAACCACGTCGGCGAGGCGGTCGCGGTCATCGTCGCCCGCAGCAAGGCCGCCGCCCAGGACGCCGTGGAACTCGTCGACGTCGACTACGACCCGCTGCCCGTCGTCCTGGACATGGAGCAGGCCCTGGGGGAGAACCCGGACCTCGCCCACGACCACCTGGCGTCCAACGAGAGCTTCCGGTGGATCTTCGACGCCGGCGACGCGGGGACCGGGCAGAGCACCGACGAGGCGTTCGCGAACGCCGAGGTGGTGGTGAGCCGGCGGTTCGTCCAGCAGCGGCTGATCCCCGCGTTCATGGAGCCGCGGTCCACCGTCGTCCAGCCGCAGGGCGACAACTACACGATGTGGTCCTCGACCCAGGTGCCGCACATCCTGCGGATCATGCTGGCGATGGTCACCGGCGTCCCCGAGCACAAGCTGCGCGTCATCGCCCCTGACGTCGGCGGTGGCTTCGGCGGGAAGCTGCAGGTCACGCCGGAGGAGGTGATCACCCTCCTGGTGGCCCGGCGGCTCGGCAAGCCGGTCAAGTGGACCGAGACCCGCAGCGAGTCGCTCATGAGCGCCCACCACGGCCGCGACCAGATCCAGTACGTGGACATCGCGGCCGACCGGGAGGGGCACATCCGGGGACTGAAGGTCCACATCCTCGCGGACATGGGTGCCTACCTGCGCCTGGTCAGCCCGGGCGTCCCGATCCTGGGCGCCTTCATGTACCCGGGCATCTACAAGTTCCCCGCCTACCGCTTCGACTGCCAGGGCGTCTTCACCAACAAGACCCCCACGGACGCCTACCGCGGCGCCGGGCGACCCGAGGCCACCTTCGCCATCGAGCGGATCATGGACGAGCTCGCCGTCGAGCTCGGCATGGACCCGCTCGAGCTGCGCCGGAGGAACTGGATCGGGGCCGAGGAGTTCCCCTTCACCACGGTGGCCGGGCTCGAGTACGACAGCGGCGACTACGAGGGCGCGACCGAGCAGGCGCTGCGGCTGCTGGGCTACGACGAGCTGCGCGAGGAGCAGCGCCGCCGCCGGGAGTCCGGCGACCCGGTGCAGCTGGGCATCGGGTTCTCCACCTTCACCGAGATGTGCGGCCTGGCGCCCTCGCGGGTGCTCGGATCGCTCTCCTACGGCGCCGGCGGCTGGGAGCACGCCTCGATCCGGATGCTGCCCACCGGCAAGGTCGAGGTGGTCACCGGCTCCACCCCGCACGGCCAGGGGCACGAGACGGCGTGGAGCCAGCTGGTCGCCGACGAGCTCGGCGTCCCGTTCGAGGACATCGAGGTGCTGCACGGCGACACCGCCATCTCCCCGCGGGGCCTGGACACCTACGGCTCCCGGTCGCTGGTGGTCGGCGGCGCCGCCGTGGTGAACGCGGCGCAGAAGGTCGTCGCCAAGGCCCGCACGATCGCCGCGCACCTGCTGGAGGCCGCCGAGGACGACCTGCAGTTCGAGGGCGGGTCCTTCTCGGTGCGGGGCACCCCCGGCACGGGCGTCTCCATCCAGGAGCTCGCGCTGGCCACCTTCGCGGCGCACGACTTCCCGGACGGCGTGGAACCCTCCCTCGACGCCGACGCCACCTTCGACCCGGTCAACTTCTCCTTCCCCCACGGCACGCACATCTGCGCCATGGAGGTCGACACCGAGACCGGCATGGTGACGATCCGCAAGTACGCCTGCGTCGACGACGTCGGGACGATCGTCAACCCGCTCATCGTCGAGGGACAGGTGCACGGCGGCCTCGCCCAGGGCATCGCGCAGGCGCTGTACGAGGAGGCCGTCTACGACGTCGACGGCAACCTGACCACCGGCACCTTCGTCGACTACCTCGTCCCCTCGGCCGCCGACCTGCCGCACTTCGACACGGGCAACACGGTGCACGCGGCGCCCGGCAACCCGATCGGGGCCAAGGGCGTGGGTGAGGCGGGCTGCATCGCGTCGACGCCGGCCGTCGTCAACGCCGCGCTCGACGCCGTCCGCCACCTCGGGGTGTCCGACATCCTCATGCCGCTCACCCCCGAACGCGTCTGGCGGGCGATCCACGAAGGCGGCGATGGCGGGGACCGCGCCACCGCCGGCACCAACGCCTACGGCGGCGCGCAGACCGAGACCACCGCCGGCGTCTCGACGCCGGAGTCACGGCTGGGCGGCGACCGATGACCACGCCCGACCTCGTCCCTGGAGCCGGCTCATGATCCCCGTGGCCTTCGACTACGCCCGCCCCAGCACGATCGACGAGGCGCTCCGGGCCCTCGCCGACGGTGGCGAGGACGCCAAGATCCTCGCCGGCGGGCAGTCGCTGATCCCGGTTCTGCGGCTACGGCTCGCCGCGCCGTCCACCGTCGTCGACCTGACCCGGGTGGCCGAGCTGCGCGGCGTCCGGGACGACGGCGACGCGATCGTCGTCGGCGCGATGACCACCCACTCCGACGTCGTCGCCGACCCGCTGATCGAGCAGCACGCGCCGCTGATCGCGGAGGCGACCGAGACCGTCGCCGACCGGCAGGTCCGCCACCGCGGGACCTTCGGTGGCGCGCTGGCCCATGCCGACCCGGCCGGCGACCTGCCGGCGGTCGCGCTGGCCCTCGACGCCCGGTTCGTCATCGCCGGCCCGGGCGGGCGGCGGACGGTCCCGGCGCGGGAGTTCTTCGTCGACTACCTGACGACGGCGCTGGCGGAGGACGAGATCCTCGTCGAGGTGCACATCCCGAAGCTGGCCGGTGAGTGGGGGATGCGCTACGAGAAGTTCAATCGGGTGGCGCAGGCGTGGTCGATCGTCGCCGTCGCCGCGGCGGTGCGGCGCGAGAACGGGCACATCGCCGAGGCCCGGATCGGCCTGACCAACATGGGCCCCACCCCGCTGCGGGCGACGGCCACCGAGCAGGCGCTGGCCGGAGCGGCTGCGGACGCCGGGGCGATCACCGAGGCGGCACGGCATGCCGCGGAGGGCACCGACCCCAGCGACGACCTGAACGCGAGGGCCGACTACCGCCGGCACCTGGCCCAGGTGCTCACCCGCCGGGCGGTCGGCGCGGCCGCCGGGATCCACGGCTAGGAGCTGGTTTCACGTGCAACTGGAGAACTCGTTCACCGTGCCCGTGCCCGTCGACGAGGCGTGGCGGGTGCTGCTCGACATCGAGCGGATCGCACCCTGCATGCCCGGCGCGGCGCTGGACTCGGTGACCGGCGACGAGTTCACCGGGCGCGTGAAGGTCAAGCTCGGCGTGATCACGATGACCTACCAGGGCAAGGCCTCCTTCGTGGAGAAGGACGAGGCGGCCCACAAGGCGGTCATCGATGCCCGCGGCCGCGACCAGCGGGGCAACGGCACGGCTGCCGCCCTCGTCACCGCGACGCTCGCGGCCGAGGGGACGAGCACGCGCGTCGACGTCGTGACCGACCTGAACATCACCGGGCGCCCGGCGCAGTTCGGCCGCGGCGTGATGACCGACGTCGGCAACAAGCTGCTCGGCCAGTTCGCCGCCGAGCTGGCCGCCCAGCTCGGCGAAGGCGACCGGGAGCCCGTGGAGGTCCCCGCGCCGCCGGCCGCGGCGGAGGCCGGCCCCGCCACGCCGGTCGAGGAGGTGGTCCGGTCGGTTCCGTCGACCCCCCGGCCCGTGCCGGAGCCGGAGCCCGCACCGATCGATCTGCTGGGAGTGGCCGGCGGCGCCGTGGCGGCCCGTTACGCCGCGCCCGCGGCCGGGCTCGCCGTCGTCCTGCTGCTGGTCGTCTGGCTCACACGCCGGCGGCGGGACTAGCGGACGCCGGCGAGCCCGTCGTCGTCCGGCTTCTCCGCCTGCTCCAGGGCCTCTTCCTCGGCCTGGGCCTCCATGACGTGCGCCTCGCCGGCGACCGTGGCCGCCGCGTCCCCGTGGGACTCGCCGTAGACCTGCTCGGCCCGGCCCAGCAGTTCCTCGGCCTTCGCCTTGGCCTTCTCGAAGATGCTCATGCCGTCATCCTCCCCCAGTCACCCACCGGCAAAGGGCGGCAGCACGTCGACCACCGCGCCGGGTGACAGCTCCAACGCCCGGTCCCGGGTCGTGGTTCCGTCGACGAGGAACGAGCAGGCCGTCAGGACCCGGGCCATCCGCTCCCCGTGCGTCTCGACGATCTGGCCGACCAGCTGGTCGAGGGAGCGGGCCTCGCGGGTCTCGGTGTCGACGCCGGAGACCGCACGGGCCCCGGCGAAGTACCGCACCGTGACGGGCGCGGGCACGTCCGGGGCGGCGGGGTGGACGGACACCTCAGCCCCCGATCGCCGACATCGGCCGCGCGGGCTGCAGGAAGCTGGGGTCGTCGATGCCGTGACCGGGGAGCTTGCCCAGCGTCGCGATCCGCCAGCGGTCGGCGATCTCCTGGTCGCTGGCGCCCTCGCGCAGGGGGGTGCGCAGGTCGGACTCCTCGCGGGCGAACAGGCAGTTGCGGATCTGCCCGTCCGCGGTGAGCCGGGTGCGGTCGCAGCTGCCGCAGAAGGAGCGGGTGACCGAGGCGATGACACCGACGGTCGCCGGGCCGCCGTCGACCAGCCAGCGCTCGGCGGGAGCGGACCCCCGGGCCTCGGTGTCCGGGGTGAGGGTGTGCGCGGCCGAGAGCCGCTCGAGGATGTCCTCGGCGGTGACCATCTCGCCGCGGGTCCAGGCGTGGTGGGCGTCCAGCGGCATCTGCTCGATGAACCGCAACTGGTAGCCGTGCTCGAGGCAGAAGTCGAGCAGCGGGACGGCGTCGTCCTCGTTGATGCCGCGCAGCAGGACGGCGTTGACCTTCACCGGGGTGAGCCCGGCGCGCTGGGCGGCGGCGAGGCCGGCGAGCACGTCGTCGAGCCGGTCGCGGTGGGTGAGCTGCTTGAAGCGGTCGCGGTCGACCGTGTCGAGGCTGACGTTGATCCGGTCCAGCCCCGCGGCGGCCAGCGCCGGCGCCACCCGGGCCAGGCCGATGGCGTTGGTGGTGAGGCTGACCTCGGGCCGCGGCGCCAGCGCCGTCGCGCCGGCGACGATGCCGACCAGCCCTGGGCGCAGCAGCGGCTCACCGCCGGTGAAGCGCACCTCCTCGATGCCGAGCTGCTCGACCCCGATCCGGACCAGCCGGACGATCTCCTCGTCGGTGAGCACCTCCACCTTGGGCAGCCAGTCCAGCCCCTCGGGCGGCATGCAGTAGGTGCAGCGCAGGTTGCAGCGGTCGGTCAGCGAGACCCGGAGGTCCGTGGCCACCCGCCCGTGCCGGTCGACCAGCCCGCCGGTGCCCGGAACCGGGGCCGTACCGGCGCGCCGGACCACCGGGTCGGGCAGTTCGGCGCCGGTCATGGCCCGAATGTAGCCGCGGGTACGCCGGAATGCGGTGCCGAAGTCACCTGTCCCGCGGTTAGGCTCCCGGGGCCACCCGAGAGACCGGCGGAGCCTCGACCCGCACTCGCCCGTGGCCAGGAAGCGCGAGAGCCCGTGTCACCCCGCACCGTCTTCGATCCCTACCTGCGCCTGTTCGCCGTCCCCGGTTCGCGGGCCTTCGCTCTCGCCGGCTGGGTCGCCCGGCTGCCGGCCCCGATGCTGGGCCTGGGCGCCGTCCTGCTGGTGGAGGAGGCGTCGGGCAGCTACGGGCTGGCCGGTGCGGTGTCCGGCACGCTGGCGCTGAGCTTCGCGCTGGCCGGGCCGCAGTGGGCCCGGGCGATGGACCGTCGCGGGCAGGGCGTGGTGCTGCAGGTGGCGATGGTCGGCCTGATGGTCAGCGGCGTGGCCTTCGCCGTCGCCGTGCAGGCCGGCGCCCCGCGGTGGAGCTGGTTCCTGCTCGCGGCGCTGACCGGTGCCTCCGCGCCGAACGTCGGCTCGATGGTGCGGGCGCGGTGGGCGGCGGCGCTGGACGCGCCCGGTCGGCAGACGGCCTTCGCCTTCGAGGCCGTCGTCGACGAGGTGGTGTTCGTGATCGGCCCGCCGCTGGTGACCCTCCTGGCGACGCTCATCGCGCCGCCCGTCGGCTTCCTCACCGGCATCCTGCTCGGCGTCGGGGGCGGGCTGGTCCTGGCGGCGCAACGCTCGAGCGAGCCGCCGCTGCAGCCGCGGGAGACCTCGCCCTCCGGCGGGCGTCGCCCGGTGCTGACCCCGGCCCTGCTGGTCGTCTCCCTCACCTACCTCGCCGTGGGCACGCTGTTCGGCGCCATCGACGTCGTCGTCATCGGGTTCGCCGACGCCGAGGGCGCCAAGGCGTTGTCCGGTGTGGTGCTCGCGGTCTTCGCGGGCGGCAGCCTGGTCGCGGGCCTGGCCTACGGCCTCGCGCGTCCGGCCCGCTCGCTGGCCGCCCGGTTCGTGGCCACGGCCGTCGCCATCGCGCTGGCCGCGCAGCTGCTGTGGACGGTCGGCTCGCTGGCGTCCCTCGTCCTCTGCGGCTTCCTGGCGGGCCTCACCATCGCCCCGGTGCTGGTGTCGGGCACCTCGCTGGTGGAGTCGCGGGTCGGCCGCGGCGTGCTCACCGAGTCCCTGGCCTGGACGATCACCGGCCTGACCCTCGGCGTGACGGCCGGATCGGCGCTGGCCGGCGCCGCCGTCGACCACTGGGGTGCCCGGGACGCATTCGCCGTCCCGGCGCTGGCTGCCGCGGCCGCCGGCGTGATCGCGCTGGCCGGCGCACCCCTGCTGCGGCGGCGTGCCGCCGAGCCGGCCCGTGTCGAGCACGGGGTGCTCGGGTAGGCGGGGGCGGGCCGGGTCGTGCACGACATGACGCCCGGCCCTCCCCGACCCGAAAGGAACCCCTCCGTGGCCGTGCCCACCATCGCTCTGAACAACGGCGTCGAGATCCCCCAGCTGGGCTTCGGTGTCTACCAGGTCCCGCCGGAGGACACCGCCGACGTCGTGTCGCAGGCCTTCGAGGTCGGCTACCGGCACATCGACACCGCCGAGATGTACCGCAACGAGAAGGGCGTCGGCGAGGCCATCGCCCGCTCCGGTATCGACCGCGGCGAGATCTTCGTGACCAGCAAGCTGAACAACGGCTTCCACCGTCGCGACGACGCGCTGCGCGCCTTCGACCAGACCCTGGCCGATCTCGGCACCGACTACGTCGACCTGTTCCTCATCCACTGGCCGCTGCCGGGCATCGACGTCGACTACGTCGAGACCTGGAAGGCCATGGAGGAGATCCACGCGAGCGGCCGCAGCAAGGCCGTCGGCGTCTCGAACTTCAACGCCCACCACCTGCGGCGGCTCTTCGCCGAGACGGAGGTGCGCCCGGCTGTCAACCAGATCGAGGTGCACCCCTACCTCGCCCAGGACGAGCTGCGCGCGTTCGACGCCGAGCACGAGATCGTCACCGAGGCCTGGTCGCCGATCGCGCAGGGCCGGGTGCTGGACGACCCCGCGATCACCGCCATCGCCGAGCGGATCGGGCGGACGCCCGCCCAGGTCGTGCTGCGCTGGCACGTGCAGCGCGGCGACGTCGTCTTCCCGAAGTCGGTCTCCCGCCGGCGCATGGAGGAGAACTTCGCGCTGTTCGACTTCGAGCTCTCGACGTCGGACATGGCGGCCCTCACCGGGCTGGACCGCGGGGAGCGGACCGGCCCCGACCCGGACACCTTCAACTACATCCCCGGCTGAGTCCGCCGGTTCCGCGTCGTGGCGGGACGGAGGGTCCTGGACGACCAGATACTGAGTATGCATACTCCGTATCCATGTCCATCCGACACGGTCTCCTGGCGCTCCTGGAGCGCGGTCCCAGCCACGGCTACCAGCTGCGCGCCCAGTTCGACGCCACGACCGGGGCGACGTGGCCGCTCAACGTCGGGCAGGTCTACACGACCCTCGACCGCCTCGAGCGCGACGGCCTCGTCGTCCAGGACGGCGAGCCCGACGCCGACGGCCGGATCGCCTACCGGCTCACCGACGCCGGCCGGGCGGAGGTGCAGACGTGGTTCCGCTCGCCGGTGAGCGCGAAGAGCGCGCCCCGTGACGAGCTGGCGATCAAGCTGGCGCTGGCGGTGACCACCCCGGGCGTCGACGTCCTGGCCGTCGTGCAGACCCAGCGGACCGGCACGATGACGGCCCTGCAGGAGCTGACCCGGCTCAAGACCCGCGGTGCCGACGACGACCTGGCCTGGTCGCTGGTCCTGGACTCGCTGGTCTTCCGCGCGGAGGCGGAGATCCGCTGGCTGGACCACTGCGAGGCGCGGGTGGCCCGGGCGGCCGCCCGCCGGCCGCAGAACACCGTCGCCGCACCGGCCGCCACGGACCGGGCGACGCAGCGATGACCGCCCCCATGCTCCTGCTGCGCGGCGTGACCCGCGAGCACCAGCAGGGCGACACGGTCGTGCACGCCCTGCGCGGCGTCGACCTCGCCGTCCACCCCGGCGAGCTGGTGGCCGTCATGGGCCCGTCGGGCTCGGGCAAGTCGACGTTGCTGCACATCGCCGGCGGCCTGGACACGCCCACCTCCGGCGCCGTGGTCGTCGAGGACCGCGACCTCGCCCAGCTCTCGCCGGCGCAGGTGGCCGCCGTCCGCCGGCGCAGCATCGGCTACGTCTTCCAGGACCTCAACCTGCTGCCCTCCCTCACCGCGCTGGAGAACGTCTCCCTCCCGCTCGAGCTCGACGGCGCCCGGGGCGGGCTGGCCCGGCGCGCCGCCCGGGACGCCCTCGAGGAGGTCGGCGTCGGCCACCTCGCCGGCCGCTTCCCCGACGACATGTCCGGCGGCCAGCAGCAGCGGGTGGCCATCGCCCGTGCCCTCGTGGGTCCGCGCCGCCTGCTGCTGGCCGACGAGCCGACCGGCGCGCTGGACTCGCAGACCGGCGAGGAGGTGCTGCGGGTGCTGCGCGCCCGGTGCGAGGCCGGGGCGGCCGGCGTCCTGGTCACCCACGAGGCCCGGCACGCCGCCTGGGCCGACCGCGTCGTCTTCCTGCGCGACGGCGTCGTGGTCGACCAGAGCGGCCCGGTGCCGGGCGCGGAGTCGCTGCTCGCCACGGGCGGCGGGTCGTGACCTCCTGGCTCGCGCGCTGGCGCCTGGCGCTGCGCATCGCCCGGCGCGACGCGCTGCGGCACAAGGGCCGCACCCTCCTGGTCGTGCTGATGGTCGGGCTGCCGGTGATGGCCATCGCCGGCGGCGACACGCTGTTCCGGACCTCCGAGGTCAGCCACGGCGAGGCGCTGCCCGGGGCGCTGGGCGGTGCCGACGCCCGGATCAGCGGCGAGTCGCGGGAGGCGATCGCCGTCGACCCGGCCAGCGGCATCGTGTGGGCGAAGGCGGCGCCGGCGGACCCGCCGTGGACCCGGGACGAGGTCGCCGGGGTCCTGCCCGACGGGGCGCGCGTGACCGAGAGCGTGACCGGCTGGATCTACGTGGGCACCGAGGGCGGCTACGCGCGCGTCGACGGCCACGCCGAGGACGCCGCGGACCCGATGGCCGAGGGGCGCTTCGAGGTCGTCGAGGGACGGCTGCCCGAGCGCGCGGGGGAGATCGCGGTCAGCCCGAAGGTGGTGCAGCGCGCCGGGGGGGTGGGCGAGGAGGTCAGGCTCACCCGGGACGACGTGCCGGCCGAGGTGGTGGGTGTCGTCCGGTGGCCGGACCGCTCGGGTGACTTCGTCGTCCTCCCCGCGGAGGACGCCGGGCTCCTGGGTGACCCGCTGAGCGGCTTCTACGCCACCGTGCCCGGCGGGCTGGGGTGGCCGGAGGTGCAGGCCCTCAACGAGCAGGGCCTGGCCGTTCTCTCCCGCGAGGTGGCCACGGATCCGCCGCCGGAGTCGGCCTGGCTGCCGCCGCAGGACGTCGGCTACCGGGACGGTGGCAGCAACGCGGCCGAGACGGCGGTGCTCGCGCTGGTCGTCGCATCGCTGGTGCTCGAGGTGGTGCTCCTGGCCGGGCCCGCCTTCGCCGTCGGCGTCCGCCGCCAGCGTCGCGACCTCGCCCTGATCGGCGCCACCGGTGGCTCCGCCGGTGACCTGCGCCGGATCGTCCTCGCCAACGGGGTGGTGCTCGGCGGCGGCGCGGCGGTCCTGGGGGCAGCGGCCGGCGTCGGGCTGGCCGCCGCGGCGATCCCGGTGCTCGAGGCCCGCAGCGATGGGGTGTTCGGCCCCTTCGACGTGCCGGTCCTGGACGTCGTCCTCACCGTGGCCGTCGGGCTCCTCGCCGGCCTCGCGGCCGCCTGGTTCCCCGCCCGGCAGGCCGCGCGCACCGACGTCGTCGACGCCCTGGCCGGGCGGCGCGGGCAGGTCCGGACCTCGTGGCGCTCCCCGGTGGCGGGCCTGGTCCTGGGTGCGGCGGGGCTGGCGCTGGTCGTCCTCGGTGCCCGGGGCACGGAGCTCGCCGTCGCCGGTGGTGCGGTCCTGCTGATCGTCGGCATCGTGACCGCGACGCCGTGGCTGGTCGGCCTGCTCGCTCCCCTGGCGCGCTGGCTGCCGGTGGCCGGGCGGCTGGCCGTACGCGACGCGACCCGCAACCGGAGCCGCACCGCACCGGCGGTTGCTGCGGTGATGGCGACCGTGGCGGGCGTGACCGCGCTGGCCATCGGCAGCGCGAGCGACAGCGCCCAGGCGGAGCGGGACTACGTCGCCGCGGCCCCGATGGGGGCCGGTCGGGTCTACGGCAACGGGGAGATGGCGGAGGCGGACTGGGACGCCGTGGTGGGGATCCTCGCCCGCGAGGCGCCCGGCCGGCCGGTGCACCGACTGCAGGGCAACGTCTGGACCAACACGGACACGCAGGACGAGGTGGCCGTCCTGGCCGACGGGTGCTCCGGCGACGTCACCACCTGCCGCTGGTACCCGCACGAGGCGAACGCGGTGATGACGACGCAGGGCGAACTGCTGGTCGCCGACCCCGACGCCCTGCGAGCCGTCACCACCGGGGATCTGCCGCCGGAGGTCTACGACGCCCTCGACGCCGGGCGCGCGGCTGTGTTCGGGACGGGTGCCGTGGACGGCGCGGGACGGGTGACGGTGGTCGGCGTCCAGTACGACCTGCAGACCGGGGCCTCCACGGTGGTGCGCTCGCCGGCTGCGGTCGAGGGGACGGCGGAGCTGCCGGCGGTCCAGGTGCCGCTGCCCGAGGCCGGGAAGCGCGGCGTGGAGGTGCCGGCGCTCGTGGTCGTGCCGCCGTCGCTGGCCGGGCAGCTCCCCCTCGGGGTGGGGACGACGTCCGTGGTGACCGGCGGCCCCGACGATCCGGTGACCCATGAGCAGGAGCAGCGGATCGACGAGGCGCTGGCCGCCGCGACCGGGGAAGGCGGGATCGCGGTCGAGCGGGGCTGGCAGGACGACCTCGCGCCGGCCCGGCTGATCCTGGTGGGGGTGGGTGGCGCGCTGGTGCTGATCGCCACGCTGACGGCCACCGGGCTGGCGCTCACCGACGCGCGGCCGGACTTCGCCACGCTGGCGGCCGTGGGGGCGGCGCCGCGCACCCGTCGGTCGATGGCGATGGGGTCGGCCGCGATCGTCGGCGGCGGGGGCGCCCTCCTGGGGGTCGCCGTGGGGCTCGCGCCGGGCATCGCCGTCGCGTATCCGCTGACCAGCACCGACTACGGCTACGGTGTCGAGCCGGTGCTCGACATCCCGTGGGACGTGCTGGCCGCCGTCGGCGTCGCCGTCCCGCTGGTCGCCGTCGCCGTCACCGGCCTGTTCGTGCGGTCGCGGCTGCCCATGGCCCGCCGGATGGCCTAGGGAGGGCATGATCGGCGGCCGACCCCTCCGGCGCTCCGATCGCGAGGGGACGCCGGACCGAGGGGAGCCCTCCTGCGCACCGCTCGCGCCGCGCGGCCACCGGGCCGCCTGCTCCTGGCTCTCGCCCTCCTGATCCTGGTCGTCGGTGGGGCCGTGGTCGCGGCGGTCCTGCTGCGCCCGCCGTCGTTCGCCGACACGGTCGCAGCGACCTCGTCGAGCACGCCCTCGACGACCGCGTCGACGCCGAGCCCCGGCCCGGCGTCCCCAGCCTCGCGTTCCCCCGCGACGGCCCCGACGCCCGCAGCCCCGACGCCCGCAGCCCCGACGTTCGACCGCGCCCAGCGCTCCGTGGACGCGCCGGACAGCATCTGGGTGGTGGTGAACAAGCTGCGGCCGCTGGACCCGATCGGCCACGTGCCGGCCGACCTGGTCGACATCGGCGGCGGGTACCAGCTCCGTGCGGAGGCGGCGCAGGCGATCGCCGGGCTGCAGGCCGAGGCCGCGGCGGCCGGCCTGGACGTCGCGGTGCAGAGCGCCTACCGCTCGTTCGAGCGCCAGCAGGGCCTCTTCGCCAACTCGGTGGCGCGCTTCGGCACGGAGGGCGCCGAGCAGCGCAGCGCCCGCCCCGGGTACAGCGAGCACCAGACCGGGCTGGCCGTCGACGTGGGTGGCGGGGGCTGCGACATCGAGCGCTGCTTCGGCGACACACCGGAGGGGCGCTGGGTGGCGGCCAACGCGCACCGCTCGGGCTTCCTCGTGCGCTACCCGGCGGGCTCCGAGCAGATCACCGGGTTCCAGTACGAGCCCTGGCACCTCCGCTACGTCGGCCCGGAGCTCGCCACGGAGATGCACGAGGCCGGGGTCGCCACCCTGGAGGAGTTCTTCGGCCTCCCGCCCGCGCCGGGCTACGGCCCCGGCTGAGGCTCTCCCGGGTCAGTCGGTCGTGACGAAGTCGATCAGTTCCTCGACCCGGCCGATCAGCTGCGGCTCGAGGTCGGTCCAGGTGCGGACGCGGGCGAGGATGCGCTGCGCCCAGACGTAGCCGGTGTCGTCCTCCCAGCCCAGCCGCGCGCAGACGCCGGTCTTCCAGTCCTCGCCCTTGGGCACGGTCGGCCAGGCCTTGATGCCCACGACGGAGGGCTTGACGGCCTGCCAGATGTCGATGAACGGGTGACCGACGACCAGCGCGTGCTCGCCGGTGATCTGCTCGGCGATGCGGCTCTCCTTGGAGCCGCGCACCAGGTGGTCGACGAGCACGCCGAGCCGCCGTCCGGAGGTGGGGCGGAACTCCCGCACGATGCCCGGCAGGTCGTCGACGCCGTGCAGCGGCTCGACGACGACGCCCTCGATGCGCAGGTCGTGGCCCCAGACCTTCTCCACGAGCTCGGCGTCGTGCTTGCCCTCGACGTAAATGCGGCCCTCGCGAGCCACCCGGGCGCGGGCGCCGGCCACGTACGTGGAGCCCGAGGCGCTGCGCGCGGGGGCCGTGGGCGCCGCCTGCTTCGGCCGCACCAGGACGACGGGCCGTCCCTCCACCCAGAACCCGGGGCCCAGCGGGTAGCCGCGGACGCGGCCGTGGCGGTCCTCCAGGTGGACGACGTCCTTCTCACAGCGCACGACGGCGCCGACGAACCCCGAGCTGGGGTCCTCGACGACGAGGTCCTTCTCGGCCTCGACGGTCGGCGGGGCCTTCTTCACCGTGCGCGGGTGGACCAGGTTGTCGTACGGCGAGCGGGGAGGCACCCGGCGACGCTAGGCAGACCCGCGGCCGGGGTCACGCACGACGCGCCGGGGCACCGATCCCGACACGCCCGGACGCGGTGGGCGTTGCTCTTCGTGGTCGGCCGATCGGAACGGTTGCGTGCCGCAACGCGAGGACGCCGACACGCGCGACGCGCTGCGTTGAGCAGGGGGAATGGCATCCCAGGGCTGTTTCGGGTGACCGAGTGTCACGGCTAGCCGGCGCCCGACAGCCACGCGGTCGGGCGTGGCGGACCCCCTCCCGTCGTTTCGCACCGCTCGTCACGGTCACCCAAGAGCGTGACCGCGAACACCCTGAGCAGGAATGGGAGCGCATCTCACGATGATCGGAACCGACACCCTCGACCGCGTTATCGGCAAGGACGTCTACGACGAGGCGGGCCAGAAGATCGGCTCCGCCGGAGAGGTCTACCTCGACGACGAGACGGGCCAGCCCGAGTGGGTCACCGTCCGGACCGGCATGTTCGGCACGAAGGAGTCCTTCGTGCCCATCCGCGACGCCGACCTCACCAACGACGGCCTCCGCGTACCCGTGAGCAAGGACCGCGTGAAGGACGCCCCGAAGATCGACACCGACGGGCACCTGTCCCCGCAGGAGGAGCAGGAGCTCTACCGCTACTACGGCATGGGCACCGGCACCCAGGCGACCACCGGCCGGACCGACACCGGCGTGGCCGGTGGCATGACCACCGACCAGAACCAGCACGGGACGGTCGGCCGGGACACCTCCGGGCCCACCACCGACGACGCCATGACCCGCTCCGAGGAGCGGCTGAACGTCGGCACCCGCAGCGAGGAGACGGGCCGGGCCCGCCTGCGCAAGTACGTCGTGAACGAGAACGTGACCCAGACCGTGCCGGTGACGCACGAGGAGGTCCGCGTCGAGCGCGAGCCCATCACCGACGGGAACGTCGGCAACGCGATGGACGGCCCCGCCATCAGCGAGGAGGAGCACGAGGTCACCCTCCACGCCGACCGTCCCGTCGTCGAGAAGGAAGCCGTGCCCGTTGAGCGCGTCCGCCTGGACAAGACCACCGTGACCGACCAGGAGCAGGTCTCGGCGGATCTCCGCAAGGAGGAGATCGAGGTCGACGGCGCCGGGGACAACGACCGGCGGATCTGACCTCCGCCCCCGGCGACGCCGGGGACCACAGACGGCGACGGCCGGCCGGGCGACCTCAGATGCCCCGGCCGGTCGTCGTTCGTCGTCAGTCGGTGAAGCAGGCGGTCAGCGCGTCGACCATCAGCGGGACGTCGAGCGCCGACGTCAGCTCGCGACACGAGTGCATGGCCAGCTGCGCGATGCCGACGTCGACCGTGGCGATCCCCAGCCGGGTCGCCGTGAGCGGCCCGATCGTGCTCCCGCACGGCAGGTCGGCCCGCATGACGAACGACTGCACCGGCACACCGGCCTCGGCGCACCGCTCGCGGAACCAGCCGCCGGTCGCCGCATCGGTCGCGTAGGCCTGGTTGGCGTTGAGCTTCACCACCGGGCCACCCCCGAGTCGTGGCTGGTGCGCCGGCTCGTGCCGCTCCGCCCGGGTGGGGTGCACGCCGTGCGCCATGTCCGCCGACACCAGCCAGGACCGCGCGATCGCCCGGTGCACGGCCTCCGGGTCGCCGGGGTCCGTGGCCGTGGCCAGCCGGCGGACGACGTCCTCGAGGAAGCTCCCCCGCGCGCCGGCCATCGAGCCGCTGCCGACCTCCTCGTGGTCGTTGCACACCAGGACCTGCGTGCGCTCCCCGGCGGGCGCGGCGAGCAGCGCGAGCAGCCCGGCGTGGCAGGACGTCAGGTTGTCCAGTCGCGGGGCGCCGATCCAGCTGCCGTCCGCGCCGGCGCGTGCGGCCGGCTGGGTGTCGGCCAGCACCAGGTCGTGACCCACGACGTCGTCGGGTTCGGCCCCCGCGGCGGCCGCGACGGCCTCGACCAGCCCCGGCTCCTCGCCCAGGTCGCCGCCCCAGACCGGCACGAGGTGACGCTGGGGGTCCAGGGTCAGCCCCTCGCGGACGGAGCGGTCGAGGTGGATGGCCAGCGACGGGAAACGCAGGGGTGCCCCGGGCAGCCGGACCAGTGCCGTGCCCCCGCCGCGCAGCGCGACCCGCCCGGCCACGGTGAGCTCCCGGTCCAGCCAGGTGTGCCACAGCCCGCCGCCGTAGGGCTCGACGCCGACCAGCCGGTAGCCGGCCTGGTGGACGCCCGAGTGCGGGCGCACCTTGAACGTCGGGGAGTCGGTGTGCGCGCCGACCAGCCGCATCCCGGTGTCGCCGAGCGGCCCGCTGCCCAGCCGGAAGGCGATGAGGCTGCCGTGGCGGACGACGTAGTGGCGTCCCCCCGCGGACAGCGTCCACCGGTCGATCTCGGCGAGCTCGGTGAAGCCGGCGGCGCTCAGCCGCCGTACCAGCTCCGCCACGGCGTGCCCGGGGGACGGGGACGCGTCCACGAAGGCCCGCAGGTCGTCACCGAGGGCGAGGTCGTCGGCAGGGGGCGCATCCGGCGTGGGCATGCCGCCATCGTGCCCGACGGCGGAGGCCGGGGCCGAGGCCGAGGTGGGATGCTGCGGGACGTGTCCGCCCGTGGCTGAGCTGCCGCACCGCTACGACGTGGAGGTCGTCGGGCTGGTGGCCGCGCCTCGGCACCGCTACGACGGGCGGCCGGGGGACGTCGTGCCCGAGCAGGACGACGACCGCCGGCAGGAGATCGAGGTGCGCGCGGGGTACGGCGTCGTCGGCGACCGCTACGCCGGCCGGGCCGCCCACCGCGACGCGCAGTTGACCGTGCTGGCCGCCGAGGCGGTCGAGGCGCTCGCCGCGGAGCTGGGGGCCGGCCCTCTGGACCCGCTGCTGACGCGCCGGACCGTCGTGCTCCGCGGGGCGGAGGTGGAGGCGCTGCGCGGCGTGGAGTTCTCCCTGGACTGCGGCAGCGGTGAGGTGCGTCTGCGGGGCGGCCGTCCGGCCAACCCCTGCGCCTGGCTGGACACGGTGCTCGCGCCGGGCGCCCACCGGGGGCTGCGTGGCCGGGCCGGCGTCCGGTGCGCGGCGCTCACCGGGGGTGTGCTGCGGCTGGGGCCCGCCGTCCTCCGCTCGGGCGTGCCGCTGGATCCCGCCGCTGCCGGAGCCCCGGTCCGCCCGGTCGCACGCCGCTGAGCGGACCGGCGGGTCCGCGGCTCTGCCACACTCCCGCCGTGCAGCTGGTCGGCGCGGGGCGCGATGCCGACGTCTTCGCCCTCGACGGGGACCGGGTCCTGCGTCGCTACCGGGACGCCGGGCGCTCGGCCGAGCGCGAGGCGGCGGTCATGGCGTACGCGCGGTCCCGCGGCCTGCCGGTGCCGGAGGTCCACGACGTGGCCGGCCCGGACCTGGTGATGGCGCGCGTGGCCGGCCCGACGATGGCCGACGCGCTCGTGCGTAGGCCCTGGTCGATGGGCGGGCAGGCGCGCACCCTGGCCCGGCTGCACGGACTCGTGCACGCGGTGCCGGCGCCGGCCTGGCTCGACGCCCCCGTCGGGGACGGCGACGCGCTGCTGCACCTGGACCTGCACCCGGAGAACGTGCTCCTGACGCCGTCCGGCCCGGTGATCATCGACTGGACCAACGCGGCCCGCGGACCGGCCGCGGCCGACGTGGCCGACGCGTGGCTCGTCATCTCGGCGGCGAGCGTCCCCGGCAGCCGGTCCCGGGCCGCCGTCGTGGCGGCCGCCCAGGGCTCGTTCGCCCGGCTGTTCCGGCGGGCGTCCGGGCTGGATCCGGCGCCGGTGCTGCCGGCCGCCGCGGCCCGGCGGCTCGCCGACCGCAACCTCGGCGTCCGCGAACGCCGGCGGATCCGGCACCTGGCCGGGCTGCCGGACGAGTAGCCCGGTCACCCGATGGATGTCGGGGTACCCACGTGCACTCTCCGGCCTGGCAGGATCGGCGGCGCCCGGGCACCCGGGTCCGACGTCCGAGGAGTCCCATGCGCATCCGTTCGATCACCGCTCCCGTCGCCCTGGTCGCCGGCACCCTCCTGCTGACCGCGTGCGGCGGGGACAGCCCGCTCGAGGGCAAGACCGGGTCCGAGGTCGCCGAGATGGCCGCCGACGCGCTCGAGGAGTCCGGTGCGGTCCGCATGTCCGGCACGATGACCACCGACGGCGAGGAGGGCGAGGTCGACCTGCAGCTGCAGGGCGACGACGCCGCCGGCTCGATCAGCATCGGTGGAGTCGAGATCGAGCTCATCAGCGTCGGTGGCGACGTCTACATGAAGGCGGCGCCGGAGTTCTGGGCGTCCTTCGGCATGCCCGAGGAGGCCGCCGCGGAGTTCGAGGGCCAGTGGGTCGCCGTCCCCGGTGACGCCGCCGCGGACTTCGCCGAGTTCTCCCTGGCCGGCATCGCCGACGAGCTCCGCTCGCCCGACGGCGAGATCCAGGACGAGACCCGCACGGACGAGCTGGACGGCGAGGACGTCGTCATCGTCGAGCAGGAGGACGGCAGCTCCCTGACCGTCGCCGACGACGACCCGCCCTACCCGCTGCAGATGTCGGGTGGCGGGGACTCCGAGGGCACCGTGACCTTCAGCGACCACGGCGAGGAGCAGGACATCTCGGCTCCCGACGACGTGATGGACCTCGAGAGCGTCCTGGGCGGCTGAGTCCGCCGCACCACCGGTGCCGGCCGGGACCCCGCACCGGGGTCCCGGCCGGTCCCGTCCTCGCCCGACGGCCGTCCCGGCCGCGCCCCCAGGAAGGCCCCATGACCGTCGCACGCCCGACCGATCCCCCGGCGAACGGCTCCGTCGTCGGGCTGGGGCGTGAGCGCGAGGTGCTCACCGTCGCGCTCGCCACCCACCGGCACGTCGTCCTCGAGGGCCCGCCGGGCACCGGCAAGTCCACGCTGCTGCGTGCGGTGGCGGCCGAGACCGGCCAGGACGTCGTGTTCGTGGAGGGGAACGCCGAGCTGACCCCCGCCCGGCTGATCGGGCAGTACGACCCGTCGGCGGTGCTGGCGGGCGGCTACCTGCCGGAGAACTTCACCGACGGGCCGCTGCTCACCGCGATGCGGGGCGCCGGGTTGCTGTACCTCGAGGAGCTCAACCGCATCCCCGAGGAGACGCTCAACGTCCTCATCACGGTGCTCACCGAGGGCGAGATCGCCGTACCGCGGCTGGGCACGGTGCGGGCGACCTCGGGCTTCCGGCTGATCGCCGCCATGAACCCCTTCGACGCCATCGGCACCGCGCGCGTCGGCCAGGCGATCGCCGACCGGATGTGCCGCGTCGTGCTGGGCTACCAGCCGGAGGACGCCGAGCGCGCCATCGTCGCGGGCGTCACCGGGGCCGGCGCGCCGCAGATCGCGCTCGCCGTCCGCCTCGTGCGGGCCACCCGCGAGCACCGCGACCTGCGCACCGGCTCGTCGGTGCGCGGCGCCATCGACCTGGTGCTGCTGCTCGACGGCCTGCTGCGGATGCGCGGGGAGGATCTGGGCGGGGGCCGCGAGACGGCCCGGGACGCCGCCCACGCCGCCCTGTCGGGGCGGATCCGGGTCACCGAAGGCGTGGAGCGCACGCCGGAGGCCGTCCTCGACGAGATCCTGGACGAGGTCTGGCCGGAGAGCGCAGCGCCACCCGACCCCGGCGAGGGCTCCGCGGACGACGCGGGTCCCCTCGGTGGTGGTGGTCAGGGAAAAGCCCCCGGCCCGTCGGCTGAGACGGGCACCGAGCAGAGCGACCCGCGGAGCGACCGGGGCTCCCGGCGGGGACCCCGCACGACCGGGCGCCGGGAGATGCAGCTGCGGCACGAGGCCTTCGCCTCGGTCAGCCCCGAGGTCGGCGAGCTCGACGAGGACGCCTTCGCCGGCCTGATGGGCGCCGATCCCGATGCGGCCGCCGCCCTGCTGGCCGACCTCGCGTCCGCCACCGACCGGGAGCTGCGGTCGGCCGCCCGCCGGCTGGCCGCCCGCGTGTTCGTCCAGGTCGGCCGGGTGGGCGCCACCCGCGCCCGGGGCACCCGGCGGCTGGTGCCGACCCGCCGTCCCGAGGGCGACCTGGACCTGGACCGCACGCTGGACCGCTGGTCGGGCGTCTGGCCCCCGGCCGCCGACGACCTGGTGACCCGCAACTGGACCGGCTCGCGACGGGCCGTCTGCCTGGTCGTCGACCGGTCCGGGTCCATGCAGGGGCTGGGGGTCGCGATCGCCGCGGTGGCCGCGGCGGGCGTCGTCCTGGCCGCCGACGAGCGGCTGCAGACCAGCGTGCTCACCTTCGCCGACGACGTGACCGTGCTGCAGCCGCTGGGCAGGCACCGGGCGGCCGAGGACGTCGTCCTGGAGCTGGTGGGGCTGCGCGGGCACGGCAAGACCGACATCGCCGGTGCGCTCCGCGGCGCCCGGCGGGAGCTGGTGCCGGCGACGGCGGACGAGCGGGTCGTCGTGCTGCTGTCGGACTGCCTGTCGACGGCGGGGGAGCCGGCCGAGACGGCGCTGGCCGGCATCGACTGGCTGCACGTGCTGTGCCCGCTGCCCAGTGACGAGGCCCTGGACACCGCTCGCCTGCTGGCCGCGCGCGGCGGCGGCCGGATGGAGCCCGTCCGGTCCCTGACCGACCTCGGGCCGGCGCTGACACGGCTCCTCGGCTAGGAACTGCCCGACGAGGGCGGGGCCGGAGGCTCCCCCGAGGAGTGGCTGGATGGGCTCCACTCCCCGGGGGACGGCTCCTGGCCGCGGTGTCGTCCGGAGGACGACGGTGTTGTGGCGGTGTCGTCCGGAGGACGACGGTGTTATCGCCGGTCGGCGTCGGTGTAGACGATCATGCCGCGGATGTTCTTGCCGTCCTTCATGTCCTGGTAGCCCTGGTTCACGTCCTCGAGCTTGTACTTGGTCGTGACGAGCTCCTCGAGCTTGAGCTGGCCCTCCTGGTAGAGCGAGAGCAGCTCGGGGATGGCGTTGCGCGGGGCGAGACCGCCGAAGATGGCGCCCTGCAGGTCCTTCTGCATCAGCGTGAGGTCGAACAGGCTGAGCTTCACGTCGGCGTTGGCGAAGTTGCCCATGCCCGTGACGACCGCGCGCCCGCCCTTGCCGGTGACGCTCATGGCGGCGGCGACGTCCTCGCCCTGGATGTCGCCGACGGTGATGATCGTCTTCTCCGCCATCCGGCCCCAGGTCAGCTCGTTGATGGCCGGGGTGGCCTCTTCCATGCTGGCGAAGGTGTGGGTGGCGCCCATCTCCATCGCCCACTCGCGCTTCTGGGCGACCGGGTCGATGACGATGACCCGCTTGGCGCCCGCCGCGGCAGCGCCCTGGACGGCGTTCATGCCGACGCCGCCGGCGCCCATGACGACGACGTTCTCGCCGGGTCGGACGTCGGCCACCTTGGTCGCCGAGCCCCAGCCGGTGGTGACGCCGCAGCCGACCAGCGCGGCGACCTCGAGCGGGATGTCCGGCTCGATGCGCACGACCGAGGCCTGGTTCACGGTGATGTAGGGCGAGAACGTGCCGAGCAGGCACATCGGGGAGACGCCCTGGCCCTTGGCGGTCACCCGGTGGGTGCCGTCGGAGATCGCCTTGCCGCCGAGCAGGTGGGCGCCGAGGTCGCAGAGGTTCTGCTGGCCGCGCGAGCACGGGGGGCAGACCCCGCAGGCCGGGATGAAGGCGGTGACGACGTGGTCGCCCTCCTTGAGGCCGGTGACGCCCGGGCCGACCTTGGTGACGACGCCGGCGCCCTCGTGCCCGCCCAGCGACGGGAAGCCGACCGGGGTGGCGCCCGTGACGAGGTGCTCGTCGGAGTGGCACAGACCGGAGGCGGCCAGCTCGACGGTGACCTCACCGGCGACGGGGTCGCCGACCTCGATCTCCTCGACCGACCACTCTTCGCCCACGCCCCACAGAATCGCGCCCTTGGTCTTCACAGATGTCCCTCCAGTCGAGACCCGCCGTCGATGGCGGGATCCGCAGCACGACAGTGCTTCCCGCCACACTCTCAGCAGGTCTGCCCGGCCCGTCAAGGTGGGGGCCCATCCGCGCTCCCCGGCAGGCGGCGCCGGGCATCCCCCGGGGACACTGATCGGCGTGTCCGGCGAGCCCGTGGTCGTGGTCGGCGCCGGGCCGGTGGGGCTGACGGCGGCGCTGCTGCTGGCCCGGCGCGGCCTGCGGGTGGTCGTCCTCGAGCGCCACCGCACCCCCTACGACCTCCCGCGCGCGGTGCACCTGGACGACGAGGTGTTCCGCGTCCTGCAGGACGCCGGTGTCGCCGACGAGCTGGCGCCCCTGACCCGGCCGATGGCCGGTCTGCGGCTGGTGGACGCCACCGGTGAGGTGCTCGCCGAGTTCCGCCGCGATCCGGCCGCGGGTCTCAACGGCTGGCCGCAGGGCTCGCTGGTGCACCAGCCGGACCTGGAGGCGGTGCTCGCGGCCGCCGTCGCCCGCACGCCGGCGGTGGAGCTGCGGCGGGGAGCCGAGGTCACCGGCCTCGAGTCGGCCGGCGACGGCGTGCGGCTGACGGTGCGCGGGCGGGACGACGGGGCGGACCGGTCCGTCCGGGCGGCCGCGGTGCTGGGCTGCGACGGCGCCCACAGCACCGTGCGCGACCTGATCGGGGCCCGGATGCGCGACCTGGGGCCGGCCGACCGGTGGCTGGTGCTGGACGTGCGCTCCCCCGTGCCGCTGCCGCTCTGGCCGGGCGTCGCCCAGGTCTGCGACCCGGCCCGCGCCGCCACCTGCATGCCGGTCACCGGCGACCGCTACCGCTGGGAGTTCCGCCTGCGTCCGGAGGAGACCGTCGCCGACCTGACGACGACGGCGGCCCTGCGGTCCCTGCTCGCGCCGGTGGATCCCGCGGCCGTGGAGGTGGTGCGGGCCGTCGAGTACACCTTCCGGGCGCAGCTGGCCGACCGCTGGCGGGCCGGGCGCGTGCTCCTGGCCGGCGATGCCGCCCACCTCACCCCGCCCTTCGTCGGGCAGGGCCTGGGGCTGGGGCTGCGGGACGTGCACCAGCTGAGCTGGAAGCTCGCCGCTGTCCTCGCCGGGGAGGCCGCGGACGAGCTGCTGGACACCCATCAGGCCGAGCGCGAGTCGCACGCGCGGGCGCTGATCCGGCTGGCCCTGCTCGTCGGCCGGCTGATGACCGGGGGCGGCCGGGGCGCGGCGGTGCTGCGCCGGGCCGTGCTGGCCGTCGTCCGCAGGATTCCCGCGGTGGCGCGGCTGGCCACCGACAGCCGGACCCCGGCGCTGCGCGGGCCGTCGGTCGACCGGAGCGGGCGGGCCGGACGGCGGCTGGCGGGCACGCTGGTCCCGCAGCCCCGGGTGACGGTCGACGGGCGCCGGTGCCGGCTGGACGACGTCCTCGGCGACGGCCCGGCCGTGCTGACCGCCGGCCTGGAGGTCCGCCGTGCCGACGGCAGCGCGGCCCGGGTGGCGGACCCCTCGGGCACGCTGCGGCGCTGGCTCGGGAGCGCCGCCGCGGTGGAGATCCGGCCGGACCGGATCGTCGGTTCCGTCCGGGACTGATCGGGTGATGCCAGGGCGTTCCGGGCCACCCGGACGGGTTCTTCGGAGCAGAGATCCCGCGGATGGCTTCTCGGCCGGCCGGCTCGCGGTGATCATCGTGCGGTGGACGAGAGGCTGAGCGAGTGGATGTCGCGTGCCCCGCGGTGGCAGGTCGCCCTCGTGATGGGGCTGACCTGCGGGCTGGGCACGGGGCTGCTGCTCGCTGTCGTCGGCGAAGGCTGGAGCGGCGCGCTGCCCGGTGCCGTCGGAGCTGCGCTGGGCGGCGGCCTGGTGGGGGCGACGCTGCTGCGGGGCCAGGTCCGACGCCGGGCCGAGGCGGTGGCGGGGCTGCCGGCGCCTGACCGACGCGTCGCTGGACGGGCGTCGCTCCGTGGCGCCGTGCCCGAGGACCCGGAGACCCGCGCCGCCGCCTACGCGCTAACGCAGCAGGCCCTGGCGGAGCACCGGCGGCGGCGCGTGCTCGGCATCGTGGGCTCGCTGGTCATGCTGGCCATGCTGGCGAACCTGGCCGTCCAGGCCTCGCCCTGGTGGTGGCTCGGGGTGGCCGGGGCCGTCGCGCTGCTCGTGCACGGCTGGCTGGTCCTGCCGGGGCGGCTGCGGCGCCGCGCGGAACTCCTCCGGCCGTCGGTCGGCGACGAGGCCTGACGCCGTCGTCCGCGCTGGCGCTCGGACCGGGCGGGGTCGCCCGTCGCCACCACGACCGGGCACGATCGGGGGATGCGCGAGCGACTCCTGGATGCCCCTGGCCGGCGGTCGACGGTGATCTCCGTGGTCACGTTCTTCGCGGTGGTCGTCCTCTGGGGCGTGCTCGTGCGGGACGAGAGCTGGGCCGAGGTCGTCGTGCGCGCCGCGGTCGTGGGCGTGGGGGCCGGTGTGGTCGTGGCGTTCATGCACCGGAGGCGGAGCGCGGACGATCCGGACGACCAGTCCCCGCGGGCGGTGGGCCGGCGGGTGCGCCGGGCGGCGTCGCGGGGGCCGGTGCCCGAGGACCCCGACGAGCGGGAGGCGGCGCACGACATCGCCCTGGACCACCTGCGCGTGCTCGACGGGCAGCGGTACTGGGCGCCGGCGCTGTTCGTGGGAACGGCCGTGCTGGCGGCGGGGGTTGCGCTCACCGGGCCCGCGTGGGTGTGGGTCACTGTCCCCGTGTGGCTGGCGGCCGCGGCCGGTCATCCCTGGCTGCGCCGCCGGATGCGTGGGCGTGCGGAGCTCCTCGCCTGATCGAGGAGTTCGGGCGACGGAGGCCTGGATGGCGAGCTCGGCCGACCTGCAGGGGGCCGGCGCGACCCGGCCGGGCGACGTGCTGGCCACTGGAGCGACGGACCGGCACGATCGCGGCATGCGTGAACGGCTGCTGCACGCCCCCGCGTGGGTCCTCGGCCTGGTCAACGGGTCGCTGTTCGGGCTCGTGTGGGCCGCGTTCATGCGCTTCGGCGGGGGCGAGAGCTGGCCGACCACGCTGACCTACGGCGGTGTCGCGGGTGCCGTTTTCGGCGGGCTCAGGGGGCGCATCCAGTACCGGCAGCAGCAGGGCCTCCGCGACGTCGCGGCGCGGTCGCCGGAGGGCCTGTCCAGGCGGGTCCGGCGGGCGGCGTCCCGCGGGCCGGTGCCCGCGGACCCAGAGGTGCGCGAGGCGGCGCACGGCCTGGTGCTCGCCCAATTGGCCCCGCTGGACCGGCAGCGGCTCTGGGCGACGCCGTTCTTCGTGCTGGTGGCCCTGCTCTCGGCGTTCCTGGCGGTCACCGACAGCCCGTGGTGGTGGCTCGCCGTCGTCGCATGGACCGTGGCGGCGGCCGGCCACCCCTGGAAGCGCGCCCGGCTGCGCCGTCGGGCGGAGCTGCTGCGGGGCGACGGCTCCGAGCAGCCGGCCGGGCGGCCCTGACGGCTGCGCCGACCGCGGGGAGAGCGACGCCTGGAACGGTGCCCGGGCGGTGCGGTCCCCGCGGTCGGCGGGTGGTCAGACCTCGCGGGCGCGGGCGGCGGCCGGCGAGGTGCTGAGCGTGGCGTTGGCGACGGCGGTGTCGCCGAGCTGGCGCTCGAAGCCGGCCGGGATGACCAGGTCGTCGCTGCTGAGGTCGCCCACGTTCGCCTTGCCCAGACCGACCATCGCCGAGCCCAGCCCGTCGCGGAGCAGGTCCAGCACGTTCTCCACGCCGGCCTGGCCGTTGGCGCCGAGGCCCCAGAGGTAGGCGCGGCCGATCATCACGGCCTTGGCGCCCAGGGCCAGCGCCTTGGCGACGTCGCCACCGCGGCGGATGCCGCCGTCCAGGAGCACCTCGATCTGGTCGCCGACCGCCGCGGCCACCGAGGGCAGTGCGCGGATCGAGGCGGGGGTCCCGTCGAGGTTGTTGCCGCCGTGGTTGGACACGCTGATGGCGGAGACGCCGGCGTCGACCGCGCGCTTGGCGTCGTCGACCCGCATGACGCCCTTGAGCATGAACGGCCCGTCCCACTGCGAGCGCAGCCAGGCGACGTCCTCCCAGGTGGGCATGGGAGAGGCGTTCCACATGCCGTAGGCGCCGAAGAAGGTGGGCGCCTCGTCGCCGGGGTGGGCGACCATGTTCGGGACCTTGAGGTCCGGGATCTTCCCGGTCCGGGCGAAGTCGAGCAGCCAGCGCGGCTTGACCAGCACCTGCGGGGCGTAGCGGCGCGCGGCCTCGAAGTTGATCTTCTCGGGGATGAACGGGCTGCCCCAGTCGCGGCCGTAGGCGAACGACCAGTCCAGCGTGGCGATCATGCCGACGGCGCCGGCGCGCTTCGCGCGCTCCATGCGGGCGAGCATCTCGTCGCGGGTGCCGACCCAGTACATCTGGAAGTGCGTCTTCGGGTTCGCGGCCACGACGTCCTCGATCGGCTTGCTCGCGAACGAGGACAGGCCCATCGCGACACCGCGGTTGGCCGCGGCGCGGGCGACGGCGACCTCCCCGTCGGGGTGCACGGCCTGCACGCCGGTCGGGCTGATCATCACCGGCATGGACATCTCCTGGCCCATGACCGTGACGCCCATGTTGCGCTCGTTGGCCAGGCCCGCCGTGTGCGGTGCGAAGCCGATCTCGGCGAACGCGGCGAGGTTGTCCTCGGTGGTCAGCCCCCGCTCGGAGCCGGCGACCAGCGCGCCGTAGACCCCCTTGGGCAGGCGCTTCTTGGCCCGCCGCTGCGCCTCTGCCACTGACTCGAACCAGGGATTCGCCATCTGCTGCTCTCCTGTCGCCGGGCCACCCCGTGCGCCGGGAGGCCACCTGATCTGCCGCCCCGGCCGGGACCGGCCGGTGGCACTGAGTGCCAGGCTACCCGCACGCAGGGAGACGAGCGCCACACCTGCGGGGGAGAGGTCTCAGCGGGACAGGCTCGGGAAGCCGGCGGTGAGCTCGGCGAACGCCTGCCGGAGGTGGCTACCGAGGGCGGAGTGCTCGTCGGCCAGCCACGCCTCGAAGGCCGTCGTCGCCGCCGCGCGGGTGGCCGCCGCGACCAGCCGGGGCACGAGGTCCGTCGGTGCGACTCCCGAGCGGTATGCGACGTGGCGGGCGACCACCCGGTCCACTGCCGCGTAGCGGAGCTGCGAGTGGGCCAGGAGCGCCGGCTCGGTCAGGATCAGGAGCATCCGCTCGCGGAGCAGCGGCAGCTGGGACGCCGGGTAGTCGTTGACCTCGACGTAGGCGGCGCAGACGGCGGCCAGCACGGGTGTGTCGGGTTCGGCGGCGCCCAGCAGCTCGTCGAGCCGCCTGGCGTGGGCGCTGAAGTCGCCCCACACGGCGTCGGCCTTGGTGGCGAAGTAGCGGAAGAAGGTCCGCCGGCTGATGCCCGCGGCGTCGGCCACCTCGTCGGTGGTCACCTGCTCGAAGCCGCGCAGGGTGAACAGGTCCAGGGCGGCCCGCTCCACCCGTGCCCGGGTGCCCTCGGCAGGCACGCCGGCCGGCGCGGTCTCGATGGCGGTCACGGACCGCATTGTGCCGCGCGGCGGCGCGCCGCAGGGAATCCTCCGCGTCCGGACGCATCCACCGGCCCCGGGGGTTGCCGGGTGGCACTCGGTGTCATTAGCCTCGCTGCATCCACCGTGACCCCGATCACCAGGAGTGCGCCATGCCCGAGAACCACACCGACGTCGACGTCGCCCCCGCTCCGGCCGGCGAGGAGGCCTTGGTCGAGGAGTCGCTGGTCGAAGAGGTGTCCATCGACGGCATGTGCGGCGTCTACTGAGCGACGACGTCCCAGTGACCACGGCGGTGTCCCCTGCCGAGGTCGCGTTCGACCCGGCCGGGCCCTGGCAGCGCGCCCGCTCGGTCGCGCTGCGGCCCGAGCCCTTCGGCGCGCTGGTCTACCACTTCGGCAACCGGAAGCTCTCCTTCCTGAAGTCGAAGACCCTGGTCGCCGTCGTCGAGGCGCTGGCCGACCACCCGAGCGCCACCGCCGCGCTCCTGGCCTGCGGCGTGAGCGAAGCGCAGCGCCCGGCCTACGAGAAGGCGCTGGCCGACCTCGCCCGCTCGCAGATGATCGAACCCCGGGAGACCCCGTGACCGCCGTCCTGCCGTCCCGTCCCGCCCGCCCGGACCGCCCGGTGGGCGGCCGGCTGATCGACCAGTTCGAGTACGGCCTGGACGCCCCCATCTGCCTGACGTGGGAGCTCACCTACGCCTGCAATCTGGCGTGCGCCCACTGCCTGTCCTCGTCGGGACGGCGGGACCCGCGGGAGCTGTCCACGGCCGAGGCCGAGGCGGTCATCGACGAGCTGCAGCGGATGCAGGTGTTCTACGTCAACGTCGGCGGCGGCGAGCCCACCGTGCGGCCGGACTTCTGGCACCTGCTCGACTACGCCATCGGCCACGACGTCGGCGTCAAGTTCTCCACCAACGGCATCAAGCTGGACAAGACCCGCGCCGCCCAGCTGGCCCGCACGGACTACGTCGACGTGCAGATCTCCCTGGACGGCGCCACCGCCGAGGTCAACGACCGCGTGCGCGGCACCGGCTCCTACGCGACGGCCATCCGGGCGCTGGAGAACCTGGCCGAGGCCGGGATGAAGGACTTCAAGGTTTCCGTCGTCGTCACCCGCGAGAACGCCGGGCAGCTCGACGAGTTCAAGGCGCTCACCGACTCGTTCGGCGCGCAGCTGCGCATCACCCGGTTGCGGCCCTCCGGTCGCGGGGCCGACGTCTGGGACCAGCTGCACCCGACGCAGGCCCAGCAGCGCGACCTCTACGACTGGCTGCTCGCCAACGGCGACGGCGTCCTCACCGGCGACTCGTTCTTCCACCTGTCCGCCTTCGGGGAGGCGCTGCCCGGGCTCAACCTGTGCGGTGCCGGGCGCGTGGTCTGCCTGATCGACCCGGTCGGCGATGTCTACGCCTGCCCGTTCGCCATCCACGAGAACTTCCTCGCCGGCAACGTGCGGGACGAGGGCGGCTTCCAGCGGGTCTGGCAGCAGTCCGAGCTCTTCGCCGACCTGCGCAACCCGCAGACCGGCGGCGCCTGCACCAAGTGCGCGCACTTCGACGCCTGCCGCGGCGGCTGCATGGCGGCCAAGTTCTTCACCGGGCTGCCGCTGGACGGCCCGGACCCCGAGTGCGTGCAGGGCTACGGCGAGAGCGCCCTGGCCGCCCGGGACCTGGAGCTGGTCACCCCGCGCAGCCACATCGACCACTCGCACAGCGGTCCGGTCCGCGGTCAGCCGACGCTGCTCGGCATCCCGTCGATCCCGGCGAAGATCTGCGACGAGTCCCCGTTGGCCGGCCTGCAGCTGAGCTGATCCCGCAGGTCCCGACCGACCGGCTCGACGACGAGGAGGTGGAGCGCATGGCCTGCGACGGCTGCTGCACGCCACTTCCCGCGCTCGCCTCGCTGGAGCTCTCCCGTCCCTGGTACCTGCGCGGGCCCGCGGCGTGGCACCCCCGACCCGGGCGGCCGGCGGCCGCCGCCCCGTCAGGGGCCACAGCGGTCTGACCTCGACAGGTCCGACCGCGTCCAGGTACGTCCACAGCGGGGGACCACACGAGGAGATCAAGCATGGGCATGCTCGAGGGCAAGGTCGCCTTCATCACCGGCGCGGCACGCGGCCAGGGCCGCAGTCACGCACTCCGGATGGCGCAGGAGGGCGCGGACATCATCGCGGTCGACCTGTGCGCGCAGATCGACACCGTCCCGTACCCGATGGCCACCCCGGAGGACCTGGCCGAGACCGTCCGTCAGGTCGAGGCGTTGGACCGGCGGATCGTGGCCACCGAGGCCGACGTCCGGGACAGCGCGGCGCTGAAGGCGGCCGTGGACGAGGGCGTGGCGCAGCTGGGAAGGCTGGACATCGTCGCGGCCAACGCCGGGATCGCCAGCTACGGACCCGTCGAGGAGCTCTCCGACGAGATCTGGGAGGACATGCTCGCGACCAACCTCACCGGGGTCTTCAAGACGGTGCGGGCGGCTATCCCGCACCTGAAGGCCAACGAGGGCGGGGGATCGGTCATCCTGACCAGCTCCACCGCCGGCATCATGGGCATCGCGAACGCCGGCCACTACGTCGCCGCCAAGCACGGCGTGGTCGGGCTGATGAAGGTGCTGGCCCTCGAGCTGGCGCCGAACATGATCCGGGTCAACTCGGTGCACCCCACCACGGTCGACACCGACATGATCACGAACCAGGGGACCTACGACCTGTTCCGGCCGGACATGACGCCCGGGACGGCGACGGCGGAGGACGCCCAGGAGGCGTTCCTGTCGCTGAACCTGCTGCCGATCCGCTGGGTGGAGCCGGTGGACATCTCGAACGCGGTCGTCTGGCTGGCCTCGGACATGGCGCGCTACGTCACCGGCGTCCAGCTGCCGATCGACGCGGGTTCGGTGATCAAGTGATGGCCGGTCGCGTCGAGGGGAAGGTCGCGTTCATCACCGGCGCGGCCCGCAGCCAGGGCCGGAGCCATGCGGTGCGGCTGGCGCAGGAGGGCGCCGACATCATCGCCGTCGACATCGCCGGCCCGGTGCCGTCGATCCAGATGTACCCACCGGCCTCCGAGGAGGACCTGGCCGAGACGGTGCGCCAGGTCGAGGCGCTCGACCGGCGGATCGTCGCCACCACGGCCGACGTGCGCGACACCGGGGCTCTGGAGGCCGCGGTGGACGAGGGAGTCGCTCAGCTCGGACGCCTTGACATCGTGCTGGCCAACGCCGGTGTCTTCGAGATCCAGCCCGCGCTGGACGTCACCGACGATGCCTGGCGGGAGATGATCGACATCAACCTGACCGGTGTCTGGAACACCTGCAAGGTCGCGTTGCCGCACCTGATCGAGGGCGGACGGGGTGGGGCGATCGTGCTCACCAGCTCCACCGCGGGACTCAAGGGGACGGCGAACACGATCCACTACACGGCCGCCAAGCACGGTGTCGTCGGCATCATGCGGACCTTGGCCAACGAGTTCGCCCAGCACTCCATCCGGGTCAACACCGTGCACCCGACCGGGGTGGACACGGTGATGATCCAGAACGAGAAGACCTGGGGGCTGTTCACTCCCGACGACCCGGCGCCCAGCCGGGAGGCGGCGGCGCCGATCTTCCAGTCGACCAACGCGTTGCCGGTCCCGTGGGTGGAGCCGGTCGACATCTCCAACGCCATCCTGTTCCTCGTCTCCGACGAGGCGCGCTACATCACCGGTGTGACCCTCCCGGTCGACGCCGGCTACACCGTCAAGTGACACCCGTGTGGGACGGCGGCCTCGCGGCCGCCGTCCCACACTCGCCCGAGGCGTGCCTTCGGCGCTCTGAGAGGATCGATCGCTGACCGAGCACATGTCCCATCCCACCGGCGACGACCCGCTGGTCACCGGCCTCCGGGTCACCGGGGACGACGGGGCCGCCGTTCTGGCCGTCCGTGGCCGCGTGGCCTCCCACCTGGTCGGGCGCGCCCGGGAACTCGACCTGCTGCTGGCCGCGGTGGCCGCCGGGCGCGACGTCCTGCTCGAGGGCCCGCCGGGTACCTCGAAGTCGACCCTGCTGCGCTCGATCACCGCCGAGTGGGGCATCCCGCTGGTGTTCGTCGAGGGCAACGCCGACCTCACGCCCACCCGGCTGGTCGGCCACCACGACCCGGCCCGGGTGCTGCGCGAGGACTACTCGCCGGACAACTTCGTGCCCGGCCCGCTGGTCGAGGCGATGCGCAGCGGGGGGTTCCTCTACGTCGAGGAGTTCAACCGGGCGCCCGAGGACACGCTCAACACGCTGCTCACCGCCATGGCCGAGCGGCGCATCGCCATTCCGCGGGTCGGCGTCGTGGAAGCGCTGCCCAGCTTCCGGGTGATCGCCTCGATGAACCCCTACGACAACATCGGGACGACCCGGCTGTCGTCCTCGGTGCACGACCGGCTCTGCCGGCTGGCGATCGGTTACCAGGACGCCGAGGCCGAGCGGGGCATCGTCGGGCGGCGAACCGGTCTGGAGTCCCCCCGTCTGATCGCCGATGCCGTGGCGCTGACCCGCGCCACCCGGGAGCGTGACGACGTCCGGCAGGGGAGCAGCGTCCGCGGGGCGATCGACATCGCGCTGGTCGCCGCACAGTTGGCGGCCATGCGCGGCGTCCCGTTGCCCGACGAGCCGGCGCTCGCGCCGCCGCGCGGACTGCCGGAGGAGTACACCGACGTCGTCCTGGACGCGGTCCTGCTTGCGCTGTCCGGGCGGATCTTCCTCGACGAGACGCTGGAGACCACGCCGGAGGCGGTCCTGCGGGAGATCTGGGAGGACCACTTCCTGCTGCAGCCGGCCGCTGCCGATCCGGGTTGAAGAGCCGTCGAGGCGGACTCCCCGGTGACCCGGCGGGACCGGTCCGGGTCGGCCCGGGGCGCGAGGCCGCTGCGCCGCCGGCCCAAGCAGCTCACCGAGCAGCCCGCGCTCTACGAGCCCGCCCGCGCCGGAGGAGGGCTGGCACTCGCCTCCGGTGACCGCAGGCGGACGCGCACCGGAGCCGGACGTCCCGGCGGAACGGCCTCGGGGACCACGGACGAGCCGGCCGACCTGATTGCGTTGGGGGACCTGGAGACCGAGAGCTCGGTCGACCAGGTCACCCGGCAGCGGGCCAGGGAGATCGCCCGGCGGTTGTCGGTCCCGCGCCCGCCCCGGGACCGGCGCCCGCGGCGTGGGGTCGGCGAGCTGACCAGCGCGCCGTGGAGCGGGGGATCCGACGAGCTCGACCTGGAGCGCACCCTCGAGGCGATCGCCGGCAACCCCTTCCCGGAGGCGACCGACGTCGTCGTCCGGGAACGTGTCCGGCAGCAGCGCTCGGTGGTGCTGGTCGTCGACGTGTCCGGGTCGATGAAGGGCGAGCGGGTCCGGACGGCGGCCGCCACGGTCGGCGCGCTGGCCGGGGAGCTCGCCCGGGACTCGCTGGCCGTCGTCGCGTTCTGGTCCGATGCCGCGGTGCTGGTGCGCCGGGGTGAGCAGGTCGCGCCGCTCGCCGTCCTCGACCTGCTGCTGCGGGTGCCCACCCAGGGCCTGACCAACGTGACCTTCGCGCTGGAGACCGCGTCCCGGCAGCTGACCGGCGTGCCGCAGCGCGATGCGCGGGTCCTGCTGCTCAGCGACTGCGTGCACAACGCCGGCCCCGACCCGCGGCTCACCGCCGCGCGGCTGCCCCGGCTGGACGTGCTGCTGGACACCTCCGGAGAGGTCGACGTCGAGCTGGGCCGCGACCTGGCCCGCGCTGGCCGCGGGCGCATCCGGCTGATCCGGGACCACCGGGACGTCGCCGGCGCCCTGGGTGCCGTCTTCGCGGACTGACGCATGGCGCGCGATAAAGGCCCCTCCCCCGTGGGGCACGACGCCCCACCTGACGACCCTGACCGCACCACCACCACGACGTACGAGAAGGAACGCCCATGAGCACCGTTCCGCAGCGCCAGCAGGGCAAGGTCGCCTTCATCACCGGAGCCGCACGAGGCCAGGGCCGGGCGCACGCCCTCCGGCTGGCCGGCGAAGGCGCCGACATCCTGGCCCTGGACCTGGCCGGCCCCCTCCCGGGCGTGCCCTACGACTCGGCCACCCCCGACGACCTGGCGGAGACCGCCCGCCTCGTCGAGGCTCTGGACCGCCGCATCGTGACCCACCAGGGCGACGTCCGGGACTTCGACGACATGAAGGCCTTCGTCGACTCCGGGGTGGCCGAACTGGGCCGGCTCGACGTCGTGGTCGCCAACGCCGGGATCTGCATCCCCGCGACGTGGGACGAGACCACGCCGGCGATGTTCAAGGACACGATGGACGTCAACGTCACCGGCGTCTGGAACACCGTCATGGCGGCCGCGCCGCACATGGTGGCCGCCGGTCGCGGTGGGGCCATCGTGCTGACCAGCTCCTACGCGGGCAAGAAGATGCAGCCGTTCATGATCCACTACACGACGAGCAAGCACGCCGTCACGGGCATGACCCGTGCGTTCGCGGCGGAACTCGGCAAGCACGACATCCGGGTCAACTCGGTGCACCCCGGCGCCGTCGCCACGCCCATGGGCAGCGGCGACATGGTCACCGCCATCGAGCGGACCAACGCCAGCAACCCCAAGCTCGCGGTGATGGGCACCGCGTTCCTCGAGCAGGGGTGGATGGAGGCGGACGAGATCGCGAGCGCCGTCGCCTTCCTGGTCTCCGACGACGCCCGCTTCATCACCGCGGAGCACCTCTCGATCGATGCCGGGTCCCAGTACTTCTGACGATGGCGCAGCACTGACGGTCGTCCGACGCGGGCCGCCCCCCCTTCCGGGCGGCGCCGGCCCGCGGGCTGCGGACCGGCGCCGTCCGCGCCGATCAGGTGACGGTGATCGCCGAACTCCGCCACCGCGCCGCGCAGCTGCTGCCCTCGGGCCGGCGGTGCCCGACGCCGTGTGGCAGCGCCGCCACCGCGCCATCGTGTGCCTCTCCGCGGCCTGCGCCGTGGGACTGGTCCTGCTGGCGTGGGGGTGGGGGTACGGGCAGCCGACCGCAGTGGCCGTGGCCGCCGTCGGCGGCACGGCGCAGGGGTACCTGTTCGCCCGCCCGGAACCGGCCGAGACCGCGAACGCGGGCGCGCGGCTGCTGCCCGGCCGGCCGGCCGGCGATCCCGGCACAGCCGGGAGCACCGGCGGTGGAGCAGGTCAGCGGCGTGGCGGTCGCCGACCGCGCCTAGAGGTCGACCTTCTCGTTCTCGCCGGCGTCGACCCGCTCGCCGGTGGCCTTGGCCTTCACGAAGCTGAAGGCGGTCGCCAGCCGGCCCCCCGGGCTGTCCCAGTACTCGGCCGAGTCGCCCTCGACCCGCAGCAGCACGACCGACGGGTCCTCCGGGCCCTGCGGGAACCAGGCCTCGACCCCGCCGTTCCACAGCTCCTTCTTCTTCGCGACGTCCTCGACCACGGAGGCGCGGCCGGTCAGCGACACCCACGTGCCACCGGAGCCCACGCCCACGTTCACCTGGGGCGCGGCCCGGATGTGCTCCACCGGGTGCGAGCCGCGCTCGGCGAAGAACCAGAGGTCCCCGTCGAACTCGACCTCCTGCAGGGTCATCGGGCGGCTGGTCAGCTTCCCCTCGGGCGTGGTCGTGGTGAGGAAGCCGAACCGCTGGCCCTTCAGCAGCTCGGCGACCTTGCGGGTGTCCTCTGCGCTCATGGCGGATCCGTTCCCACGGTCGCGGGGCCCGACACCCCCTCACACCGCGTCCAGGTACCGCCAGGCGCCGTGCTCGCGGACGAAGCGGCTGACCTCGTGCTGCGCGCCCCGCTGCCCGCCGGCCACCCGGTGCGCGCGGAACTCGACCGTCCCCTCGGTGGCCAGCAGCCCGCCGCCGTCGGTGGCCAGCACGTCGAGGCCGACCCAGCGGACGCCGGGATCCAGCTCCAGCGACGACGGCCGGGTGCTCGGGTGCCAGGTGGCGAGCAGGTAGGCCGGGTCGCCGACGGCGAAGGCGCTGTACCGGGAGCGCATGAGCTGCTCGGCGGTGGCCGCCGGCGCGGCGCCGGTGTGCAGGGGGCCGCAGCACTCGTCGTAGCCCAGGCCCGTTCCGCAGGGGCAGCGCCGGTTCGCCATGCGCCGCAGTCTGCCCGGGGATCGGGTCCTTACGCTGCCCCGGTGACCGAGCTCGCCGGTGCCGTGTGGCCGGGCATCCCCGAGGACGCGCTGCTCGTCGTCCCGCTCGGCTCGGTCGAGCAGCACGGGCACCACCTGCCGCTGGCGACGGACACCGCCGTGGCGACGGCGGTCGCGCGCGCGTCGCTGCCCGAGCTCGACGGGGCGCTGCTGGGGCCCGCGCTGCCCTACGGGGCGAGCGGGGAGCACGAGGGCTTCCCCGGCACGGTGTCGATCGGCACGGAGGCGCTGACCGGGCTGCTGGTCGAACTGGGGCGCTCGGCCTGCCGGTGGGCGCCGCGGCTGCTGGTGGTCAACGGCCACGGGGGCAACCTGGCGGCGCTTCGGGCCGCCGTGCCGCTCCTGCGCTCGGAGGGGCGGGACGTCGCCTGGTTCCCGTGCGGGGTGCCGGGCGGCGATGCGCACGCCGGGCGCACGGAGACGTCGCTGATGTTGCACGTGGAACCCGGCGGGGTGCGGGAGGCCGCTGCGGTGGCCGGTGAGACGGCGCCGCTGACGGAGATCCTGGCCCGGCTGCGCGCCGAGGGGGTGCGGGGAGTCAGCCCGAACGGGGTGCTGGGCGACCCCGCCGGTGCCTCGGCGGCCGAGGGGGCGGAGTTCGTGGCCGACCTGGCCGCGCGGCTGGTGGCCGCGGTGCGCGAATGGCAGGTGGACCCCGCCGGACGGCTCGGCTGAGGAGCCGTCCGGCGGGGCCGGTGCTCAGGCGGGCCGGCTCAGGAGAGGGCCTCGGCGAACAGCGGCACGGTCTCGTCCAGCGCGTAGAGGATGCCCGGAGCCGTGCCGATCGAGAAGGCGCTGGCCAGCGTCTCGTCCTCCAGGACCACGGCGCGGCCGTCCTGCACCGAGGGCAGCGCCTGCCACAGCGGGTTCGACGTGAACTCGGAGGCCTCGACGAAGATGGGGAAGGCGACGGTCAGGTCGGAGTCGAGCAGGGACACCTGCTCCTCGCTGACCCCCACGAAGAAGCTGTCCGTGGCCTGCTCCTGGATCTCCGGCTCGTTGACGAAGCCGAGCTCCTCCATGAAGTCGACACGGGCGTCGCCCTGCACGTAGGCGCCGAAGCCCTCGGCCGTGAAGGCGGCGACGGCGACCTCGGTGCCGTCGAACTCGGGGTGTGCGGCGGCGGCGTCCTCGAACGCCTGCGTCACCTCAGCGGCGAGCTCCTCGGCCTCGTCGGTCCGGCCGAGCGCCTGGCCGACCAGCTCGAGCTGCTGGTCCCAGCTGGTCTGGTACGGATCCACGCCCTCGGGCATGCCGACGGTCGGCGCGATGCGGCTCAGCAGGTCGTAGCGCTCCTGCGTGCCGTCGGACTTGGTGTCCAGGATGAGGTCGGGCTCGAGCGCGGCGATCGCCTCGAAGCTGGGCTCCATCGTCTCGATGATCTCGGGGACCTCGTCGTAGCCCTCGGACCACGGACCGACGCCCTCGCCGCCGAACGCCAGCCAGTCGCTGGCGCCGACCGGCTCCACGCCCAGGGCCAGCGCCGTCTCCGCGTCGCCCCAGCCGAGGGCCACGACGCGGGTGGGCTCCTCCTCGATCTCCACCTCGCCGAAGGCGGTGTCCACGGTCACCGGGAAGGCGCCCGACGAGCTGCCGCCGCCGTCGCCACCGGAGCTGCCGCCGGTGTCGTCGGAACCGCAGCCGGTGACGACGAGTGCTGCGGCGGTCAGGACTGCGGCGCGGAGGAGGGGGCGGGGGGACATGCGGGCTCCTTCGAACGTCAGGTAAGGCTGACCTAACCACAGCGTGGCTGTGTAACGATCACCACCCCGCCCCGCCCCGCCCCGCCCCGCCCCGGCAGGTCCCGGCGGAGGGCCGGGGGAGACTGGCGGGGTGGATCGATCGGCACCGGCGACGCTCGGCACCCCGCCCGAGGACCGGCTGCCCGACGGCTTCGCCGTCCGCCTCGATCCGCGGACGCGGCGCCGGGACGGCGGGGCGACGCTGCTCGGTGGCTCGCCGCTGCGGCTGCTGCGGCTGGCCCCGCGGGCGCGCGAGCTGCTGACCGGCGACCGGCTGGTGGTGCGGGACGCCGCCATCGCGTCCCTCGCGGCGCGCCTGCTGGACGCGGGGCTTGCGCATCCCGATCTCGCCTCCGGAGTCACGCGAGCCGCCGGGGAGGGTGGCGCCGGCGTGACCGTCGTCGTGCCGGTCAAGGACCGGCCGGCCGAGCTGGCCCGGCTGCTCGCCGCCCTGCGTGCCGATCCGGCCACCGCCGGTCTGCCCGTCGTGGTGGTGGACGACGGGTCGGCCGCCCCGGTGCGCGCCCAGGGCGTCGTCGTCGTGCGGCACGAGGCGGCGCGCGGTCCCGCGGCGGCCCGGAACGCCGGGCTGCGGGCGGTCCGGACACCGTTCGTCGCCTTCCTGGACTCCGACTGCGTGCCGCGGCCGGGCTGGCTGTCCGCGCTGCTGCCGCACCTGGCCGACCCGCGGCTGGCGGTCGTCGCGCCCCGGATCGTCGGGCTGCCCGGCCGGGGCTGGCTGCAGGACCACGAGGCGGTGGGCGGCGCGCTGGACATGGGCGAGCACGCCGCACCGGTCCGGCCGCTGTCGGGCGTCTCGTACGTGCCGAGCGCGGCGCTGCTGTGCCGGCGGTCTGCCCTGGGCGCGGGCTTCGACGAGGCGCTGCGGGTGGCGGAGGACGTCGACCTGGTGTGGCGGCTGACCGCGGCCGGCTGGCGGGTGCGGTACGACCCGGCCGCCGAGGTGGCGCACCAGCACCCGACCGGGACCGTGGAGTGGGTGCGCCGCCGGGCGTTCTACGGCACCGGGGCCGCGCTGCTGGCGGCCCGGCACGGGGGTCTGGTGTCGCCGCTGGTGATCGCCCCGGAGCTGGCGGTGGCCGTGGCGCTGGCCGCCGGGGGCGGTCGGGCCGGGCGGACCGCGGGCCTGGGGCTGCTGGCCGTGCGGGCCGCCCGGCTGGCCGGCCGGCTCGCACGGCCGGGGGAGCGCCCGCGGGTGGGACTGGCCGTCGTCCTCGTCGGGAGGAGCGCCGGTGCGGCCGCGCGGGCGCTGTCCCGGTCGGCGACCCGCCACCACTGGCCGCTGACGGTGACCGCGGCCCTGCTCTCGCACCGGGCGCGGCGGGGTGCCCTGCTGCTGGCCGTCGTCGACGGGCTGCTCTCCTGGCTGCCGAACCGGCGGCGGATCGGACCGGTCCGTCACCTGGCTGCGCGTCGGCTCGACGACCTCGCGTACGGGGCCGGGCTGTGGACGGGAGCCGTGCGGGCGCGCTCGGCCCGGGCGCTGCTGCCCACTCGGCCGCCCCGCGGATGACGGCGAGGTGAACTGCCGGCGATTCCGCCGTGGTCCGGAATGACCGGCGGGCGCCTGGACTTGGAGCCCTCGTACTGCGGTCCGGCCAGCGTGGGTCCCCGCTCCGTCGCGAACACCCCGAGGGACCCCCTGTGACCACCCTGAACGACCGGCCGGCGCCCGCCCCTGCGCGGCCGGCGTCCGCGCCTCCGCCGGCGGTGCAGCCGCCCGGCGCGGCCCGTACCGCCCTCGTCCTGGGTGCCTTCGTGGCCATCGGGCCACTGACCATCGACATGTACCTGCCGGCGCTGCCCACCATCACCCGGGAGCTGGAGACGACCTCGGCGGCGGTGCAGCTCACGCTGACCGGCACCCTGATCGGGCTCGCCCTGGGCCAGCTGGTGCTGGGCCCGCTGTCCGACGCGATCGGCCGGAAGCGCCCGCTGCTGGCAGGCACCGCCCTGCACGTGCTGGCGTCCCTGCTCGTGATCATCGCGCCGAACCTGGCCGTGCTCGGCGCGCTCCGCGTGCTGCAGGGTGTCGGGACGGCGGCCGGAGCGGTGATCGCGCTGGCCATCGTGCGGGACCTCTACGTCGGCCGGGCGGCCGCCACGATGCTCTCCCGCCTGTTCCTGGTGCTCGGCGCCGCCCCGGTCCTGGCGCCGACCATCGGCGGGGAGATGCTGCGGTTCACCTCGTGGCGCGGGATCTTCGCCCTGCTGGCGGTCTACGGCGTCGTCATGATCGTCGTCGGCGCGCGCCTGCTCCCCGAGACGCTCCCACCGGAACGCCGCCGGTCCACCGGGGTCGCCGGCACGCTGCGCGGCTACCGCGGGCTGCTCCGTGACCGCCCCTACGTCGGGCTGGTGCTCGTCGCCGGGCTGACGATGGCCGGCCTGTTCAGCTACGTGTCCGGCTCGGCCTTCGTCTACCAGGACGAGTTCGGCCTGGACGAGCAGCAGTTCGGCCTGCTGTTCGGTGCCGGGGCGTTCTGGCTGATCGCCGCGACGCAGCTCAACCCGGTGCTGCTCCGTCGCTGGTCCCCGGCTCAGGTGCTCGTCGCGGGAACCGTGGCCGGGGTGGTCGCGGGGGCCGTGCTCGTGGCGCTGGCCGCCACCACCACCGGCGGGCTGTGGGCCGTGGCGGTCAGCCTGTGGGCCGTGCTCTTCGCCTGCGGGCTGGCGCTGCCCAACGCCCCCGCGCTGGCGCTGTCCCGCCACGGCGACGCCGCCGGCACCGCCGCGGCGCTCCTGGGCGCGGTCCAGTTCGGCGTCGGTGCCCTGGTCTCGCCGGTCGTGGGCCTGCTCGGCAACAACGCGGTGGCCATCGGCACGGTCGTGGTCACCGCGCTGGGGCTGGCGACCGTCCTGCTGGTGCTGGTCGTCCGCCCGTGGCAGCTGCCCCTCGACGACGCCGCAGAGCCGGCCGCGGTCCACTGACCGGCGTGATCGACCCCGTCCGCCCGGCGCTGTCCCCGGGACGCGTGGCGGCCGCTGTGGTCGCCCTGGCCCTCGGCGGCTTCGCGATCGGCACCACAGAGTTCGTCACGATGGGCCTGCTGCCCGACGTGGCCGCGGGCATCGACGTCGACATCCCCACCGCGGGGCACGTGATCTCGCTGTACGCGCTCGGGGTGGTCGTGGGTGCGCCGGTGATCGCCGCGCTCGGCACCACCCTGCCGCGGCGCGGCCTGCTCATCGGGCTCATGGTCGCCTTCATCGCCGGCAACGTGCTCACCGCGGTCGCGCCGGGCTACGGCTCGCTGCTGGCGGCCCGCTTCGTGGCCGGCGTCCCGCACGGCGCCTACTTCGGCGTGGCGTCCCTGGTGGCCGCCTCGCTGGTCCGGCCGCACCTGCGCGGGCGGGCGGTGAGCTCGGTGATGCTCGGGCTGGCGGTCGCCAACGTGGCCGGCGTGCCGGCGGCGACCTGGCTGGGGCAGCAGCTGGGCTGGCGCAGCGCCTACTGGGCGGTGGTGGGAATCGGCGCGCTGACGATCCTCGCCGTCGCCACGGTGGTGCCGGCGTCCCCGGGCAACCGCGCGGCGACCGTGCGCACCGAGCTGGGCGCGCTGCGCCGTCCGCAGGTGCTGCTGACCCTGCTCGTGGGAGTCGTCGGGTTCGGCGGGATGTTCGCCGTCTACAGCTACGTCGCGCCGCTGGTCACCGAGGTGACCGGGATGTCGCGCGGCTCCATCCCGCTGGTGCTGCTCGCCTTCGGCATCGGGGGCGTGGTGGGGACGGCGCTCGGCGGGCGGCTCGCCGACCTGGCCCTGTTCCGGTCGCTGGTGGGCGCGAACGTGGTGACCGGCGTCCTCCTGGCGCTGATCCCGCTCGCCGCCCGGACGCCGGTCACGATCGTCGCGGCGATCTTCCTGCTGGGCGCGGGCGCCTCGACCCTCGTGGTCTGCCTGCAGATGCGCCTGATGGAGGTCGCCGGTGAGGCGCAGATGCTGGGGGCGGCGCTCAACCACTCGGCGCTCAACGCCGCCAACGCCCTGGGCGCGTGGTCGGGCGGGCTGGTCATCGCCGCGGGGCACGGGTACACCGCGCCCGGCCTGCTCGGCGCGGGGCTGGCGGCCGCGGGGCTGCTCGCGCTCACCGCCTCGGGCGTCCTGCGCCGACGGGAGATGCGAGCCGCCGGTGCGCTGCCGGAACACCTGTCCCACCCGGCCCAGCCCGCTCGCGCCGCACGATGAGGGGGCGGGGCGAGCGGTAGCGTCGGGCAGCCGCCGGTGCGTACCCGTCCGTCCCGGCCGGGGCCCTGCGTGGGTCCGGTGAAACGCAGCCTCAGGAGGATCCAGCCGTGAAACTGGAGAACTCGTTCAGCGTGCCCCTGCCCGTCGACGAGGCGTGGCGGGTGCTGCTCGACATCGAGCGGATCGCCCCGTGCATGCCGGGCGCCGTGCTCGACTCCGTGTCCGGCGACGACTTCACCGGCTCGATCAAGGTCAAGCTCGGGCCGATCAACCTGACCTACCAGGGCAAGGGCTCGGTCACGGAGAAGGACGACGCCGCCCACCGCGCGGTCATCGAGGCCCGCGGCAAGGACCAGCGGGGCAACGGCACCGCGGCGTCGGTCATCACGGCGGTGCTGGTGCCCGAGGGCTCCGGGACGCGGGTGGACGTGGTCACCGACCTGACCATCACCGGGCGCCCGGCGCAGTTCGGCCGGGGCGTCATGACCGACGTCGGCGACAAGCTGCTCGGCCAGTTCTCGGACAAGCTCGCCGCCCAGCTCGGTGCCCCGTCGCCGGCCGCGGGTTCGCCGGGACCGGTGGCGAAGGCCGCGGCGACGGCGTCCGGCGCGGTGGAGGAGATCGCGGCCTCCGTCGAGCAGGTGCCCGGGGAGGGCCCCGCCGCCACGGCCGTGAAGAAGGCGGCGGCGGCCACGAAGAAGGCCGCGGCCGGCGCCACCGAGAAGGTGACCGAGCCCGTCGCGAAGGCCGCTCCGGCGAAGAAGACGACGGCCGCGAAGGCCGCTCCCGCCACGTCAGCTCCGGCCAAGGCCGCCCCGGCGAAGAAGGCGGCGCCCGCCGGGACGACGCCCGCGAAGGCGGCGGCCACGAAGAAGGCGGAGCCCGCGAAGAAGGCAGAGCCCGCGAAGAAGGCAGAGCCCGCGAAGGCAGAGCCCGCGAAGAAGGCCCAGCCCACGAAGGCAGAGCCCGCGAAGGCAGAGCCCGCGAAGGCGGCTCCTGCGAAGAAGGCGTCCGCCGCGACCCCGCCCGCGGAGAAAGCCGGGCCCGCGGCGGCCACCGACGTCGCTCCGGCGTCCGCCGGTGCGCGGCGCCCGAGCGGCCCGCCCTCGGGGCCGTCCGCGCCCCCGGCCCGGCCGGCGACCGGTGCCCCCGCCCGCAGCGTCCCGTCGGCCGGTCCCCGGTCCGCGGCGCCCGTGTCGACCAGCCCCGCCACCCGGCCCGAGCCGATCGACCTGCTCGAGGTGTCCGGCGCCGGCGGCCCGAGCCGCTACGCGCCCGTCGTGGGCGCCGCGGCCGCGGTCGCCGCGGTGGTGCTGCTGGTCCGCCGCAGGCGCCGTCGTCGTCGCACCGCGTAGCCGTCGCACCGCGTAGCCGTCGCACCGACGTCGGGCGGTGCAGCGGCTGAGCTCAGCCCGGGAGCACCTCGGTGAGCCAGGAGAGCGCCGCCGCGGCGACGAGGCCGGGATTCTTCTTCAGCGAGTGGTCGCCCGGCACCGCGTACACCGACGCGAGCCCCTGGCCGGCCAGTGCCGCCGCGACGTGCTCGGGGCGGCCCATCGCGTCGGTCTCGCCCTGCACCACGACGATCGGCACCCCCACGCCGGTGAGCTCGGAGGCCCGGCTCTTCTCCGGCTTGCCCGGCGGGTGCAGGGGGAACGCCAGGGCCAGGACCCCCGCCGCGCCCTCGGCGGCCGACGTCCGGCAGGCCACCCGCGCGCCGGCGCTGCGGCCGCCGAGCACCAGCCGGCCGGGCAGCCGGTCGGTCAGCCGCAGCCGGTCCAGCACGGCGCCCCACGCCTCGTCGAGCCGCGGCGGCGCCGGGGCGATCCGCTTGCCCGCCACCCGCCACGGCTGGTCCACCCGGTGCACCAGCCACCCGGCGTCCACCGCCTCGGCCGCGACCGCCGCCAGGTCGGCCGAGTCCGAGCCACCGCCGGCACCGTGCCCGAGCACGAGCGTGCCCGCGGCCCCGTCGCCGGCGCTGAGCACGCGCGCCGGCCCGAGCGGCGTGTCGACCAGCTCGCTCATGCCGGCAGCGCCAGCAGCCCCTCGACCGCGCCGAGGAGGTCGCCGGCCTGCACGTGCGGCGCCTCGTAGACCAGCGGGTACACCCGCTCGCTGCGCGGGAACCAGGCGCCGGTGAGACCGGCCCGCTGGGCGCCGAGCACGTCCCATCCGTGCGAGGCGACCAGTCCCAGGCGCTCCGGGGTCACCTCGCACCGGCCCGCGGCCCAGAGGTAGACCTCGCGGGCCGGCTTCCAGGCGCGGATCGCCTCGCTGGTCAGCGTCGCCTCGACCAGCGGCGTGAGGCCGCCGCGCGCCAGGCCGGCCTCGGCCACGCCGGGGGAGCCGTGCGACAGCGTCACCACGCGGACGCCCGCCTCCGTCAGCCGGCGCATGGCCGGCTCCACGTCCGGGTGCGGGGACAGCTCGGCGAAGGCGTCGAGCACCCCGGCACGGGCGGCAGCCGGCAGGGCGCTCTCCTGCGCCAGGGCGGAGTCGAGCGCGTCGCGGAAGGAGCACCAGTCGCCGACGACGGTGGCGGCGAAGCCGGTGAGCAGGGTGCGCGCGAAGACGGTGCGCAGCAGCGACTCCGGCTGGCCGGCCTCCACCAGCGTGGCGCGGACGGGCGCGAGGTCCAGCAGCGTCTCGTTGACGTCGAACGCGACGACTTCCGGCCGTCGGCGGGTCATGCCTCGTCGCGCTCGTCGGGCGGCAGGTGCGCCGCGGCCGCCGGCGGGCGACGCAGGCGGCCGCTCACCTTCTTGTAGACGAACCACGCGACGGCCGCGACCACGGCGACGACGACGGCGTAGTCCAGCCAGTGCAGGTTGTCGCGCACGAAGTCGCCCGCGGCCACCCCCAGCCCGATCAGCACGCTGTTCCAGATCAGGCTGCCGCCGGCGGTGAACAGCAGGAACTGCCCGATCGGCATCCGGACGACGCCGGCGGGCACCGAGATGAAGCTGCGCACGATCGGCACCATGCGGCCGAAGAACACCGCCGAGCGCCCGTGCCGCGCGAACCACTCGAAGGTCTTGTCGACGTCCCCGGTCTCCACCAGCGGCAGCCGGTCGAGGAAGGCGTGCGACCGCCGCGGGCCCAGCGCCCGGCCGACGTAGTAGAAGAAGACCGCGCCCAGCAGTGAGCCCAGGGTGGCGAAGAGGACGACGGGCACGATGTTCATCTCGCCGTCGTTGATGAGCACTCCGGCCAGCCCGAGCACGGCCTCGCTGGGGATCGGCGGGATGACCGTCTCGGCCAGGATGGCCAGCCCCACGCCCACCGGGCCGAGCGAGTTGACCAGATCCAGCAGGAATCCGGTGATCCCACCCTCGTCGGAGGCCGCGGCGGTGAGCAGGTCCATGCCGCCCACGGTATCGGCGGGTCCGGTGCGCTGCCGCGACGCCGACCCACGGCGCGGCTAGCGTCGCCAGGTATGCGCCAGCGCTTCACCGCCCGCGCCGCCGTGGTCGGGGACCGCGCCGGCACCGTCGTCCCCGATGCCGTCGTCGACGTCCTGGACGGCTCGATCGAGTGGATCGGCCCGGCCGCCGAGGCCCCGCCGCAGCCCGGTGCCGAGGTCGTCGCCCTGCCCGGCGTCCTGACGCCCGGGCTGGTCAACGCCCACTCGCACGCCCCGATGGTGCTCTTCCGGGGTCAGGGCGAGGGGCTGCCGCTGGACCGCTGGCTGCGCGAGGTGATGTGGCCGCGCGAGGCCCGCCTCACCCCCGAGGACGTCGAGGTCGCGATGACCGCCGCGTCGGCCGAGATGCTGGGGAACGGGATCACCACCAGCGTCGAGATGTACTTCCAGGCCGAGCGGATCGCCGCCGCGGTCGGGGTCACCGGAGCCCGCGCCGTGATCGCCACGCCGCTGCTCCCGCTGCCGGGCATGCCGCCGATGGAGGAGCAGCTGCGCGCCGCCGTCGCGCTGGCCGCCGGCGCGCCGGACGACGGCACGGTCGAGTTCGGGCTCGGCCCGCACGCCGCGTACACGGTGCCGCTCCCCGTGCTCCGCGACGCCGCCACCGCGGCCCGCGAGCACGGCCTCCTGCTGCACCTGCACGTCGCCGAGACCGCGACCGAGGGGGAGGACCTGCTCGCCGCGCACGGCCTGTCGGTGCCCTCGCTGCTGGCCGCCCACGACGTGCTGGGCGGACGGGTGCTGGCGGCGCACTGCGTGCACATGGACGACGGCGACCTCGACCTGTGGCGCGAGTACGACGTCGCCGTGGCGCACTGCCCCGCCAGCAACGCCAAGCTGGCCAGCGGGGTCGCCCGCCTCCGCGACATGCTCGACCGGGGCATCCGCGTGGGCCTGGGCACCGACGGCCCGGCGTCCAACGACTCCCTGGACCTGCTCGCCGACCAGCGCCTGGCCGCGTCGATGGCGCGGCTGCGCGAACGGTCGGCGACGGCGCTGACGGCGGCGGAGGCGTTCTGGCTGGCCACCGGGGCGGCTGCCGACGCGATCGGCCGCCCGGACCTGGGCGTGCTGGCGCCCGGCCGCCGCGGCGACCTGGTGCACGTGGACACCCGGGACCTCGTCTTCGAGCGCGTCGGCGACGCCGCCGACCTGCTCGCGCACCTGGTCTGGTCCGCCGACGGCCGGCACGTCCGCGACGTGTGGGTGGGCGGCAGCCAGGTCGTGCAGGACGGCCGGTCCACGCGTGTGGACGCCGACGCGCTGCGGGTGGACGTGGCCGAGCGCGCCGCCCACCTGGCCGGGCGGTGACCTCGGGCCGCGCTCCGCGTGCGGTCGTGGTCGGTGGGGGGATCGGCGGTCTGGCCGCGGCCCGGGGCCTGCAGCTGGCCGGATGGTCGGTGCGGGTGCTCGAACGGGCGGCCGACCTGGAGCCGCTCGGTGCCGGCCTCAGCCTGTTCCCCAATGCGGTGCGGGCGCTCGCCGCGCTGGGCGTCGAGTTGCCCGCCGGCCGGCCCCCGGGGCCCGGCGGCATTCGCGCCGGGGACGGTCGCTGGCTGTCGCGCACCGACCCCGCCGTCTACCCCGAGAGGTACGGCGCCCCGCTCCTGGCGGTGCACCGGGCCGACCTCCAGGAGGCGTTGCTCGCGGCGCTGGGGCCGGGCACCGTCGTCACCGGCGCCCGGGTGCTCGACGTCGAGGACGGACCGGACGTCGCGCGGGTCCGGCACAGCGGCGGTGAGGGACGCGCGGAGCTGGTCGTGCTCGCCGACGGGCTGAGCAGCACGACCCGCTCGCTGGTCGCCGGCCCGGGCCCACGCCCCCGCTACGCGGGCTACACCGCCTGGCGTGCCGTCGTGCCCGCCGGCGCCGTGACCGTCCGGCTCGACGGCGCGACCGAGAGCTGGGGGCGCGGCGAGCGGTTCGGGATCGTGCCCCTCGCCGACGGGCGGGTCTACTGGTTCGCGACGGCGAACGCTCCCGAGGGCGGGCAGGCGGCCGACGGCGAGCACGCCGAGGTGCGCCGGCGCTTCTCCGGCTGGCACGCGCCGATCCCGGACGTCGTCGGTGCCACCGCCCCCGGTGACGTGCTGCGCCACGACGTCTACGACCTGCGTCCGCATCCGCGGTCCTACGTCGGGAGGCGGCTCGTGCTGCTCGGCGACGCCGCTCACGCCATGTCCCCGAACCTGGGTCAGGGCGCCTGCCAGGCGCTGGAGGATGCGGCGACCCTCGGGTCGTTGCTCCCGGCCGGCGGGGACGTCGACGCCGGGCTGGCTGCCTACGACCGGGCACGACGTCCGCGGGCCCGGCGCATCGCGCGACGCTCGGCCCAGGTCGGGAGGATCGCCCAGCTGGACGGGCGGTTCAGCAGCGCGGCGCGGGACCACGTCGTCCGCCGGACCCCGGACCTGGTGACCCGTCGCCGGCTCGACGACCTCCTCCGGTGGGACGTCCCGGCGCGGCTCGGCTGACCCTTCTTCAACCGTCCGGTTGACCAAGGGTGGTGGGAGGTCTACCGTGCTGTTCAACCGCAAGGTTGACAAGGAGGAACACGGTGGCGGATCCGCTCTCCCGGGTGTTCTCGGCGCTGGCCGACCCCACCCGGCGGGACATCGTGGCGCGGCTGGCGGTCGCCGATGCCACGGTCAACGAGCTCGCCGCGCCCTACGAGGTGACCGTCCAGGCCGTCTCCAAGCACCTCAAGGTGCTGGAGGACGCCGGCCTGGTGAGTCGCAGCCGGGAGGCCCAGCGCCGCCCGGTGCACCTCGAGGCCGAGGTGTTCGACCTGATGACGAAGTGGATCGAGCGGTACCGGCGGCAGGCCGAGGAGCGCTACCGCCGTCTCGACGACGTCCTGCGCGACATGCCGGACGCCGGCCCAGCCCAGGAAGGAAGCACGTCATGACCAGCACCACGCACCACGAGACCCAGATCGTCTCCGACCCCGACGTCCCCCTCGTCCGGATCGTGCGCGAGTTCGACGCCCCGCCCGAGAAGGTGTTCCGGGCGCACGTCGACCCGGAGCTGTTCGCACGGTGGACGGGGCCGAAGGGCATGGAGATCCGCATCGACCGGTACGACTGCCGCACCGGCGGCTCCTACCGCTACGTGATGTCGCAGGACGGCGAGGACTACGGCTTCAACGGCGTCTTCCACGAGGTGCGCGCGAACGAGCTCATCGTCCAGACGTTCGCCTTCGAGGGGATGCCGGACGACGTCGCCCTCGAGCGGATCGTCCTCGAGGACCTGGGCGACGGTCGCACCCGGCTCACCTCGACGTCGCTGGTGGACTCGTTCGAGGGCCGCGACGGCTTCGTCGCCAGCGGCATGGAGGTCGGCGTGAACGAGGGCTACGAGAAGCTCGACGACCTGCTCGCCCGCGGCTGAGCCCGCGGATCAGGCGCGCAGGGAGATCGTGTCCCCGCGGCCGACGGTGCGCAGCTGGCCGGGCAGCTCGCGGCGGCCGACCTCGGCGACGAAGTCCCCGAGCGGGCTCCTGAACCGGTCGTAGTCGTCGTAGTGCACCGGCACGGTGACCGGCGGCTTGAGCAGCTCCACGAGGTCGGCGCCCTGGCGCGCGTCCATGGTGACGGTGAGCCCGAGCGCCTTGGTCCCGCCCAGGTGCGGGACGAGGACGTCGAGCGGCCCGCAGCGCTCCAGCACCTCGCCGAGGAACGGCCGGTACAGGGTGTCGCCGGAGATGTAGCCCCGCCAGGCGACCTCGCCGGCCCGCACCAGCTCCAGCACGCTGCCCATCACCGGCGGGAGCACCTTCGCCAGCGGTCCCGGCCCGTGGACGCCCGGTACCGAGGTGATCCGCAGCTCGTCGTCGCCGGCGGACAGGACGTGCTGCTGCCAGGGGCGCAGGTCCGACGTCGCGGTGAAGCCCTTGCGCCCCAGCGCCCGCGCGGCCGCCTGGGTGGTCACCACCGGCGTGGCCTTGTCCAGGCTGCGGGTGGCGATGTCGTCCCAGTGGTCGCCGTGCATGTGCGAGAGCAGGACGGCGTCCAGGGACGGGAGCTCGCCGGGCTCCAGCGCCGGGTCGGTCAACCGCTTGGTCCACAGGCCCTTGCCCAGGTAGGCGCGCTGCCCGCGGTGCAGGAAGCTCGGGTCGGTCAGCAGGGTGAACCCGCCGAGCCGGAGCAGCATCGTCGCGTTGCCGACGAAGGTCATCGTCACGTCGTCCATGGGCTGCGGTGCGGGCTCGACCATGAGCCCCGGCTACCCCCGGTCGGGTGCTGGTAGACAGGCCGGGTGCCAGGAACCCGCACCGTCGACGAGTCCTTCCTCGCGCTCCCGCTGTCCGCGCTCACCGACGCCGCCCTCACCCGGGCGGTGGACCTCGGCTGCGAGCACGCCGACATCCGGGTCGAGCGGATCCGCACCCAGACGATCAGCCTGCGCGACGCCCGTCCGGAGGCGGTGACCGACGGCGAGGACCTCGGGCTGGCCGTCCGGGTCGTATACGAGGGCACCTGGGGCTTCGCGGCCGGCGTCGTCCTCACCGCCGCGGAGGCCGTCCGGCTGGCCGAGCAGGCCGTCGCCGTGGCGACGGTGTCGGCGGCGATCAACACCGACCGCGTGGAGCTGGTCCCCGAGCCGGTGTACCCCGACGCCACGTACGTCTCCGAGTACGAGGTCGACCCGTTCGAGCTGCCGGACACCGAGAAGACCGCCCTGCTCACCGACTTCTCCGAGCGGCTCCTGGCCCCCGACGGCGTCGAGCACGTGCAGAGCAGCTGCATGCACGTCAAGGAGCAGAAGTACTACGCCGACACCGCCGGCACCCGCACGAGGCAGCAGCGGGTGCGCATCCACCCGGAGTTCACCGCGCTCACCGTCGACCGCGCCACCGGCTCCTTCGAGAGCATGCGCACCCTCGCCCCGCCGTCCGGCCGCGGCTGGGAGTACCTGACCGGCGGCAGCTGGGACTGGGCCGGCGAGCTGGCCGAGCTCCCCGAGCTCCTGCGGGAGAAGACCAAGGCGCCCTCGGTCGAGGCCGGCCGCTACGACCTGGTCATCGCCCCCTCGAACCTCTGGCTGACCATCCACGAGTCCATCGGCCACGCCACCGAGCTCGACCGGGCCCTCGGCTACGAGGCCGCCTACGCCGGCACGTCGTTCGCGACCGTCGACAAGCTCGGCACGCTGCAGTACGGCTCGCCGCTGCTGCAGGTCACCGGCGACCGCACGGCCGCCCACGGCCTCTCCACCGTCGGCTGGGACGACGAGGGCGTCGCCGGGCAGGAGTGGGACATCGTCAGGGACGGCGTGCTGGTGGGCTACCAGGTCGACCGCAACATGGCCCGCCTCCGGGGGCTCCCGCGCTCCAACGGCTGCGCGTTCGCCGACTCGCCGGGCCACGTGCCCGTGCAGCGGATGGCCAACGTCTCCCTGCAGCCGGCGCCCGACGGGCCCTCGACCGACGACATCATCGGCGGGGTGGACCGCGGCATCTACGTGGTCGGCGACAAGAGCTGGTCGATCGACATGCAGCGCTACAACTTCCAGTTCACCGGCCAGCGGTTCTACCGGATCGAGAACGGACGGCTGGCCGGTCAGCTGCGCGACGTCGCCTACCAGGCCACGACGACGGACTTCTGGGGCTCGATGTCGGTGGTGGGCGGGCCGCAGACCTACGTCCTGGGCGGCGCGTTCAACTGCGGCAAGGCCCAACCCGGGCAGGCGGCGCCGGTGAGCCACGGCTGCCCGACCGCCCGCTTCGACCAGGTGTCGGTGCTCAACACCGTCCAGGAGGCCGGCCGATGAGCGCGAGAACGACGGTCGAGCGAGCATCGCAGGGAGCGCTAGCGACCGAGGAGCGGAACGAGACCGGAGTCGAGCAATGAGTCTGCACCGCTCAGCCCAGGAGCTCGTCGAGCAGGCGCTCGCCACCTCGACCGCCGACGGCCAGGTCACCTACGTCACCGAGCACTCGGAGGCCAACCTGCGGTGGGCGGGCAACAGCCTGACCACCAACGGCGCCATGCGCTCGCGCTCGGTCGTCGTCGTCTCCTTCGTGGACGGGGGTGCGGGGATGGCCGCCGGCACGGTGTCGCGCACCGGGACGCCGGACGTCGCCGAGCTGGTCGCCGCCAGCGAGCGCGCCGCCCGCGACGCGGGCCCCGCCGAGGACGCCGTCCCGCTGGTCTCCGAGCCGCCGCCGGGCACCGGGGACTGGTCGGCCGACCCGGCGGAGACCTCGATCGAGGTGTTCGCCGAGTTCGCGCCGGCGCTCGGGCAGGCCTTCGGCGAGGCGCGCGACCGCGGCGAGCTGCTCTTCGGCTTCGCCGAGCACTCCCTGAGCACCACCTACCTGGGCACCTCCACCGGTCTGCGCCTGCGCACCGACCAGCCCACCGGCCGGGTGGAGCTCAACGGCAAGAGCCCGGACTTCTCCCGCTCGGTGTGGTCGGGCACCAGCACGCGCGACTTCCGGGACGTGTCCGTGCCGGCGCTCGCCGCCGACGTGGCGCAGAAGATGCGCTGGTCGGAGCGCCGCATCGACCTCCCGGCCGGGCGCTACGAGACCCTGCTGCCGCCCTCGGCGGTCAGCGACCTGATGATCTGCCTCTACTGGACGATGGAGGCGCGCGACGCCGACGAGGGCCGCAACGTCTTCGCCCGCCAGGGCGGCGGGAACCGGATCGGCGACCGCCTCGCCGAGCTCCCGCTCACCCTGCGCAGCGACCCGGCGGCACCGGGCCTGGAGACCGCACCCTTCCAGGTGGTGCCCGCTTCGTCCGGCGCGGCCTCGGTGTTCGACAACGGCCTCGCCTCGCCGGCGATCGACTGGATCACCGACGGCGTCCTCACCAACCTGGTCCGCCCGCGCGCCTGGGCGCTGAAGCAGACGGCGCCGGCCACGGTCGCCGTCGACAACCTGATCCTCGAGGACCGCACCGCATCGGTGGATCCCGCTGACATGGTCGCGGCCACCGAGCGCGGCCTGCTGCTGACCACGCTCTGGTACATCCGCGAGGTCGACCCGCAGACGCTGCTGCTCACCGGCCTCACCCGCGACGGCGTCTTCCTCGTGGAGAACGGGGAGGTTACCGGTGCGGCCAACAACTTCCGGTTCAACGAGTCGCCGGTCGACCTGCTGGGCCGTGCGGTCCAGGCCAGCCGGACCGAGCGCACCCTGCCCCGGGAGTGGAACGACTGGTTCACCCGCGCGGCCATGCCGATGCTGCGGGTGCCGGACTTCAACATGAGCTCGGTGTCACCGGCCAGCTGACGGTGGCCTCGCCGACGCCCCGGCGGACCCGTCCGTCACACCCGTCGCAGGCCGGGCTCCGGTCGGTGCAGTTCCGCCAACGTGGGCGAGTGACGCCTGGAGAGTTGTGACGGCGACGCGTCGTGGCGGCGGGGTTACCGTGGGTGCTGAAAGTCGGTGCAACAGAGAGCTTTACCGCAGGACCACATCTGCCGAAACCTCTTGTGGCTCCTTTTTTCAACCGAGCACGGGCCCCGCTCTCCGGAACGGGCTGTCGAGGGGAGGACTCCCATGAGCAGGAGTCACAAGCCGTCCGTCTTCCAGGTCGGCAAGGTCCGGGACGACGGGCACACCGTCGTCATCTCCGGGTGGGGTCTGGGCCTGTGCGCCGCGGCCTGCGCCTGCCACCGCCACCCGTCGGCCGGCCACCTCGCGATCGACGAGGACCAGGCGGGCGGACGCCTCGGCCTGGTCAGCTTCGCCGACGGCGGCTGCGACTGCTGCGAGGCGTGGACGGCCGACGAGCTCTCCGCGATCCTCCGCGACTTCCAGACCGTCGCCGGCCTCCAGGTCCAGGAGCCCCTCGCCGGCTGATCGTCGCGTTGCCCCTGCCCGTTCCCCGGGTAGGGGCACTCGCATGTTGGGACGAGCCGCGCTGCGCGGAGCCCTCGCCGGCCTGGCCGGCGTCGCTGCCATGACCCTGGCGGAGAAGGCCGAGCAGTCGGTCACCTCGCGCCCGAACTCCTACGTACCGGCACGGACGCTCACCGCGGTCACGACCGGCCGCCGGTTGCCGGGCTCCGCCCGCCCGCCGGTGCGCAACCACCTCATGCACTGGGGGACCGGTGCGGCCGTCGGCGCCCTGCGCGGGATCTGGTCCGCCGCCGGACTGCGCGGCTGGCGCGCCTCGGCCTGGCACACCTCGGTGCGGCTGGCCACCGACCAGACCCTGGAGAACGCCACCGGCGTCGGCGCACCGCCGTGGACGTGGTCCCGCCGCGACCAGGTGGTCGACGTCGGCCACAAGGCCGTCTACTCCTTCGTCACCGGCGCCGTCGCCGATCGGCTCGTCCCGCTCGCGGCCGACCGGGGTCCGGACGGGGTCGCTCGCGGGGCCCGCGGGAACGGCTGAGGCGCATGTGACGAACGGGGCGAGTGCAGGGCTTCCGATCCCGCGCGCCGTCCGCTACGTGTCGATACGACCTCCTTACGGTGCGTACCGACGCGCAACGAACAGTGCCCTTCCCCGGCACCGGCGCAGCTGATCGGAGGCCGACGGTGCAGTCCGCGCGCACGACCCCCCGACGCCGTTCCCGGGCCCTCCTCGCCGTGGGGGTGGCGCTCGTCGCCGCCGCCACGGGCGTGCTGGCGCCGGCTCCCGCGGGCGCCACGCCGGGCACCGCTGCCGCGGCGAGGGAACTCGTCCAGAAGGCCGCGCACGAGCTGACGGTCGTCGACGAGCAGCTGCACGAGGCCGAGCTGCTGGTCGCCACCCAGCGGAAGGAGGCGGCAGCCGCCGCCGAGCGGGCCGAGGCAGCGCATGCCGCGATGGCCGTGTTCGAGCCCAAGCTCCGCGCCATCGCGACCACCGGCTACACCGGGAAGACCCAGTCGCGCATGGCCGCCTTCCTCACCAGCGAGTCCGCCGCCGAGCTGGTCCAGCAGATGACGACGCTGGACCTGATCGCCGAGCACACCAACGCCGTCGTGGCCCAGGCGGACGCCGCCCAGGACGCGGCCCGCGCGGCCCAGGCGGCCGCCGACGAGGCCGCCGCCACCGCAGAGGCGGGTGCCCAGCAGCTGCGGGAGCAGAAGGCCGAGGTCGAGAAGCGGGCGGCCGCCTACCAGGCCGACTTCGCCCGGCTCTCGGCCGCCGAGCAGGAGCGCGTGACCACCGCCGTGGCCGGCCGCTCGCTGAACGCCCCCTCCGTCGAGGAGCTCCCGGTGGCCCCGGGCTCGGCGGCTGCCGTGGCCATCCGGGCGGCGCTGGCCGAGGTGGGCGACGCCTACGCCGCCGGCGGCACGGGCCCGAACGCCTACGACTGCTCCGGCCTCACCTCGGCCGCCTACGCGGCCGCCGGCGTGCGGCTGCCGCACTCGAGCCGTGCGCAGTCCCAGCTGGGGCGGCAGGTCTCCCGGAACGAGCTCCGGCCCGGCGACCTGGTCTTCTACTACACGCCGATCAGCCACGTGGCGCTCTACATCGGCAACGGGATGATCGTGCACGCCCGCACCTACGGGAAGCCGGTCGCCGTGACGAGCGTCGACCAGCGCGGCTACCGGTTCGGCGTCCGCCTCACCGGCTGAGGACAATCGCGGGGGTGACCGCCACCGCGTCCGGGCCCGAGGCGCCGCCGACCCTGCGCCCCGACGCCGTCGGCTTCCTCGACACCCTCGTCATCGGCCTCGCGGCCACCTCGCCGGCCTACTCGCTGGCCGCCGTGCTCGGGCCGATCGTCGCCCTGGTGGGGGTGCACGCCCCTGGTGTGCTGCTGGCCTCGTTCCTTCCCATGCTGCTCATCGCGGGGGCCTTCGCCGCGCTCAACCGGGTCGACCCCGACTGTGGCACCACCTTCTCCTGGGTCACGCGGGCGCTGGGCCCCTGGGCGGGCTGGCTGGGCGGCTGGGCGATCGCCATGACCGGCGTCCTCGTGCTGGGCTCGCTCGCCGAGGTGGGCGTCCGCTTCACGCTGCTGGCCGTGGGTCTGGACGGCTGGGCGGAGTCGACGCCGACCGTCATGGCCCTGTCGGTGCTGCTCGTGGTGGTCATGGCGGCGATCTGCGTGCGCGGCACCGAGCTCTCGGCCCGGCTGCAGAACGGCCTGATCGTGGCGCAGACCGTGGCGCTCGCCGTCTTCGCCGTCGTCGCGCTGGTGCGCGGCGTCCGTGGGACCAGCCCGTTCGGCGGCCTGACGCCGGAGTGGAACTGGCTGGACCCGTTCGGGTCGGGTGGCGCGGCGCTGACCGGGGGCCTGCTGCTCGGCGTCTTCGCCTACTGGGGCTGGGAGTCGGCGGTCAACCTGACCGAGGAGACCCGCGACCCGCTGAGCGCGCCCGGCCGGGCCGGCGTCTGGTCGACGGTGGCCCTGCTGATCACCTACCTGGGCGTGGCGACGGCGGTCGTCGCCTTCGCGGGCACCGGCTGGCTGGCCGGCAACGCCGACGAGGAGGAGGCGGTCTTCGCGCTGCTGTCCACCCGGGCGCTCGGTGGCTGGGACTGGGTGGTGCTGGTCGCCGTCGCCACCTCCGCCATCGCCTCGACGCAGACGACCATCATCCCGGCCTCGCGCACCGGGCTGTCGATGGCCCGGCGAGCCGCGTTGCCGCGCCGGTTCGCCTCGATCTCGCCCACGCACCGCACGCCCGACGTCTCCACCTGGTGGGTCGCCGGGATCGGCGTGGCCTGGTACGTCGGCGTCGGGCTGGTCAGCGAGAACGCGCTGTTCGACTCGATCACCGGGCTCTCACTGCTCATCGCGCTCTACTACGCGCTGACCGGCCTGGCCTGCGCCGTCTACTTCCGGCGGCAGCTGCTCTCCAGCGTGCGCAACCTCCTGCTCCTGGGCGTCGGCCCGCTGACCGGGGCGGCGATGCTGGCCTGGCTGCTCGTGCTCTCGGTCCGGGACCTGGCGGACGCGGAGAACTCCTACACCGGGCAGGCCTGGCTCGGGGTGGGCCCGCCGCTGGTCATCGGCGTCGGCGTCATGTCCGCAGGGGTCCTGCTCATGCTCTGGTGGCGCCGGCGCGACGCCACCTTCTGGCGCGAGCGGCGCAGCGCCTACCCCGGCTGACCCGACGGCGGGTGCGGCGTCCCGCCGGCGGCGAGCAGCTCCACCGCGGCGGCGATCCGCTTCGCGCGGGTCTTCTCCGTGTTCGCCGTCTGCACCCGCCACAGGACGGCGTAGCGGTTCTGCCCGTCCAGCGCGTCGAACGCCGCCCGTGCGTCGGGTTCGGCGTCCAGCGCCGCGGCCAGGTCGTCGGGGACGGTGATGGTGGCCGGGCCGGCGTACGCCCGCTCCCACCGTCCGTCGGCCTTCGCCGCCTCGACCACGGCGAGCCCCGCCGGGCGCATCCGCCCCTCGGCGATCAGGCGCTCCACGGTCGCGACGTTCTTCGCCGACCAGACGCTCCTCGGCCGCCGGGGCGTGATCCGCTGCAGGTAGAAGGAGTCGTCCAGCCGGTTGGCGCGGCCGTCGATCCAGCCGAAGCAGAGCAGCACCTCGACCATCTGCTCCCAGTTCACCGAGGGCACGCCCGAGCCCTTCTTCGCGATCTTCACGTAGAGCCCGGGCGCGGTCTCGTGGTGGTCCTCCAGCCACGCCTCGAGAGCGGCCTGGTCGGGGAAGGGCAGCACCGGCAGGTCCGTGGGCAGCGTCACGGAGTCATCGTGCCCGCGGGTGCCGACCGTTTCGGCTTCCTCCCGCGCGGCTATCGGCGGGCGGACGGCCGCACCGCGCGGCACGGGGACGGGGGTGGCGGGTGACAGGCCGGGAACCGGGACCGTCGGCGCTGTGGCTCGTGCGGCACGGCGAGAGCATGGGCAACGTCGCCGACGCGCACGCCCAGCAGGCCGGGGCCGGCCGGCTCGACCTCGACATCCGGGACCCCGACGTGCCGCTGTCGGACACCGGCCGGTCGCAGGCGGAGGCGCTCGGCGCCTGGCTGGCTGCACTGCCGGAGGTCGAGCGCCCGACCGCGGTGCTCAGCTCGCCCTTCGACCGTGCGCTGACCACCGCCCGGCTGGCGACGGCGGACCTGGGGCTCCGGGTGCGCACCGACGAGCGGCTGCGCGAGCGCGACTTCGGCATGTTCGACCGGATGACCGGCGCCGGCATCCGCGAGCAGTTCCCGGACGAGGCCTCGCGCCGCGATCTCCTGGGCAAGTTCTACTACCGGCCGCCGGGCGGGGAGAGCTGGGCCGACGTCGCGCTGCGCATCCGCAGCCTGCTGGCCACCGAGGGCCTGCGGCACGACTGCGAGCGCCTGGTGATCGTCGCGCACCAGGCCGTGATCATGGTCTTCCGGTACGTGCTGGAGGGGCTCACCGAGCAGGAGCTGCTCGCCGTCGACCGCGAGGAGCAGGTCGCCAACGCGTCGCTCACCCGGTACCGGCGCGAGGACTCCGGCGACTTCCGCCTCGTCGCGTTCAACGAGGTGGACCACCTGGCCGCCGAGCACGAGCAGATCACCGAGGAGCCCGATGTCCCCCAGCAGGCCTGAGCCCACCACCGTCACCCCCGGAGTGCTGCGGGCGTGGCCGCTGCCCGAGCCCTCCGGCGGGAAGAACGCGCGCGGCTCGATCCTCGTGATCGGCGGCAGCACCGAGACCCTCGGCGCGGTGCTGCTGGCCGCCGAGGCGGCCATGCGGGCCGGTGCCGGCAAGCTGCAGGTGGCCACGGTCGCCTCCATGGCCCCGCACGTGGCCACCGCACTGCCCGAGGCGCTGGTCCGGGCCCTGCCGCAGACCCGCGGCGGCGCCATCGCCCCGGACGCGGCGGACGTCGTCCGCAACCTGGCCGAGGCGGCCGACGCCGTGCTGATCGGGCCCGGCATGGCCGACAAGGAGGCGACCCAGGCCTTCGGCGAGCGGCTGCTGCCACACCTGAGCGGGCCGCTGGCCCTGGACGCCCTCGGTCTGGCCGCGGTCACCGCCGAGGAGAGCTGCGTGCACCACCTGGACGGGCGGGTCGTGCTCACCCCCAATCCCACCGAGGCCGCCTACGCCCTGCACGTCGAGGAGCGCGAGATCGACGAGGATCCGGCGGGCGCCGCCGCGGACCTGGCCGGCCGGGCGAAGGCGGTGGTGGGGCTGGGCGGGGCCACCTCGTGGACCGCGGCGCCCGACGGGCGGCTGTGGCGGGACGACAGCGGCAACGCAGGGCTGGGCGTCTCCGGCTCCGGTGACGTGCGCGCCGGCATCACAGGTGGCCTGCTCGCGCGCGGGGCCGAGCCGGCCCAGGCCGCGCTGTGGGCCGCGTGGCTGCACGGGCGGGCCGGTGAGCGGCTTGCGTCGTCGATCGGTCCGATGGGCTTCCTCGCCCGGGAGCTGCCGGGCGAGGTGCCCGGCGCGCTGGCGGAGGTCGCCCCCTGAGCGGGCCCCGTCGCGCGTACGTTGAGCGCCCGTCGTCGGACGAGCAGTACGGAGGACCGAGTGCACGTGGACGTACCGGCCAAGGTGGAGGAGATCTACGCCGAGGTGCTGCGGCGGAACCCGGGTGAGGCCGAGTTCCACCAGGCGGTGCGCGAGGTGCTCGAGTCGCTGGCCGTCGTGCTCGGGCGGCACAGCGAGTACGCCGAGATGAAGACGATCGAGCGCATCTGCGAGCCCGAGCGGCAGATCATCTTCCGCGTCCCGTGGCAGGACGACCGGGGCGAGGTGCAGATCAACCGCGGGTTCCGGGTGGAGTTCAACTCCGCGCTCGGGCCCTACAAGGGCGGCCTGCGCTTCCACTCCTCGGTGAACCTCGGCATCGTCAAGTTCCTCGGCTTCGAGCAGATCTTCAAGAACGCGCTCACCGGGATGCCCATCGGCGGCGGCAAGGGCGGCTCGGACTTCGACCCCAAGGGCCGGTCGGACGCCGAGGTGATGCGGTTCTGCCAGTCGTTCATGACCGAGCTCTACCGGCACCTGGGCGAGTACACCGACGTCCCGGCCGGCGACATCGGCGTCGGCGCCCGCGAGATCGGCTACCTCTTCGGCCAGTACAAGCGCATCACCAACCGCTACGAGTCCGGGGTCATCACGGGCAAGGGGCTGGGCTGGGGCGGCGCGCTGGTGCGCACCGAGGCGACCGGCTACGGCGCCGCGTTCTTCGCCGACGCGATGATGCATGCCCGCGGGGAGTCCTTCGACGGCCGGCGGGTGGTCATCAGCGGGTCGGGGAACGTCGCGGTCTACGGCATCGAGAAGGTGCACCAGCTCGGCGGCACCGTCGTGGCCTGTTCGGACTCCAGCGGCTACGTCGTCGACGAGCAGGGCATCGACCTCGAGGTGCTCAAGCAGGTGAAGGAGGTCGAGCGGGCCCGGATCAGCGTCTACGCCGACCGGGTGGACGGCGCCTCCTTCGTCGCGGGCGGCAGCATCTGGGACGTCCCGTGCGAGGTGGCCGTCCCCAGTGCCACGCAGAACGAGCTCGACGGCGGGGCGGCGCGCACGCTGGTCGGCAACGGCTGCCGGTACGTCGTCGAGGGTGCCAACATGCCGGCCACTCCGGAAGCGGTCGACCTCTTCCGGGCCGCCGGCATCGGCTTCGCCCCCGGGAAGGCGGCCAACGCCGGCGGCGTGGCCACCTCGGCCCTGGAGATGCAGCAGAACGCCTCGCGGGACCGGTGGACCTTCGACCACAGCGAGGCCAAGCTCGAGGAGATCATGCGCGGCATCCATGCGCGCTGCCACGAGACGGCCGAGGAGTACGGCTCCCCGGGCGATCTGGTGCTCGGCGCCAACGTGGCCGGGTTCCTGCAGGTGGCCGAAGCGGTGCACGCGCACGGCTTGATCTGATGCCCGGCGCCCCGGCCGCGCCGTGCCGGGCCGGCTGTGCTGGGGTGCAGGGATGAGTGAGAACTTCATCGGCGCCCTGGACTTCGGCACTCCCGCGATCGACGACGAGGCGTTCGTCGCGCCCACGGCGGTCGTGGTGGGCGCGGTGACGATGGGCCCCCGGTCGAGCATCTGGTACGGCGCCGTGGCCCGCGCCGACGCCGAGGTCATCGAGATCGGCGCCGACTCCAACATCCAGGACGGCTGCACGCTGCACTCCGATCCCGGCTTCCCGCTGGTCGTGGGGGAGCGGGTGTCGGTGGGGCACCGGGTGGTGCTGCACGGCGCCCGCATCGACGACGACGTGCTCGTCGGCATGGGCAGCGTGGTCATGAACGGCGCGCACATCGGCTCGGGCTCGATCGTGGCCGCCGGCGCCGTCGTCACCCAGGGCAAGGTCTTCCCGCCGCGGTCGCTGATCGCCGGCGTCCCGGCCAAGGTGATGCGCGAGGCGACCGAGGACGACCAGCTGCACATCCAGTACAACGCGAAGGCCTACAGCGACCGGCTCGACGGCGCGCGACGGGTGCGCCGCATCGAGAGCTGATCAGCCGGCGAGTGCGGCGATCGCGCCGCGGATCTCGTCGATCCCTCGCGCCAGCGTCGCGTCGCCCACCGGGAGCTCGACCCGCACGGTGCCGGGGTCACCGGTGATCGCGGCCTGCGGCCAGGTCCACAGGCCGTCGTCGGCCAGCCGGCGGGCGGCCGCGGTGAACGGCTCGGGCGTGGTACGCAGCAGCAGGTGCAGCATCGGCGTCTGCGGCGGGTCCGGGACGACGGTGACCCCGGGCAGGTCCCGCACCGCGTCGGCCACCTCGCGGGCGCGCTGCAGGTAGGCCGGCATCAGCGGCAGCCGGCGCCGCAGGCAGGTCAGGGCCGATGCCGCCCCCGGCCACAGCCCGAAGAGGGTGCCACCCAGCCGCCGTCGCCATTCGCGGACCTCGGCCACGACGTCCTCCGGCCCGGCCAGGCAGCAGCCGGCCAGCGCGCCGATGCCCTTGTAGAAGCTCGCGTAGACGGTGTCGAAGGGCGCGGCGACCTCGGCGGGGGAGCGCCCGTAGCCGGCCGCGGCCTCCCAGAGCCGGGCGCCGTCCAGGTGGGCGGCCGCGCCCCGCTCCCGCGCCCAGCCCACCTGCGCGACGACGTCGTCCCACGGGGGCAGCTGCCCGCCGAGGTCGCGCTGCGGCAGCTCGACGAGCAGGGCCGCGGGCAGCTCGGCGACCGCGTCCAGGTCGGCGCGCAGCAGGAGCCGGTGCCGGTTCCCGACGGACCGCAGCACCAGCCCGTGCAGCCGCTCGAAGGCCTGCTCCTCGTGCGCGACCAGGTGGCTCTCCGGATGGCAGAGCACGGTCCGGCGGGCACGGCGATCGGCGTGCACCCGGAGCGCTGCCTGCTGCGCCATCACGCCGCTGGGCAGGTACACCGCGGCGGGCTTGCCGAGCAGCGCGGCGACCTCCGCCTCCAGCTCGGCGACGACGCCACCCTCGCCGTACCGGTCCGCTGCCGTGTCCGGCGGGACCGTGGCCAGCAGGGCCCCGGGGCGCCACTCGCCGTGGCCGGTGAGCGAGCGGTCGCAGGTGTCGCGCAGCGCGAGGAGGTCGTCGTCCACACCGGACAGTCTGCGGTCCTGCCCTTCGCTAGCGTCGGCGCGTGCCCGCCTTCGAGCTGCTGCCGGTCCACCACGTCCAGCTGGCCATCCCGCGTGGCGGTGAGGAGCACTGCCGGGCGTTCTGGCGCGACGTCCTCGGCATGCGGGAGCTGGACAAGCCGCCGGTCCTCGCGGCGCGGGGCGGCTGCTGGTTCCGGGGCGGCGGCCTCGAGGTGCACCTCGGCGTCGAGGATCCCTTCGTCCCGGCGCGCAAGGCGCATCCCGGGCTGCAGGTGAGGGGCCTGCGCGCCGTGGCCGAGGCGCTGGAGGGAGCCGGCCACCGGGTGACCTGGGACGACGACTTCCCCGGGCACGACCGCTTCTACGCGGCCGATCCGTTCGGCAACCGGCTGGAATTCCTGGAGCCGACCGGCGAGCGGTGACCGCCGGCCCGACGAACCATGCGAACTCGTGGCGATCGGCGGGTGATGACCACGGCTTCGCAGGGTTCGGCCCGGTCAGCGGGTGAGCAGCTCGCTGAGCAGCCCGCCGACCGCGTCGACCTCCACGAGGAAGCCGTCGTGCCCGTACGGCGAGGAGATCAGCCGTAGCGGCACGCCCAGGGCGTCGGCGACGCGCTGCTGCAGCGCCGGCGGGTAGAGCCGGTCGCTGTCGATGCCGGCGACGACGGTGCGCGCGGTCACCCGGGCCAGCGCCGCCTCCACCCCGCCGCGGCCGCGGCCGACGTCCCAGGAGTTCATCGCCTCGGTGAGGACGACGTAGCTGCCGGCGTCGAACCGGCCGGCCAGCTTGTCGGCGTGGTGGTCCAGGTAGCTGGCGACGGCGTAACGGCCGTCCTCCTGCACGCGCGAGGCGAAGCGCGCGTCGAGCTCCAGCGCGCTGCGGTAGGTCAGGTGAGCGATCCGGCGGGCGATCCCCAGCCCGTCGGACGGCGGGTCGGACCGGTCGTAGTCGCCGCCGCGCCACCGTGGATCGACGCGGATGGCCGCCTGCTGCGTGGTCTGGGTGCCGATCTGGTCGCCGGACGCGGCCGCCCCCGAGGCCAGGAAGAACAGCGACCCGACCCGCTGGGGCAGCGCCACGGCCCACTCCAGCGCCCGCATGCCGCCCATCGAGCCGCCCACCACGCAGGCCCAGCGGTCGATGCCCAGCGCGTCGGCCAGGGCGACCTCGACCCGCACCTGGTCGCCCACCGTCACCTCGGGGAAGCGGGATCCCCAGCGGGCGCCGTCCGGGGCGAGGGAGCCGGGCCCGGTCGTCCCCTGGCAGCCGCCGAGCACGTTGGCGCAGACGACGAACCACCGGTCGGTGTCCAGCGGGCGCCCGGGGCCGACCAGCCCCTCCCACCAGCCCGCCGTCGCGTGACCGGGCCCGGACCGACCGACGACGTGGCTGTCACCGGTCAGCGCGTGCTCGACGAGGACGGCGTTGCTGCGGTCGGGGGCGAGCGTGCCCCACGTCTCGTAGGCGACCCGCACGTCGGCGAGCTCGCCGCCCCGCTCGAGCGGGACGGCGGGCAGGTCGAGGAAGAGCCGGTCGCCGACCGGATCCCCCTCGACCCACCCGCCCATCGTCAGGCGGACTTCGCCGCGCGGAAACCGGCCTCGAGGTCGGCGAGGATGTCCTCGATCCCCTCCAGGCCGACGGCCAGGCGCACCAGACCGGGGGTGACACCGGTGGTCAGCTGCTCCTCGGGGGTCAGCTGCGAGTGGGTCGTCGACGCGGGGTGGATCACCAGCGAGCGCACGTCGCCGATGTTGGCCACGTGGCTGTGCAGCTCGAGCGCCTCGACGAACTTCTGGCCGGCCTCCTTGCCGCCGTGCAGCTCGAAGGTGAGGACGGCGCCGGCGCCCTTCGGGGCGTACTTCTGCTGCGCCGCGTGCCACTGGTTGGTGGGCAGGCCGGCGTAGTTGACCCGGTCGACGGCGTCGTGGGCCTCGAGGAACTCCGCCACCCGCTGGGCGTTGGCCACGTGCCGGTCCATGCGCAGCGACAGGGTCTCGATGCCCTGCACGACCAGGAAGGCGTTGAAGGGGGAGACGGCCGGGCCGAGGTCGCGCAGCAGCTGCACCCGGGCCTTGAGCGCGAAGGCCGGCGCACCGAGGTCGGCGTAGACGACGCCGTGGTAGGTCGGGTCCGGCGTCGTGAACATGGGGTGCTTGCCGCCGCGCCAGTCGAACGAGCCGCCGTCGACGATCAGGCCGGCGATCGCCGTGCCGTGGCCGCCCAGGTACTTGGTCGCCGAGTGCACGACGACGTCGGCGCCGAACTCGAAGGGTCGGATCAGGTACGGGGTGGCCACCGTGTTGTCCACGATGAGCGGGACGCCGTTGCGGTGCGCGACGCCGGCGACGGTCTCGATGTCGAGCACGTCGCCCTTCGGGTTGCCGATGGTCTCGGCGTAGAAGGCCCGGGTGTTCTCCTGCACCAGCGACTGCCAGTTCTCCGGGTCGTCGGGGTTCTCGACGAAGGAGACGGTGATGCCCATCTTGGGCAGCGAGTGGTGCAGCAGGTTGTAGGTGCCGCCGTAGAGGGACGCCGACGCCACGACGTGGTCGCCGGCCTCGGCGAGGTTGAGGATGGCCAGCGTCTCCGCGGCCTGCCCCGAGGCCACCGCGAGTGCCGCGACGCCGCCCTCCAGCGAGGCGACGCGCTGCTCGAGCGCGTCCTGCGTCGGGTTCATGATCCGGGTGTAGATGTTGCCCATCTCGGCCAGCGCGAACAGGTCCGCGGCGTGCTGGCTGTCGCGGAACTGGTAGCTGGTCGTCTGGTAGATCGGCAGGGCGCGGGCCCCGGTCGTCGGGTCGGGGCTGGTGCCGGCGTGGATCTGCCGGGTCTCGAAGCTCCAGTTCTGCGGGTCGCTCATGCGCCGTCTCCTTCCGCTCAGGAGATCCCGCGGCGCACGGGAGCCCCGTCCTTGCCCCGCGGCGGACGCCGCGACGGCCGGCTCTTCCCCTGGAGCACCTCAGACGGAGTAGGAGGTTGCCGGGCAGTCAGCCAGGTGCTTCGCACTGCCTCTCGTGAGCCGAGCCGATCTTAGGCGCCTCGGTTGTCCCACGTGAAACACGGGTCCCACCGGCCCGGCTGCAGCGGGATCCTCCGTCAGAGCACCTTGGAGAGGAAGGCGCGGGTGCGTTCGTGCTGCGGGTCGGTGAGCACCTGCCGCGGGTCGCCGGCCTCGACGACGGCGCCGTCGTCCATGAACACCAGGCTGTCGCCCACCTCGCGGGCGAAGCCCATCTCGTGGGTGACCACCACCATGGTCATCCCGTCCGCGGCCAGGCCCCGCATGACGTCGAGCACCTCGCCGACCAGCTCCGGGTCCAGGGCCGAGGTGGGCTCGTCGAACAGCATGAGCTGCGGCTCCATCGCCAGGGCGCGGGCGATCGCGACCCGCTGCTGCTGGCCGCCGGAGAGCTGGTTCGGGTAGGTGTGGATCCGGTCGCCCAGCCCGACCCGCTCCAGCAGGGCGGCGCCGCGCTCGCGGGCCTCCGCCCGCTTCACGCCCTTCACCTGGACCGGCGCCTCGACGACGTTCTCCAGCGCGGTCATGTGCGGGAAGAGGTTGAAGCGCTGGAAGACCATGCCGATCTCGCGGCGCTGGGCGGCCACCTCGGCGTCGCGCAGCTCGTGCAGCCGGCCGCCCTTCTCGCGGTAGCCGACCAGGTGGCCGTTCACCGACAGCCGTCCGGCGTCGATCCGCTCGAGGTGGTTGATGCAGCGCAGGAACGTGGACTTGCCCGAGCCCGACGGGCCGACGATGCACATGACCTCGCGGGGGGCGACCTCCAGGTCGATCCCCTTGAGCACCTCCACGTGGCCGAAGGACTTGTGCACGCCCTCGGCCTTCACCATCGGCGGGCCCGGCACGCTGCTCATCGGACGCTGCCGGCCTGGGCGGCCTCGCGGGCCGCCCGCTGCCGCCGCGTCTCGCGGGCGCCGAACCCGCGGCTGAACCGCTTCTCCAGGAAGTGCTGGCCGATCATGAGCATGCTGGCCAGGGCCAGGTACCAGAGGATCGAGGCGACGGCCATCGGGATGACCTGGAACGTGCGGCTGCCGATGGCGCGCAGCTGGAAGTTCAGCTCGTTGGACACCGGCACCGCGATCAGCAGCGAGGTGTCCTTGAGCATCGCGATCGTCTCGTTGCCCATCGGCGGGATGATGACGCGCATCGCCTGGGGCAGCACGATCCGGCGCATCGTCTTCCCGCGGCCCATCCCCAGCGCGGCGGCCGCCTCGGTCTGCCCGGGGTCGACCGACTGGATGCCGGCCCGCACGATCTCGGCCGCGTAGGCGGCCTCGGACAGCGCCAGCCCCAGCAGGCCGGCGACGAACCCGCGGAAGATGTCGTTGCCGTCCAGGCTCAGGAAGCGCCAGTCGCCCTCCCAGCCGAAGAAGCCCATCAGCTGCTGGTCGAAGGGGAAGCCCAGCTCGTAGGTCGAGTACAGCGCCCCGAGGCTGGCCGAGAAGAACAGCAGCACGATGCGCGGGATGGCGCGGAAGAACCAGATGTAGACCCACGCCGCGCCCGAGACGACCGGGTTGGCCGACAGCCGCATGATCGCCAGCACGATGCCGAGCAGGATGCCGATGGCCATGGCCAGCACCGTCATGATCAGCGTGGTCCGCGCGCCCCGGAGGACGGCGTCGCTGAACATGTTCTCGACCATGAAGTCCCACTGGAACACCGGGTTGGTGGCCAGCATGTGGACGAACATCGCGGCGAGCACGGCGATGACGGCGGTGGCGATCCAGCGGCCGGGATGACGGACCGGCACCGCCCGGATCTGCTCGGGCGGTGCCGGGGTCGTGCTCGTGTCGGGCATGGGGAGGTGCGGAGGCGTCAGTCGACGGTCGGGTTGACGGTCGGGTCGTCGATCGCGCCGGCCTCGACGCCCCACTTCTCGAGGATCTCCTCGTAGGTGCCGTCCTCGATCAGCGCGGTGAGCGCATCGGCCAGCACCTCCGCGAACTCCGTCTGCTCCGACGGGACGACGTAGCCGTAGGGCGCGGAGTCGTAGATGTCGCCGAGCAGCTCGAGCTGGTCGCCGGTCTGCTGGACCGCGTAGGCCATGACCGGGGAGTCGGCGAGGCCGGCGTCCACCCGGCCCGAGACCAGCGCGGCGGTGGCCTCGTCCTGGCCCTCGAACTGCTGGATGTCGATGGCCTCCTCGCCGGCGGCCTCGCACTCGGCCGAGCGGGCGGTGATGTCCTCGACCTGGACGGTGTCGGCCTGCACGGCGACCGACAGCCCGCAGGCGTTGTCGGGGTCGACGTCCTCCGGGTTGCCCGACTGCACGGCCCACTGGGTGCCCGCGGAGAAGTAGCTCACCATCGTCGCCTCGGCGAGGCGGTCGGGGTTGATCGTGAAGGAGGAGACGCCCACCTCGTACCGGCCCGAGCCGACGCCGGCGATGATCGAGCCGAAGTCCGCCGACTCGAACTCCGCATCGAACCCGAGCTTCTGCGCCACCAGCGCGAACAGGTCGATGTCGAAGCCGACGATCGTCTCGCCGTCGGCGGCGATGAACTCGCTCGGCGCGTAGCTGGTGTCGGTGCCGACGGTGATCTTCCCGTCCTCGCCGATCTCGTCAGGCACCCGGGCGGCCAGCTCCTCGTCGACCTCGACGGCGGGCAGGAGCTCCCCGGCGGCGTTCTCGGCGGAGGGCTCTGAGCTGTCGGGGTCGTCGCCGCAGCCGGTGAGGACCACTGCGACGGTGGAGGCGGCGGCGACGGCGGTCGCGGCGCGGCGGGTCAGGGAACGTGCAGACACGGGCGGGGTCTCCTTCGGGCGGGGCAGACACCAGATCTTGCCCTGCCGTTTCCCGCTACGTCGCGTGAGGGCGGTACCGCTTCGATCACGGAGTCGACGGCGACGTCGGTCCGGCGGTGTCCTCGTCCTCCGGCTCGCCGGTCGGTTCGGCCGGCTCCGACGTCTCCGTGGGGTCGTCCGGCTCGCCGGTCGGCTCTGCCGTGGAGGTGCCGGGCGAGCTCGTGGACGGGGTGGTCGTCGGGGTGCTGGTCGTCCCCGGCCCGGCGGTGGGGGACGGCTCCCCGGTGGGCTCGGGCTCCTCGGTGGGCTCCGTCGGCAGACCGGGCACCACGGGCGCCTCCACGTCGCTGCCTCCGTCGGCCGGCCTGCTGGCGGATCCTTGCTCGTCGGGCCGGACGTTGAGGTACAGCGTGAAGATCGCCAGGAACAGCACCGACAGGATCACCGTGGAGGTCCGTGCCCGGCCGAGGTGGTCGGGGACGGAACCCCAGTTCCACCACCGGGAGGTGGGCGGTGCCGCCGCGGTGCCGCTGGTCGGGGCCGTGCTGACGGTGGGCTCGTCGCCCTCGGCGCGGGGCCGGTCGTCCTGGGGGGTGGTCACGCGTCCTCCCTCTCCCGCTCGGGCCGGGACGTCGGCTCGTCATCGGAGACCGACGGCGTGCTGACCTTCATGCCCTGGTCGCGGAACGCGTCGACGACGCGGGCGCGCAGCTCGCGGCCGACGTCGAACTGCTTGCCCGGCAGGGTGCGCGCCACCATCCGGACGTTCACCTGCTCCAGGCCCAGGCTCTCCACACCCATCACGCTGGGCAGGTCGAGCAGCAGCGGGCGCAGCGCGGGGTCCCGGAACGCCTCCCGGCCGACCGTGCGCAGGACCTCGTTGACCCGGTTGACGTCCGTACCGGTGGGCACCGGCACGTCGACCACCGCCCGCGCCCAGTCCCGCGACAGGTTGATGACCTTGACGATCTGCCCGTTCGGCACGGTGACTACCTCGCCGTCGACGGAGCGCACGCGGGTGATGCGCAGCGTCACGTCCTCGACCGTGCCCTGGGCCGGCTCCATCCCGCCGACGACCTGGATGGAGACGACGTCCCCGAAGCCGTACTGCCGCTCGGTGATGATGAAGAACCCGGCCAGGACGTCGCCGACGATCCGCTGCGCACCGAAGCCGAGGCCCACGCCCAGCACGGTCGCCGGGGCCACCAGGCCGGTGATCGGCACGCCGAGCCGGTCGAGCACGAAGAACACCGCGATCGAGTAGATGAGGACGACCGCGGCCCAGGTGAGCACCTGGGTGAGGGAGTGCCGGTGCTTGGCCGCCTCGGAGCGCACGAGCGCGTCGCCCTCGGTGTAGCGGGCGTCGATGCGGTCGGTGATCCGGCTGCCGGCCCACGACACGAGCCGGGCGAGCAGCAGTGAGCCCAGGATGATCAGGACCACCTCGAGCCCACGCCCGGACAGCCAGTCCAGGACGTCTCTCAGCGCGTCGCCCACGAAGGGTTCCTCCTCGTCGATCTCGTCGTCGCCCAGCCTGGCGTGCGCGGTGGTGGGCTGCTCATCGGGGTTCCACGAACAGTGACTGGGTGGAGCGGCCGATCGCCCCGTCGGCGTCGAAGAGGACGGCGGAGCACTGCGCGGCCCCCGAGTCGCCCAGCACCGTGGTCGCGTCCATGCCCAGCCACTCCCCGCGCGGTGGGCGGTGCAGCGACACGCTCAGGTCGACGTTGGCGAAGGTTGCGGTGCTCCAGTCGAGGATCGCGGAGATGCCGCTGGCCGCGTCGGTCATGACGAGCAGGTGCTGCAGCGGGGTGATCGGCTCGCCCTCCACCAGCGTGCACTGCGGGCGGGTCCAGGCGGCGGCCGGCCCCGGGGAGTTGAAGCTGCCGCCGGCGAACCGCCACTCCAGCGCCTTGTGGTAGGCGACGTCGGAGCGGAAGAAGGCTGCCTCGTCCCGCCGGCTCTCCGGGACGCCGGCGGGCGCGGGGTGCGCAGCGGCCGGCGCCGCGCCCTCGGCGGCCTCCGGGAGGTCCTCGGTGCGGGTGCGCATCCGCCAGGCCGAGAGCCGCATGAGCGGGCGCCCGTCCCCGGCGTCCAGGACGGCCTCGACGAGCTCGACGCGGCGGCCGGGCCGCAGGACGGTGGTGCTGATCCGTACCGGCCCGACCGGCACCGGGCCGAGGATGTCGTAGTTCAGCCGCACCGTCTGCCCGCCCGGGATGCCGCTGGCGCGTTCCGCCTCGCGGGCCAGCAGCGCCGCCGGTGGGCCCGCGTGCTGGAGCGCGGGATCCCACGGCCCGATGGTCAGGGCGGTGGCCCTGAACCCGTCGTCGGTGGGGGCGTGCAGGGCGCCGGGCAGCTCCATGCCCCCAGTCTCCCGTGCGGGTACGACGCCGCCGGGGACCACCCGGTCGGGCGAGCGCGGGGCGCGCGCGGGGCGGTCGGTTTGCGCGCGCCCGCGCTTGTGCGGACCGTGGAGCACGGCGCTCCGTTCACCGCCGGGCGGAGCCGCCGTCGAACCGAACGGAGGGGCGCCGTACCGGCGCTGGACACCTGTGACCCTGAACCCGACCACGACACCGCCCGCGCAGGAGTCGACCGACCCCGCGGGCAGCACCGGACCTGCCGCTGCCGACGCCGTCCACCCGGCGCTGGCCCAGCCGCCCCGGTCCGCCGTCGACCGCGGTGGCCGCCTGGACACCACCGTGTTCGGCATCGCCGCCGTCGTGTCCCTGGCGTTCGTCGCCTGGGGCTTCCTCTCCCCGTCCGGCCTGGGCAGCGCCAGCGGGAACGCCCTGACCTGGATCGTGAGCAACCTCGGCTGGCTGTTCGTGCTCCTCGCCTCGTCCTTCGTCGTCTTCGTCCTCTGGCTGGCGGGCAGCCGGTACGGGCGGATCCCGCTGGGCCGTGACGACGAGCAGCCGGAGTTCCGGACGGTCTCCTGGATCGCCATGATGTTCAGCGCCGGCATGGGCATCGGGCTGATGTTCTTCGGCGTCAGCGAGCCGCTGACCCACTACGTGTCACCGCCCCCGCGCACGGTCGACGCCGAGACGCCCGAGGCGATCTCGACGGCGATGGCCACCACGCTGTTCCACTGGAGCCTGCACCCGTGGGCCATCTACGCCGTCGTCGGCCTGGCCATCGCCTACGGCACGTTCCGCCGGGGCCGCCCGCAGCTGATCAGCGCCGCGTTCGCGCCGCTGTTCGGCCGCCGCAGGACCGAGGGCCCGGCGGGCAAGTTCATCGACGTCCTGGCCATCTTCGCCACGCTGTTCGGCTCGGCGGCCTCGCTCGGGCTCGGTGCGCTGCAGATCGGCAGCGGCGTGGAGATCCTCGGCTGGCTCGGCGACGCCGGCAACGGCCTGCTGGTGGCGATCATCGCGGTGCTCACCGCCGCGTTCGTCGCCTCGGCGGTCTCCGGGGTGGCCAAGGGCATCCAGTGGCTGTCCAACATCAACATGGTGCTGGCCGGCGTGCTCGCGCTGTTCGTCTTCGTCGTCGGCCCGACGGTCCTCATCCTCAACCTCGTCCCGGGGGCCATCGGCGCCTACTTCTCCGACCTGGCCGAGATGGCCGGGCGGACCGAGGCCAGCGGGGGCGACCCGATGGCCGAGTGGCTGCGCGGCTGGACGGTCTTCTACTGGGCCTGGTGGATCAGCTGGACGCCGTTCGTCGGGCTGTTCCTCGCCCGGATCAGCCGGGGCCGCACGATCCGCCAGTTCGTCGCCGGTGTGCTGCTCGTGCCCAGCGTGGTGAGCCTGGTGTGGTTCGCGATCTTCGGCGGTGCCGGCATCGCGGCCCAGCGCGACGGCTCGGACGTCGCCGGGCAGTCGACCAGCGAGGGGCAGCTGTTCGGCGTCCTGGACACCTACCCGCTGGCGACCGTGATGACGGTGCTGGTCATGGTGCTGGTGGCGATCTTCTTCGTCTCCGGTGCCGACGCCGCCTCGATCGTCATGGGCTCGCTGTCCGAGCGCGGGACCATCGAGCCCACCCGCCGGATCGTGATCTTCTGGGGCGTCGTGATGGGCGCCGTGGCGGCGATCATGCTGCTGGTCGGCGGGGACGAGGCGCTCACCGGCCTGCAGAACCTGACGATCATCGCCGCGCTGCCCTTCGCGCTGGTCATGGTCGGGCTGGCCGCGTCCCTGGCCAAGGACGTGCGCTCGGACCCGATGGTGCTGCGCCGGACCGCCGCGGTCGAGGCCGTGGAGCAGGCCGTGGTGCACGGCATCCGGCACCACGGGGACGACTTCGTGCTGTCGGTGAAGCCGGCGCCCGACACCGACGGGGACGGGGTGCCCGACGTGGCGGGGCCCGTCCGCACCGCTGCCCAGCGGGAACGGGCGTCGGGGACGGCCGGCACGGCCGACGTCGGCTCCCCGCTGCCCGCGGAGTCGCGCCGCGACGGCGCCTGACGCACGGAACCGGGGGGGGGGGGGGGGGGGGGGGGGGGGGGGGGGGGGGGGGGGGGGGGGGGGGGGGGGGGGGGGGGGGGGGGGGGGGGGGGGGGGGGGGGGGGGGGGGGGGCGGCGGCGG